>CAYYMW010000094.1:0-19111 GCA_964472515.1 uncultured Verrucomicrobiota bacterium | reverse complement strand
GGGCTTGGGGGCGGTCTTCTCGTGGATCTTCTGGCGGACGCGGTCGAGCCCGGCGTCCATTTCCACCTTGGCCTTTTCCATGACCTTGTCGGTGGTGTTGACGGCCTTGGTCAGCAGCCGGCACCCCTGGCGGATGCGCCGGGTGTAGGAGCCTTCCTTCAGCTCGATGCCCTTGGTCTTCAGAAAGTCCGTGACGTTCTGAAACATCTCTTGCTCGTCGATGGTGCTCATGGTTCGCCTTTGCGTTGAAGGTAATCATTCCATAAACGGCGGGAAATGCCATTACAGCCCGGGGTGCTGTTTGTAACGCGACCCCAGCCCGCGCTTGCATTTCGGCGGCGGTGGGCCAGACTGGCGGCCTCGCGACTGTGGGCGCCGGCGGCCGTGAGCCGCCGGCGGTGTCGCACTTGAACAATGGAACAGCACATGCGAACGACCTTTGTACCTCCCTTCACGGCGGACACCGCCAAAGAGCTCCAACGCAAGATCGGGCCGGCCACGCTGCCCGAGCCGGCTGCCAAACCCGGCCGGGGCGAGGTTCTGCTGGTGGGTTTCGATTTTGGGACCAACACCTCGTGCATCAAGGCCTCCTATGCCGGCACCACCGATCTGGTGGTGAACGAGACGATTCCTACAATCGTGGGGTATGCGAGCGAAGGCATCGTGGAAAACCTGCTGCCGAGCAACGCCAAGATTCTGTTCGGGCAGAACGCCCTCAAGAGCCGCATGTACCTGCGGCTGGTTTCCCCGCTGGCGGATGGCGTGGTGGATGATCTTTCGGCGGCGCAGGATTTCGCCCGCCACGTGCGCCAAGTCCTCAACCCTCCCCAAGGGACCGAGGTGCGCGCCGTCATTGGCGTGCCCGCCAATGTGGAGCGGCCGGCCCGCGAAACCATGTGCCAGGCGGTCAGCGGCCTGTTCGACAAGGTGATCCTGGTGCCGGAGCCGTTCCTCGCCGCGTTGGGCTACCGGGACGAAGCGCGCCTGAGCGATCCCTCCTATCTCGATCCGGTGCGCAACGCGCTCATCGTGGACATTGGGGCAGGCACCACGAACGTTTGCATGGTCCAGGGCTATTTCCCCACCGCCGAGGACCAGATGAGCATTCCGTTCGCCGGCGACAAGGTGGATGGGCTGATCAGCGACGCCCTGCGCAAGGCGTATCCGGACATCAGCCTGTCCATGGTGAAGGTGCGCGAGATCAAGGAAACCCATTCCTTCGTGGGCAAGAACGAGAATCCGGTGAGCATCAATCTGGTGGTCGCGGGCAAGATGCGGAAGCTGGATGTGGGCGAGCCGGTGGCCAAGGCCTGCGAACAACTGCTCCAGCGCACGGTGGATTGCGTGAAGGCGATCATCGCCAAATCCACCACCGACACCGTGGCCGACCTGATGCAGAACATCGTGCTGACGGGCGGGGGCAGCCGCATCCGGCACTTCGACACGGAACTGCAACGCCTGCTGGCCGAGGACGGCTTCGAGCGGCCCCGGGTGCAGACCGTGGGCGAGAGCTACAAGGACTTCGTCGCGAAGGGCGCCTTGCTGGTGGCCCGGCAGGCCCGCGATGCCCAATGGCAGCGGTTGACCGCTTAAACTGCCTTCCCTTTCGGGTTTCGACCGGGTGGCGCGCGTTCCACATGGAGGGCGCGCCACTTGTCGTTTGGCGCCCGGACGGAGGCCCCACAAAACGCTCCCATGCGCGCCCTGGTTGAGGATTTTCTCCAGTACCTGCGGCACGAGCGCGGACAGTCGGAGCGCACGGCGCTGGTGTATCAGCGCCTGCTGGAGGCATTTGTCACTTGGGGCGAGGCGCAGGGCTTGAAGCAATGGCAGGAAGTGCGTTTCCCGCACCTGATGGGTTTTCTCGAGCACGAACGCCAGCGGCAGTTGCGTTCGCCGCAAGCCAGCCCGACCCAACGCCTGGCCAGCGAGAGTCTCTACCTCCAGATTGCCGCGCTGCGGGCCTTCTACCGTTTCTGCGAGGCGGAGCGTCTGTTGCCTGTCAACGTGGCCGAGAACCTCAGCCTGCCGCGCCGCTGGAAACGGCTGCCCAAGGCGCTCAGCCATGAGGAAGTGGATCGCCTCCTCCAACCGCTGCCGCAGGAAGATGCCTCCGCCCTCTGCGACCAGGCCATCCTCGAACTGGCGTATGCGAGCGGCCTGCGGCTGTCCGAGTTGCGCCAACTCCGGCTCGAACAGTTGCACCTCGAGGCGGGTTTCGTCACGGTCATCGGCAAGGGAAACAAGGAACGGGTGGTGCCGGTGGGGGAAATCGCGGTCACGGCGTTGCGCCGCTACCTGGAAGCCGGCCGCCCGCAATTGGTGACGCCGCGCACGCCGGCCAGCGTGTTTATTACCCGGCGCGGGACGCCTTTCGCGTCGGTCACGCTCTGGCTGCGGATCAAGCGCCGGGTGCGGCGGGCGGGCATCGAGCGCAACATCACTCCGCACATGCTCCGGCACAGTTTCGCCACTCATCTGCTCGAGCACGGCGCGGACTTGCGGGTCATCCAGGAGTTGCTGGGGCACGCCAATATCGCCACCACCGAGGTTTATACCCACGTCGCCAGCGAGCGGCTGCGCGATGTCCACCGCCGCTTCCATCCCCGCAGCTAAGCGGGTGGCTCAGTCGGCGTTCGGGGCCTTGACCGAGGCGTGGTCCTTGAGCCACTGCAAGTCCTTGTTTCCCTGCAGGTAGATCGTCCAGTGGTTGGGAATCCACTTTTGCTCGGCCTCCCGGCGCGTGTCGGCCTCGACCCATTTGTGCGTCTCCACATGGCCGTCGGCGAAGGCCACCGGGCCAGAGCCGCCATGTTGCACGGAGGGCAGGTGGTAAAAGAGCCCGTCGAGCATGCCCAGATGCACCACAAAGGCCGAATGGCAGATGTGCCCCGGGGCGGTGTCGATGAAGGTGAACAGGCTCGAAGGCGAGCCTTGGGCCAGGTCGCTCGATTTGAGGAAGGTGAGATAACGCGAACTGTTCAGCGAACCCATCCACGCCGGCCAACCCATGTACGAGTTGAGGGCGTAGGTGCGCACCTTGGGATAGGCCTTGCCTCCGAGTTCCACTGTGCTGCGGTCTTCGGGACACTTGTAGACGGAGGCGGTGGTCAGATAAGCGCCAAACGAGGCGTACAAGGGGTTCACCAAGTACTCCACGTTCGTGAAGAAAGCGGGATGGATGTGTTCGTCCCCAATCACCCACAGCTTCTGGTCGCCGAGGGTCTCGGGCAGGCCGTACCCGTTCTGCGCCAACCGGTCCTGGTTGTCGTTGGGATACATGGCCCAAGTCAGGGCGAGCTGGCGCAAGTTGTTCTGGCAGGAGATGGTGCGCGCGCGGAGCTTGGCGCGTGCCAGGGCGGGCAGGAGCAGACTGGCCAGGATCGCAATGATGGCGATCACGACCAGCAACTCGATCAGGGTGAAGGCTGTTCCGCAGCCCCGCCCTGGCGCCCTATCCGCCATGGATGCCGGTACCCGCACAGGAATCTGTTATGCAGATACTGTGCCACAGTCAGGGCGAAAAACCAATCACCGGCGACCCCGGAGGAGAGTCCCCCGCGCCTGACACCTGCCCACTTCCCACTGGCACCGGATTACGGCGTGAAGATGGGGAACAGCTGCTTGAGTCGGTCCTGGTCCGGACGCTCGCCGTACTCGCAGATCTCGAAAGCCTCCGCGTACTGCACCTTCTTGGCGGCGCTTTCGCCGTAGAACTCCGTCAGCGTGGGCCGGAAACGGTCCGCATACCTCCGAAACTGGCCGGCAAACTCCTCGCGAACCTTCTGATGGCGTGCCTTCTGTTTGTCCGGTTCGGCCGGCAACAGCGAGGCATCGCCGTTGGCGCCGCCCTCATAGAACTGCGATACGATCAAAGCCAGGGCGTCCAACTTCTTCTCGATGACCGGGTCGATCGCCACCGCCACGTCCGCCGTGAACGGATTCGGCTTCTTGAACGAGTCCGGGAAGTAGAGAAAGACCGGGTTCTTCTTCATCGGCGCGGCGTCCGGGCAGATGAAGGGCACGGTGACCATGTAGGCGGCGTCTTGCACCGCCACGCTGCTGTAACGGTGGTCGGGATGGTAGTCGTTGGGCCGGTGGCTGATGACGATGTCCGCATCCCACTCGCGGATCAGGCGGATGATGGTTCGGCGGTTCTCGAGGGTGGGCATGAACTCGCCGTCGTGGATGTCCAGGACCTGGGTGGTGATGCCGAGCGCTTTGGCCACCGCCTCGACTTCCGCCGTGCGCCGCCGCGCCAACGGCCCGCCGGCTTCCCGCCAATGGCCGATGTCGCCGTTCGTGACGGACACGAACTTGACCTTATGCCCCTTGGCGGCCCACATGGCGGCCGATCCGCCGGCTTCGATCTCGCAATCGTCAGGATGCGCCCCGAAGCAGATGATGTGCAGTTTGCCGCTGGCGTCCTGGGCCTGACCGGACCTGGCGCCAGCCAGACCGACCGCGAGGCAGACCAGCGTGGCGGCGAGAAAACGGCTGGGATTACTCAGGTGGAGAAGAGGATTCATAACGCAATATCGGTTTCAGCGAAACGGACTCTACTGACCACACCCCAGCGCCCATGGCAAGGGGATTCCGCACAGGGTTCAACCCCCGGCCCGGGTTCGAGTCCATTCACCCCCGCCGTGGCCGCGTTCCCTCGCTCAACGCCTGGTTGCGGCCGTTCTCGGTCGCGTGGTAGGGTGGCGGGCAACGCGAACCGATATGATTCGACAGGTTGACGACGATGCCGCAGGGGTTCCTCTCTACCAACTGAAGATCACGCTCCGGCGTTCCAAGCCGCCGATCTGGCGGCGGGTGATCGTCCGGGCGGACATGAAGCTGGACCGGTTGCACCGGGTGATCCAAACCGCCATGGGGTGGATGGACTGTCATCTGCATCAGTTCCGCGTTGGGCAGGTATGTTTCGGGGCACCGAGTCCTGAAGCCCTCGGGTGGGGGCCCGAGATGATGAATGAGAAACGCTATGTCGTGGCCGACCTGGCCTCGACGGTGAAACAGAAGTTCATTTACGATTACGATTTCGGCGACGGTTGGGAGCATGAGGTGCGCTTGGAGAAGCTCTTGCCGCCGGACCCGGAATTCAAGCACCCCGTCTGCCTGGCCGGGGCCAATGCCTGCCCGCCCGAAGACTGCGGCGGCGTCTGGGGCTATGCCGACCTGCTGGCGGCGTTGGCCGATCCCAAGCACGAACAACACAAGGAAATGACCGAGTGGATCGGCGGCGAGTGGGATCCCACCCGTTTTAGTGCCGACCTGGTAACGGCCTGCCTCAGGCGCGTGAAAGCGTAGTCGGCCATCCGGGACGCCGCGCGGCCGCTCGCCCTGGGCGCATCGCCTTTCGGGTCAGTTGCGGGTCAGAGGGGGTGCGGCGATCCGGTCTGCCAGTTGAGGTTGCAGGGAAGACGCGCAGCGCGGCGCAGCCGGGCTATGGCGCATTTGCAGCTTTGACCCCGGCCTCCCGCGCGGGCTCGTTGTTCGCGATAATGGCCCGCTCACCGATCCCGTTGGCGATTTCCACACCCCGGACACCGTTGTTCTCGGTGACGATCGCGTGGACCAATCCGTGCTTCAAGGCGATGGCCGGTTCATCCGTGCCAAAGCTGCATCCGCGCACTTGCAGGCGGCCGCCGTCGGCCTCGATCAGCGAGACACCGGGGTTCTTGACGCGACCGGCGCTGCTCAGAAAGCAGTCCGACAGCGAAACGAAGCTCTGGCTGTGCGACACCACACACTGGCGGTTGGGGCCCCAGAAGGCGCAGTTCACCAACCGCACCGAACCAGCGCAGGTCTTCTCCACCAGCACCGGCACGCGGGTCTCCCCGTGCATGCACACGAACTGGCCGTTGGAGATGAGCAGACCCATGGGCTGGATGGCTTCCACTTTCACGCACACCTGGGCTTCGTCCGCCCCGATCCCGCCGAACTGCCCGTTCGCCATTCCGGCCTTGGTTTGGATGAAGCGGTACCCCACGCTCACCGGGTAGACGAACGTGTTGTTCACGTACTCCCAATCCGTGCGGCCAAAGATGAAGGCCTCGCAGTTCTCGCGCATGAACCGATGCACGGGGTCCCACTGCCCGCCCACGCTGGGAGCCGACCACCAGTGGCAGTGGAATTGCACGTTGTCGATCCGCCCGATGTCAGTGCAGGCATCCACCAGGATGCCCCGCCGCAGCACGCAACCGTACACGCTCCGGATGCGATGGCGCACGTTGCCCTCCGGCCCGATCCGGATGCCGTTGTAGGAGTTGATGAGAGTGACGTTCTCGACCGTGTTGTCATGGCCCTGCAAGTGGAAGGTCCACGCGTAGGGATGGATGTTGGTGACCACCTGTTCGGGGTAGTACACCGTCAGGCCGCGCACGGCGGAGGAGTGCCCCAACTCGAACAGCGCCGCGCCCTCCTCCTGATCGCGCCCGCCCGTGGCAAGGACCACCGTACCCTTGAGCGGATCGCTCCAGACCGGCGCTTCAGCCACGCCCTCCAGGGTGACATTGGGGGGAATCCGCAGGCTGCCCTTGACCAGGTAGCGCGCGGCGGGAAGGGATACCTTGCCTCCCGCCTGGCCGGCGTCGTCGAGCGCCTTCTGCAAAGCGGCGGTGTCGTCCGTGGTGCCGTCCCCACGGACGCCCGACGCGGTCAGGGCGGAGCCTGTCTCTCCTGCCAAGAGACCCGCGGTGGTTGTGCCCAGAAGCAGGAGCGCGAGCAGGGAACCTTGCCTATTCTGCCAGAAACGAAACGTCATAACGAATAAGGCTGATTCTGAGTTGAGCTGCCGCGATGGCACCGGCCGGAAACCAAGCCTGACAGGACACACGCAGCGCCGGGTTCCGGCGCGCGATCACAGACGATCACCCGAACAAAGGCAAACCACCCGCGCCTCAAGGTTCGGCGTAGAGGCCGAACTCGGCCAGTGCCGGGCAGGCAGCCGCCTTGGTGATGCGCAACCGCACCCGGTCGGTCGTCACCGGTTCGCCGCGCAGCAGTCGGCGGTTGCCGATGCTGGTCCCCTTCGCGTACTCGACCCATTGACCGTCCTGCCAGGTATCGATGGCAAAGGCGTCGATGCGCTGGCCGAGCGGCAGGCACTCGCGCAAGTCGACCACGTTGAACTTCATTGGTCGGGCGAAGGCCGCGGTCAGCTCCGGAGTGGTGATCGCGTCGTCCGTGGCCCAGTAGGTGGTCCGACTGCCGTCAGACAGGTGCTCCACGCCGAACCGGGTGTCGTTCCCGCGGATGTTGCTGGCGGTCAACTTCGCCGTGCGGGCCAGGTTGATGGCGAAAGTGGCATCGAGAATCCGGCGAAACTCGCGCAGGCTCCGGACGTCGTTCTCATGAATCTGGCCGCGGCGATCCGGCGGCAGATTGAGGTTCAAGCACGCCCCCCGGCCGACGGACTTGTAGTAGATGTCCAACAGCTTGGCGGGAGTCTTGACCTTGGCGTCCTCGCTGGCGTGGTAGAACCAGCCGGGGCGGATCGAGACGTCGCATTCCGCCGGCATCCAATGGGTGCCCGGGCGCTCGCCGGAGTTGAGTCCCTGGCTGCTGCTTCCGGGGTAACGGCCCTCGGCGTTCAAAGTGGCCCAGCAGGGATCGCCCGCCATGCCGTCTTCATTGCCGACCCACCGATAGTCGGGCCCGCCATCGCTGAACATCACCGCGCCGGGCATCAACTCGCGCACGATGCTCCAGGTATTGGGCCAATCGTAATAGGTACGGTTGTCGATTTGCCGCTTCTCGCGCGCGCCGCCGTAGAAGCCGTCGCCCCCGTTGGCACCGTCGAACCAGACGGTGAACAGGTCGCCATACTGGGTCAGGAGTTCGCGCAACTGGCTGCGGTAGTACTTCAGGTAGGCGGGAGTGGCGTAGTCCTTGTGGTTGCGGTCCCACGGCGAGAGGTACGCGCCAAACTTCAACCCGTGCTTCTTGCAGGCCTCGGAGACCGCCTTGGCGACGTCGCCCTGGCCGCCTTGGAAGGGGCTGTTCTTGACCGAATGCTCGGTGAACTTGCTGGGCCAGAGGCAGAAGCCGTCGTGGTGCTTGCAGGTCAGGATCAAGCCCGCCATGCCCCCTTCCTTGGCAGTGCGGACAATCTGGTCCGCGTCGAAGGCGGTGGGATGGAAGACCTGGGGATTTTCGTCTCCGTAGCCCCACTCCTTGTCGGTGAAGGTGTTCACCGTGAAATGCAGGAACCCGTAGAACTCCATCTCGTGCCAGCGAAGCTGGCGCTCGGTGGGAACGGGACCGTAGGGGGCAGGCGCGGCCACCTCGGCAGCGGAAACGCCAGGCAGGAGGGACCAGATCAGGCATCCCAGTCCCAGGCAGGAGGTGCGCAGGCAGCGTTGGACGACGGTCAGCTCATGCTTCATGCGCCGATTCTCCCTGTTACCCGGAGGTTGTCAATCGCGGGGTCCGGACAGCCCTTCGCGGGTGTCGGGCAGGCGCCAGCGGGGAGTACGAGGCCGGGCGACGGGGGGGTGGCCAGCCCCACCGAGCACGGAGCGGATCTTCTCATCGAGTTGGGGCGCGGTGAACGGTTTTTGCAGGAACGGAATCTGCCGATCCTTGACTCCGTGCCGGTCGATCACGTCATCGGTGTACCCAGAGACATAAAGCACCTTGATGCCGGGCTGCCGGCTCTGTACGGCGGCGTAGACCTCTGGCCCGCTCATGCCGGGCATGATGACATCGGTCACCAGCAGGTGAATAGGCTGGTGGGCCTCCGCCAGTCGCAATGCCTCTTCTCCGCCATCCGCCTCCAGAACCCGATAGCCCTGGCTGACGAGCATCCGCCGGGTCAGAGCCCGCACAGCTGCTTCATCCTCAACCAGCAAAACGGTCTCCGTTCTTCCGCCTGAGGGCGGCAGGCTTGCCCCATCGGCCGCCGGGGCGGGGACCTCAGCAGACTGGGGCAGAAGAATCCGAAAGACTGTGCCGTGCCCTGGCTGGCTCTCGAGAGCGATGTGCCCCCCATGCTGCTTGACGATGCCGTACACCGTGGCCAACCCCAAGCCGGTACCCTTCCCAACGGCTTTGGTGGTGAAGAAAGGCTCGAACGCCCGCTTCTGCGTTTCCAGGTCCATCCCCGTCCCCGTGTCACTAACCGTCAGCGATACATAGGTGCCGGGAGTCAATTCCGGCGGAGACTCCGATTCGTGCGGACCCACGATCCGGAGGCCGGTTTCGATGGTCAGGCACCCGCCCTTGGGCATGGCATCGCGGGCGTTGACGGCCAGATTGAGGATCACTTGCTCGATCTGCGCGGGGTCCGCCTGGGCCAGGCCCAATCCGGGCTGGAGCACGGTCCTCACCTCGATATCCTCGCCAATCAACCGGCTGAGCATCTTGCCAAAGCCGACGACCAATTCATTCAGATCCACCGGCCGGACCTGGAGTATCTGCTTTCGGCTGAAGGCCAGCAACTGGCGGGTCAAGTCTCGGGCGCGGATGGACGCCCGGCGGATCTCCTCCAGCATCTCACCCAGTGCCGGGTGGCTAGCCCCTATCTCGCGACCGGCCAGATCGAGATTCCCGAGGATGACCGTCAGGAGGTTATTGAAGTCATGGGCCACTCCGCCGGCGAGGCGGCCCACGGACTCCATCTTTTGGGCCTGGGCCAGGCGATCTTGGAGCGATTCACGCTCCAATTCAGCGGCCTTGCGCTCACTCACGTCCCGTACGACGGCCAGCACCCGGCTGTGCCCCCCGATGTCCGAGCGGCGCAGGGTCGCTTCCACCCAGAAGATCTCGCCGCTCTTTCTGCGGGCCTGCCATTCGAACAGCGGCTGCCCGCTGGTGGCGGCGGCCAGCATCTGCTCCACCGAAAGCCCGCCCCCCGCACCGGGAGCACTCACAACCAGGTCGAGCAGGCTCATGCCTTTGAGCTCGTCGTGGCTGTAACCGAACATGCGCAGCATGGCGGCATTGACCTCGAGGATCTTCCCGCCCTGCGTGTCATGCAGGAAGATGGCCTCGCCGGTGGCATTCAGGATTTCCCGGTAGTTGCGTTCCGTCGCGGCCAGGGCTGCCTCGATCCGCCGCCGCTCGCCAATCTCGGCTTCCAACTCCCGGTTCTTGGCCTCCACCTCATGGCCCCGGGCCGCGGTCTCATCCAGCCGCGCGCGCAGGACGAGCGAGCGGATGTTGAGGATCACCAAACCGACAGCGCCCCCCAGAATCGCCACGCCCAGCGCCGTCAATCCCAGCAACAACCGCGCGGGTGACACCCCCCCCAAGGCCGAGGAAAGGTTGAACACCGCCAACAGCTCCAGCGACCGCATCCGCAGGGGAACGCGCAGCACGGCGTAATGGCCGTAGCGGGGGCCTCCGGGCTTCGGCTCGACATGGAACAGCACGCCCGGCTCGGGCGGGTAAGCCGCCAACACACTTGCCGGCAGGGACGCGGAGGGCGGCGCTGACAAGGCCAGCGCCCGCCCGTCGCAAGCCAGAAAGGCGCCATCGAAACCGGTCTTGGCTTCGGTGCGCAGCCGCGCCGACAAGACCGCCGGGTTCAACCAGACGACCACCTGGCCGGCATACGCGCCTTTGAACTCCACCGCCAGCGAGAGCCGCAGTTCGGTGCCATCGTCCGCCGCCAGGAATTGGGCCGGCCGGTGCGTGGGCCGCAGGTGATCCTTCAGCATGATGCGGCTGGGCGAGGGACGATCGGGCAGTTCGGCATCCGCGAGCGGGGCGCCCCGTTCGTCCAGCAGCAGCACGCGTTGGTAGAGCCAGATTCCCTCGCTCGAACGGTGGCTCAGTAGCTGGTCCACCCGGGCCTGGAGCGGCACCAGACTCAGGCGCAACCCGTACTCCATGCTCATTCCCAGCGCCCGGTTTTGACAGAAAGCCGCCAGCTCGGTGCTCTCGGCGAGGTTCCGCAAATCTCCGCTCATCTCCTCCAGCAGGCGGTCGAACCCCGCCGCCTGGTACTTCCCTTCTGCAATCACCCGTTCGAGAAAAACCTCCCGGAGCTGGGAGGCGGCGCGGTAGTTCTGGATCAGGAGGACGAAAATGAAGATCACCAAGGTAACCGTGGCCAGCACCGCACCCGACCGCAGCCAACGCCAATTGCGCGGGACGGCGGGCGGGGCGGCTGGACTGGGCTCGCGCTGATTCACGGCGTCCTCCCGGGGGAGTCGGTCACGGGGGGCCGCCGGACACGGCGGGCAGGCCGCTGTCCGCGCCGCACCGGGCATGCCACAGGCCGTGGCCAACGGGCACTGGCAGAGTTGTCCAACCAATCCTGAGGGCACCCATCTCCGGCTTCCCCCTTCAGAAAGGCCAGTTGATCCCGGCGACAATGCTCACGCCGGACTCCAAATCGAGGCTCGCCGAATGGCCGCTCCTCGACAGTTCGTAAGAACCGAGCCACTGGTACTGCACCCCGAGATAGAGGTCCGCCGGCTCGTTGGTCTTGAAAAGCACCAGCAGTTCCCCATAGGCACCGTACTTGAGGTCGGTGGAACCCACCTCTCCGCTGTTGGTGGTGGCGCTCCCATCGGCCAGCGTGATGCGCTCGCTGTAGCGGTACTCGCCATCGACGATCCCGAACAGAAAACCGGCCCCGGCCTGGATTGCCCACCGGCGCGAGAGTTCGTACTGGAACATCGGCCCCAACCGCAGCGCGTACAAGTCCGCCTCAAGCTGCCGGGTGGCTTCCACGGAGCCCTGGACAGCATCGCCCGGCAGCGCGGTAGCCACGTCCTTGATGGTCGGGCCGACGCCACCCGCCCCCCCGCTGTAGGGCGCGCCCGGCATCGCGATCCCACCGGTATCGTAACGGTGAATCGTGCGGGTGAACTGGGTGGAGAAGGAGCTGCGATCCTGGATGTCGGCCGGCAGGTACCCAAAGCCAAAATCCCACATCAACCGGGCGCGATCCCACCGTTTCAAGATGCCGCCGTAAGCCATGTCGGCCCCGTAATAGGGCGCATCCTGGGCACTGCTGCGGTTGCCCCCGGTGTAGCCGCTGGCGCTGTGAAACGTGAGTTGGCCGGTCGCCGAGTCGTATTGGGAGGCCGCTTGGTAACCCCAGTTCGAGGTGTAACCGCCCGCGTTGCCCGTGTCGTCCACGCGCACGTAGCCGTCATCGTAAGAGTGGTCTTGGGCGGCCACACCAGCCGGACCCGCCTGGCTGCCGGACACTCCGAACTGCCCTTCGGAGGAGAACTTCGCCTGCAAGTGGACCCCCATTTGCAGACCGAGGCGAAGGTGGCGCGTCCAGTCCGCCTCACGCTGCAGCTGCGCCTGGGCGGCCACCGCTCCCAGCAGGCAGCCCGTCAGGGCCACCCCGCCCCTGCCCGCGAGGGCTGGCCCGAACGCTCGCGTCGCGAGCTTACGAATCGGCAAGGAAGAAGGTCTCATAGCTGGTCAGGGAGTCTCGATGACGCGGTAGAAGCGTTGGGGCGCGTTGGTCGGATGAGTCTGGGTCCTGGGCGGACCGTAATCGCTCCATTGCAGGCGGTTGGCAGGGGCAACCAAGGCCGGCTGGGCCGCCAGGTTCGTGAACGGCAACTGGTCCGAGTAAAGCACTGTGTACGATCGCCCCGGCACGGTGGGGAATTCGAGGAAGGAGTGCTTCTGCGCCGAGGCGGCCCGGTAAGCGATAAACAGGTTCGTGTCGGCGATCCCACCCGCCAGCGGCAGGGTGAAGTCGATCGCGGGCACCTCGACGGGGGTGAACGTCGGCAACGCGGCATTGGTGTCGCGGCTGGGGATGAAGTACTCGAGCCTCAGATCGAGACTGGCGCCCGCCGCCAGCTTGCCGGCGCAGGCCACGAACGGATCCACCCCGTTGGTGCCGGAGGCATTGGCAACCAGATTCGTAAACCCGCTCAGGAGGATGCGCGCCGATTGGACGTCGCCGGTGCCGGCGTTCGTCAGGCGCACGGTCTGCTCCATGAGCCCCGTCTGCGGGTTGTAGACCAGGGGACTCACGGGTGTCGCGGTCAACGTGCCCGCGAGGTCGGCGTTCGCGCTCAGCGTATTGGTCACGGCGTCGTTCCCGTTGGCGGGGTCCGCCAGGTCCGGCGCCCAGACCGCGGCGGTGAGCTGGAACGGCGCCGCATTGGTGGGCTGAATCCTCACCTGCACACGCTGCGAGGTGTTGGTGGCCATCTCGCCCAGATCGAAGTAGAGGGTGTTGTTGGTCCGGACGACGGTGCCGCTCGTGAGCCATCCCACCGGCCATACCCAATCAGGCAGCGTCGTTTTGAGCACCACCCCCGGGGCGGCGTCCGGGCCGGCGTTCGTGACGGTCATCGTGTAGGACACCAAGTCATACGCCTGGACGTTCTTGGGCAGGCTGGAGAAGCTCACGCCCAGATCGCTGCGGCCGTTGATGGCCCGCACGATGATGGTATTCGTGATGTTGGTCATGCCGTACGCCGAGGCAATGACCACGTTGGTAAGCCCGCCGGCCGTCTGGGGTTGCGCGCCGAGGATCAGCTTCGCCTCCACCCCGTTTGTCAGGTAGCTCAAGGTGAACGTCGGGATGCCGCTGAGGTTGGTGAAGGTCCCGGTGCTCGCCTGGGTGGAGGTCAGGGTCACGGGGGCGGAGAAGTGGTTGGCCACCACCACATTCGTGAGGGGGAGCACCCCGAGGTTGGTAAGGCGAATGGTCGTGGTAAAGGACTCGCTGAGCGACACCACATGAACGTTGCCCGTCGCCCGCATCCACAGATTCGTGCCCAAGGTCTGCGCCTCGCACCACCCGGCCAACAAACCCAGCCATGCCGCCAACCCGCACGCCAGTATCCTGCTCATGACGCCCTGTCTCCTATCGGCACCAACGTGCCGTTTTACGGCCTCTCGAAAGGTGTGCCGAGTAAACGCCAAGCCCTCCGTCGCGTCGAGCCCGAAATGGGATCGACGGACCGGCGACCACGCCCGTCTGCCGCCCGGCGCTGCCGGAGCGGATCATCCTGTTCGTTGCCAGATGAGGTCGCCGTCACGCCAGACCTGACGGATGCGGTGAAGCGGGACGCGACGGGTTTTCCCGCCAAGGTCGGTAAATTGGAAGGTCCGGCGTTCCTCCTCGGGGAAGATCAAGCCGTCGAGGTGGACCCGATGGAGGGTCTTCTCGAAACGGTCGAGGTAGCCGAGTTCGAAGCGAGCCGCGCCGAATTCACGGTCCCATCGGATGCGGTTGAGCAGTTCGTGGATGGGTGTCATGCGTCGGCGCTGGGCTTCAGCCTGCCATCGAAGGCCGGTTCAGGACAAGCTGGCAACCGCGCCGGGGCTAAGGTAGCCTTGCGACAGCAATATGACCTTGCCGCCGTCCATCACCGAACGCCACGAGAAGACCATCACGATCCGCCCCGAGTTTCTCAACCACTCCGGCTCCCTCTTCGGGGGGTACATGATGAAGTGGGCGGACGAGATGGCGTACAGCGCCGTCTCGCTGGCCTTCCCCAAAGGGGAGTTTGTCACCAAACTCTTCGGGCAGTTCGATTTCACCACGCCGGTCCGGCAGGGGGACATCATTAAGATTTACAGCCAGGTGGTGAGTCTGGGGCACACGTCCTGCAAGGTACTGGTCTGGGCGGTGAACGCCCGCACCGGGCATGATGTCTTCCGCACGTTCGCCATCATGGTCAACGTGGTTGATGGCAAAAAGGCGCCCCTGTCGGGGGTGGAGGTCACCACCGCGCCGGCCACTTGACCGGCGCACGCCTTGCCTCCTCCCGCCGGGCACTGCGCGAGCGAGGTTGAGGCGGAGGGAGTTGGCTCGACCGGTCCGCCCGCCGAAGCGGGCGAACCGGTCTTTCGCCTGGCCCTGCAAGCGGATGCTTGCTTCCCACGGGCCAAAAGTGGCGCCTCCAAGCGATGCCGGAGGCCCGGCTGCGATCACTCGTCGGCTTGGCCGAGGCGGGTCAGTACGCTGAAATCTTCGAGCGTGGTCGTGTCGCCCTTGATTTCCGTGCCGGCAGCGACCTGTTTGAGCAGACGCCGCATGATCTTGCCGGAACGGGTCTTCGGCAACATTTCGGCGAACCGAACGTCATCCGGGCGGGCCAGCGCGCCAATTTCCTTCGCCACGTGGGCGCGCAGCTCCTCACTCAGCTCACGAGTGGCCTTGACATTCGATTTCAAGGTCACAAAGACGACCAAGGCCTGGCCCTTGAGCGGGTCCGGACGCCCCACGGCCGCTGCCTCGGCCACGGCATGGTGACTGACCAAGGCGCTTTCGACTTCCGCAGTGCCGATCCGGTGGCCCGCCACGTTGAGGACGTCGTCGATCCGGCCTACGATCCAAAAGTAGCCATCTTTGTCGCGGCGGCAGCCATCGCCCGTGAAATACACCCCCTTGACCTCCTTCCAGTAGGCTTCCTTGAACCGCTTGGGGTCGCCCCAAATGCCCCGCAACATGCTGGGCCAGGGCTTGCGGATGATGAGGCGGCCCCCGGCGTTCGGCGCGGCGGGCTTGCCGGCGTCGTCCACCACCTCGGCTTCGATCCCGAAGAACGGGAGGGTGGCCGAACCCGGCTTGGTCGGCGTCACCCCGGGTAGCGGGCTGATCATGATGCAGCCGGTTTCGGTCTGCCACCACGTGTCGACGATGGGACAGCGCTTGCCGCCGATTGTTTCGTGGTACCACATCCAGGCTTCGGGATTGATCGGCTCGCCTACGGTGCCGAGGAGACGCAGCGAGCTGAGGTCGTGCTTGCGCGGCCATTCGTCGCCCCACTTCATGAACGAACGGATGGCGGTGGGAGCGGTGTAGAAGACGGAAACGCCGTACCGTTCGATGATGCGCCAGAAGCGGTCCGGTTCGGGGAAGTTCGGCGCGCCCTCGTACATCACGGTGGTGGCGCCACACGCCAGCGGCCCGTAAACCACGTAGCTGTGGCCGGTGATCCAGCCCACGTCCGCCGTGCACCAATAGACGTCGGTCTCCTGCAGATCGAACACGTACTTCGACGTCAGCTTGGCCCCCAGCAGATATCCGGCCGTCGTGTGGAGAATGCCCTTCGGCTTGCCGGTGGAACCGCTGGTATAGAGGATGAACAGCGGGTCTTCGCTGTCCATCGCCTCGGCCTCGCACGAGGAACCAACGTATTCCAGCTCCCGGTGCCACCAGAAATCCCGCCCTTCCTCGATATGGATGTCGTTGTAGGCGCGCCGCAGGACGATCACCCGCTTGACCGATTCACCCAGCAGGTTCCCCTGCTCGTCCCGCAGGCGCAGCGCATCGTCCACGTTCTTCTTGAGCTGGACCGTCGATCCGCGCCGGAACCCGCCGTCGGCGGTGATCACGAGCTTGGCCTGGCAGTCCTTGATGCGGTCGGCTACGGCATGGGCGCTGAAGCCGCCAAACACCACCGAATGGATGGCTCCCAGGCGGGCGCAGGCCAGCATCGCCACGGCAGCCTCGGGCACCAAGGGCAGATAAATGATGACCCGGTCCCCTTTTTCGATCCCATTGCGCTTGAGCACGTTGGCAAAACGACACACCTCCCGGTGCAGTTGCCGATACGTGATCACCCGCTGCTCGCCCGGATGGCTGGGGGAATCGGGCTCGCCTTCCCATACGATGGCCGCCTTGTTGGCCACGGAAGTCTCGAGATGGCGGTCCAGGCAGTTGGTGCTGACGTTCAAGCGCCCGCCCACGAACCACTTGGCCACCGGCTCCTTCCATTCCAGCACTTTTTTCCATGGCTTGCTCCAGACCAACTCCTCCTTCGCCTGGCGGGACCAGAACTGGTCGGGCCGTTTGATCGATTCCTCATACAGGCGCCGGTAGGGCGCCAGGCCTTTGAGCCGGGCCCGTTGGGCAAACTCCTTGGACGGGGCGAACCGGCGGGCCTCATGAAGGACGGAGGTGATCCCGGAAGCGGCGGCAGCAGGGTCGAGAATATTCATATCGGTTAATAGTGACGATGAGGTGAACTATATTACCGTTCCGAACTTCGTCAACCGGCGGTGGGGGGAAACCGGCCCGGTTCGGGAACCCGGTGGTGGGCCGAGGGTCTCCCGCCAGTCTTTTGGCGGTGGGAGGACAGCGTCAGCAGGAAACCGCCTTCGCGGCACTGGGTCGCCGGCGGGTCAGGGGCGGCCCTTCGCGCTCAGCCGCATACGGATTTGGCTTCGGCGGGACCTGGTCGAGCGAGGAGGTGGACCCGGCTCACGTCGCGCCAGCGGCGTCGGGCAAGGGAAAGGCGCCGTGGCCGGCCACAGCGGACCGATAGGCGGGTGGGAGTTCTTCCGGGCGGGTGACGCAGAGACCGAGGTCGCGCAGCAGGCCGTCGCTCACCGAGTAGATCCACCCATGCACCGCCAGCGGTTGCGAACGCCCCCACGCGGCCTGCACGATGGCGGTTTCGCAGACATTCACCACCTGTTCCACCACGTTCAGTTCGCAAAACCGGTCGAATTGGCGGGCGGGGTCGGCCAGCGCCGCCAATTGGGCTGCGTGCAGGTTGCGCACGTGCTGTACGTTCTGCAGCCAGCTGTCCGCCAGGCCCAGCCGGTCGCCGCGCAAGACGGCGCGCACGCCCGCGCAACCGTAGTGCCCGCAAACAATCACATGCCTGACCCCGAGCACCTCCACCGCGTACTGCAGGGCCGAGAGACTGTTCAAGTCCGCGGGTGGGACAATGTTGGCCACGTTGCGGTGGACGAACATCTCGCCCGGCAGCAGGCCCGTGATCTGGTTGGCGGGCACCCGGCTGTCCGAGCACCCGATCCAAAAATACTGCGGCGCCTGCTGGCGGGTCAGCTTGGTGAAGAACTCCGGGTCTTCCGCCTGGATGCGGGCCGCCCAGGCCCGGTTGTTGGCAAACAGATGACGCAGCGCTTTCATGTGTAACTCATGGCCGGTGCCGGGCCCTCAGACCCGGCACCCGTTCCTCAAGCAGACGTCTCCCCGCTCTCGGGCGCCGCGGTCAGCAGGCGCGGGCGTGACCCTTGCAGCGGCAGCCACAGGCGGAAGACCGTGCCTTTGCCCTGGTGGCTTTCGACCTCGATCCGGCCCCGGTGCTCCCGCATGATCCGCTGCACGATCATCAGCCCAAGCCCGGAGCCCTTCTTCTTGGTGGTGAAGAAGGGTTCGAACACCCGGTTCAGCTGCTCTTGGGGAATGCCGCCACCCGTGTCCGCCACGCTCGCCCAGACGCCGTCGCCGGCCGCGCCGGTTTCGAGGGTGAGCACGCCGTCGCGGGTCATGGCCTGCATCGAGTTCTTGATCAGGTTCACGAGGACCTGCTTGATCTGGGCTGGGTCCAGAGTGGCGGTGGGAAGCGCGCGGCCCAGGCGCGCTTCAACGATCAGCCCGCGGTTGTCCAACTCAGGCTTGAGCAACGTCAGGGTATCGCTGACCACCTCGTTGATCTGACACGGCCGCAGTTGGGGCGGGGAAGGGCGAATGGCTTGCAGGAACTGGGTGATGATGTAGTCGAGGCGGGTGATTTCACCCTTGCAGACCTCGAGATACTGGTCGAACTTGCCGGCGATTTCGTCCAAGTCTCCCGTGGGGGACGGAGTTTCGGGTCGCGGTCGGCGGCCAGGTTTGGAGCGCGCGGGGGCCGCTTCGGCGCGGACGGTGCGGAGCTTCTTGAGCTCGCGCTCCATGAGTTGGAGGTGGATGTGCAAGGCGTTGAGCGGATTGCCGATCTCATGGGCCACGCTGGCCGCCAGCAGGGTGAGTGCCTGGATGCGCTCGCTCTCAATGGCCTCGAACGTCTTCTGGCGGGCCTCCGTGGCATCGTGGAGGATCAAGGCCACCCCGTGGCTGCCGCTGGGACCGCCTTCGAGGGCGGTGGCGAACAGGCGGAGGAAACGTTGGCGGGGGTAATTCACCTCGAATTCGTGCCGCACCACCCGCTGCCCCCCGGCACTGTCGAGCGCCGCGATCTTGGCCCAGTCGAGGTCTGGGAGGAAGTCGGTCACAGGTTGTCCCTCCGCCGTCGTCCCCGGCAGCCCCAACAACCGGTTGACCGACTGGTTGAGGTATTGCACCCGGCCCCGGCCATCCACCACCATGACCCCATCCTCGATCGTGTTGAACAGCGTCTCCAGGAACTTCCGCTCGCGCGCCAGGCGGGCGAGCGGAAGTTCCTGGAGACGCTGTTCAACACGATCGAGG
>CAYYMW010000093.1:0-19464 GCA_964472515.1 uncultured Verrucomicrobiota bacterium | reverse complement strand
GCCCCCCAAGAAAATCCCAAATACTCCTTGCCAAAATCAACACCGTTACTGGGCTAGCATATGGCGCGCTTTCAGCGCTATTGGCGTGCTGCGCACGCGCCTGCGGCGGGCGGTGCTACGTACGGCCATATTGTGGCCGACGGGCGAAAGCGGCGCAGACCCGTGAGGAGGGATGCCGAGCTTTGAGGATTCAGCTTCCATGACGCCAGCGTAGGTCCGGGAAGCTGGCGGCGGAAGGTGTCCGTGGACTGGGTGGACGCCATTGGCGTGAACCTCGGCAACATTTGTGCGCGGGGGAGTTGCGGCCCTGGCACCCTCGCGTAGCGTTCCATTCAACTCCAACAAGGCCAAGAGGCGGCGCAACCCGTTCCGGGTTAGAGGGCAATGGGGGCAATGACCCAACGTAGGCTCGCAGACGAGCCGACGTTGGGCTGGGTGCCGCAAGCCCTTTGGGCTTGGAAAACCATGTTCAGCCACCGGGTTGCTACCGCACCGCGCGGACACAGGCGCAGGTTCCGCGGTGTCTTCGGTCGAAGTGAAGCCCGCCATCCCCGGGGTGGCGGTCCCGCTGCACGGGATCTTGCCACCCAGGGTAACAAGGTTCTTAGCCCTATGGGATGCGTGGCCCTCCCATTGCCACCGTCCATACAACGCAGGACTTGCTCCAATACTTGCGCCTGTCCCCCCTTTCCGATGGCGTCACCGCCTGATGTCAGATCGGCTTCTTCTCATGTCAGTCAAACAAAGGAACGGAAGACGCCGTGGGCTATCCAGCGCGGTTGGCGGTCTGGGTCGGGGTCGGAATGCTGGAGGCGGTCCACACTATCCAGACGTCCCAAGGCCGATCAGCGTTTTCGCTGCGCCTTCAACTGATCTCGGATCTGCGGCGGCAGTTCATTCCTCTTGAAAGGCCACCGACGCACTTCGGTGTTCGTACCGCCGCGCACGCTGGGCAGGCCCCCGTAGTCAACCATGGCCAAGGTCCAGTACACGCCGTTATGAGGTTCCGAGCGAACGACGAACACCAATCCAGTTGTCCCTGCCTCATGGTGACGAACGGGGGTCCCGAGAACCGTGTACCGCTCGGATGGGTCTCCCAACCGGTTATACCGAGCGCACTCCGTAACAGCCTTGGAATCGATCGCATTGGAGAGCATCAGCCAGTTGGTGGGACACTCGCCGCCCTGCCAAAAATGCTGCATCAGGCCAACCCTGATAAGATTCAACAGGTGCAGTTCGGCGCGCACCCGCCTGTCCCGCCAGCCGTCCACCAGGCATCCCGCAAATCCCAGGCACCACCATATGAGTGTCGTTGACACAGCGACCACAAGCAGCCGTCTCACTCCCCGAGCCATACCTCTGCAGAGCGGGGTCGTGGTGTCAAAAGAGGTCAAAAGGGGCGTCGGTTCTTGGTTATCCTCACTCATGCGAGCGCCCCTTTCCGCCAGGGGCAGGGCCAGGTATCTGGATAGCAGAGGGTGCCTATCGCCGGGCGAGTCGCGAGCCAAGCCGCCGTCACCGTCGCCCACGGGTTGGCCGCGCCTACGACCTCCCAGAATGCTGGCGCGTTGCGGTTGGTCGACTGGTTCTCGGCGCCGTTCGCCCACGCGGCACTACGCAGGCTCAGGCTATTCTGATTCCCAACGGTCTTGCTGTGCCCAGGGGCCACTGCCGCTCTGGGCAAGCCTCTCTCTTGCATTCTTCCGCAACTGTGCAACTTCAAACCCATGGCAGACCCCATCACCTTCCGTTTGTCTGGTTTCCCTGTCAAGTCCGCCTCACGCGCGTATCCGGCATTCCCCGCGGCGCGGCTTTGCCGTACACTCTTCCCATGCGCATCGTGCAGTCCTGTGGTTTGGCCCTGGCGGTTCTCTCCGGGCATCCGGCATGCGGTCTGGCGGCTCAATCCGACGCCACACCCCCGGGGCAGCAAATCCTGGCCGCGTGGGAGTTCAATCAGGATGGGAATTTGGAGGGCTGGCAGCCGAACGGGCACGTGGCACAACCCGGCGTGACCAATGGCGTGCTGAGCTTCGGCACGCGCGGGAGTGACCCGATCTTCGACTACCAGCGCCCCCTGGACATCCGCGCCACCCCGTGGCAGGCCGTAGAACTGCGCCTGCGCGCCGACGCGGACGGGTTGTTCGAGCTGTTTTGGAGCAACACCAAGGAAGGCCGTTACGGCGGCTTCAGCCAGGAGAAGACCACGCGGTTCGCGGTGCGCGGGGACGGCCAGTGGCACACGGTGCGGGTGTTTCCGTTCTGGCAGAGCGAGGGGCGAATCGTCCGGCTCCGGTTGGATCCCTATGACGGCGCGCATTTCGAGCTCGATGCCCTCCGGGTCGTGAGTTGGCCGATGCCAGCGGCCGTGGCGGAGCCAGTCTTCAATTTCCAGCGTGACGCCCAGGGCTGGCAGGCCATGCCCGGGGCGGAAGCAAAGCTGGTGCCGGGCGCGTTGAGCGTGCGCCTCGAGCAACCAGAGGGGTTCGTCCTCGCCCCGCCGTGCGGGTTCCCCGCGGAGGACCGCAGCTATGTCACCGTGGCGCTCACGGCCGCCGCCGGGCAACACGCGACGCTGCTGTTTGCGTCGGACCGCATCGCCGGGTTGCACACCTTTTCCTTCCCCATCCAGGCCGACGGCCAGCCGCACACCTACTGCGTGGACCTGCTGGCGGAGTCCAACTGGCGCGGGCGGATTCTCGCGCTGGGCCTGCGCTTGGACGCCCCCCTGCCGACCTCGTTCCAATTGCAGAGCCTCCAAGTCACCGATCTGCCCCAAGGCCCGGCCCGGCCGGTTTTGGCCAGCCTGGCGGTGGACGAAGCGCTGCCGCGCGCGGGGCGGCCGGTGGAGATGGTGGCCATCGTGGCCAACCGGGGCGGCCAGACCGCCAGCAACCTGGTGGCGCAACTCACCCTGCCCGGCGGCGTCTCGTTCGCCCCCGGGGAAACGGCCCGCCGGACCCACCCGGCACTGGGTTTCGACGAGGAACTCGAATGGCGTTGGCGCGTCCAAGCCAAGGGAGCGGCGAAGGGCCAGGCTGGCCTGCGCCTCGAGTGCGCGAGCAGTCCCGCGGTCACCGGCCAGTGCGCAGTGGAGTTCTCGGCGCCGCAGGCGGTGGCGGCCAGCAAGGGGGTTCCCCGCCCCGTGCCCGTGCGCGGCCCCGCCGAGGTGGGCGTGTACTATTTCCCCGGCTGGCAGACCGCCAGCCAGTGGCATCCCATCCGGCGGTTTCCGGAGCGCAAGCCGGTCCTCGGCTGGTACGCGGAGGGAAATCCGGAGATCATGGATTGGCAGATCAAGTGGGCGGTCGAGCACGGCATCACGTTCTTCGCGTTCGATTGGTATTGGTCGCGCGGTGCGCGGCAGTTGGAGCACGGTTTGCACGACGCCTACTTCCACGCGCAGCACCGGGATCTGCTCAAGTTCTGCCTGCTCTGGGCCAACCACAACGCTCCCGGGTCCTCCTCCCAAGCCGACTGCGTGGAGGTGACCCGCTTCTGGATTGCGAACTACTTCCGCCGGCCGGAGCACTTCACCGTCGACGGCCGCCCGCTGGTCATCATCTTCGCGCCGGGACGGCTCAGCGAGGACCTCGGCCACGATCACGTGAAAGCCGCGCTCGACGCCATGCGCGCCGAGTGCCGGGCGGCGGGCGTGCCGGAGGCCTTCTTCGCCGCGTGCATCGGGAGCGCGGGTGAGGCGCGCTCGGTGGCCGAGGAGGGCTATGATGCGGTGACCGCCTACAACTGGCCCGGCCTGGGCCTGCAGCCGGACCAGAAGCGCGCGCCGTTTGCCGGGTTGATCAGCCAATATCACAGCTTGTGGGAGCAACTCGCCGACCAGGGCTCCGTGCCGTTGCTGCCGCCGATCAGCGGCGGGTGGGACAGCCGTCCGTGGCACGGCGACGCGGCGCTGGCCCGCATCGACCGCACCCCCGCCGTCTTCGAAGCCCATCTCCGCTCGGCCGCCGACTTCCTCGCCAGCCATACGAACCGCGCCAGGGTGAAGCCGGTGGTGATCATCGAGGCGTGGAACGAATGGGGCGAGGGCTCGTACATCGAACCGCACCGCGAGTACGGCTTCGGCTATCTCGACGCCGTCCGGCGCGTTTTCGGCGGCGTGACTGCCCCGCACACCGATCTGGTCCCCGCCGATGTTGGCCTCGGGCCATACGAGGTTGCCACCCCGCCAGCCAGCCCCACGGCGTGGAGATTCGACCGTGGCGTCGCCGATTGGAACAACGTGATGGACCTGGCCGGGCTCGCGGCCACCAACGGCGTGCTGCGGGCGCGCTCCTCGGGCAACGATCCCGCGTTCTTCGGCCCGCCCTTCCAAGCCCGGGCCTCGGACTTCGGCACTGTGCGCGTCAAGCTGCGACTCACGCCGCCAGGGCCGGGGCCGGTGAGCGAGTCGGCCCAGTTGTTCTGGCGCACGTCGCGGCTGCCCGAGAGCGAGGCCAGCAGCGTGCGGTTCCCGGTCACGATGGACGGCCAGTGGCACGATTACGCCGTGCGGGTGGGCGAAAACCGCCGCTGGCGGGGGATCATCACCCGCTTGCGCCTGGACCCGGCCAACCGGGCGGACGTGCTCATGGAACTGGAATCCATCGCGCTGGCACCCTAGTTTGACACCCCTAACCATCCGAACGCTCGTGTTCTCAAACTGCTTTTCCCTCCTGGCTGCCAGTGCCGCCGTATCACTGGCTTGCGCGTCTTTGACCGCCGCCGACCAACCCCTTTGGGGACGGCATCCCACACGGAACATGGTGTCGTCCGAGCGGGGGTTGCCGGTCGAGGTGGACCCCGCCAGCGGCAAGGGCGTCAAGTGGACGGCCGAACTGGGTTCCTCCACCTATGCCACCCCGGTGGTGGCAGGCGGCCGGGTCTTGATCGGCACCAACAACGGCAACCCGCGCGATCCCCGGCACAAGGGGGACCGGGGGGTGCTGATGTGCTTCGCGGAAGACACTGGCCGGTTCCTCTGGCAGTTGGTGGTCCCCAAGCGGGATGAGGACGCCTATCTCGACTGGCCCAACACCGGGATGGTGGGCCCCGCCACGGTCGAGGGGGACCGGGTCTACCTGGTGAACAACCGGAACGAGGTGATGTGCCTGGATCTACAAGGGCTGGCCAACGGCAACGACGGGCCGTTCACCGAGGAAGCGCGCCACATGACGCACCCGGATGACGCTTCCCTGCCCTTGGGTCCCACGGATGCCGATGTGCTCTGGCTCTATGACATTCCCAAGGAACTGGGGGTGCATAACCACGATGCGGCCCAGACTTCCATCCTCATCCACGGCCCGCACCTCTACGTGGGCACCGGCAATGGCACGGACAACACCCACCGCAAGATTAGCGCGCCCGACGCCCCCGCACTCATCGTCTTGGACAAACGCACCGGCCGCCTGCTCGCGCGCGACCGCGAACCCATTGCGCCCCGCACCATCCATTCGAGTTGGTCTTCTGTCTCTCTGGGTGAAGTCGGGGGGCGCACGCTCGCCATCTTTGGTGGGGGCGACGGGGTGTGCTACGCGTTCGAGGCGTTACCCGTCGACAAGCCTTCGTCGGAACCCGTCACGCTCAAGCTGGCCTGGCGGTTCGACTGCGATCCCGAGGGCCCCAAGGAGGACATCTTCCGGTACCAGGACAACCGGCGCGAGGGGCCGAGCAACATCAGCAGCATGCCGGTCTTCGACCAAGGGCGCGTGTATGTCACCGCCGGGGGCGATCTCTGGCACGGCAAGCCCCAGTGCTGGCTCAAGTGCCTGGATGCCGCCAAGACGGGCGATATCACCGCCGCCGGCCCGGTGTGGTCCTACCCGTTGGGACGCTACTGTCTGGCCACTCCGGCGGTGCAGGAGGGGTTGGCGTATGTCACGGACTGCGCCGGACAGGTGCATGCCGTGGACATCGGCACCGGAAAGGCAGCATGGGTACACAAGCTGGGCGGCGAGATCTGGAGTTCGCCGCTGGTGGCTGACGGCAAGGTCTACGTCACCACCCGCAACGGCGCGCTGGGAGTGCTGGCGGCGGGTCGCGAGAAGAAAGTCCTCGCCACCATCGACTTTGGCGAGCCTTTCAGCGCCTCGCCGGTTGCCGCCAACGGGACGCTGTACGTGGCGACCGCCAGCAAGCTTTACGCGCTCAAGGCCGCCCGGTCGGCGGGGCACTTTTGAGGCAGCGACGCCGACGGTTTACCCGCGCATGACCAGGGGCGGGTAGCTGAGCGCCCGGGCCTGCGCCGCGGCCTGCCGCGCATCGGCAAACGCGCGGCCGAGCTGGAGCACGTAGCGGAAGTCATAAGCGCCGCCGCAACTGAGCCGGAAGTTGGTTTCCCACTTGTTGTTGGTGAGCCAGGAGTAAAGCGGCCCGGTGGGCTCGATCTGGGTCGAGTAGGTCCACAGGCGCAGCTTGCCCAACTGCACCATGGGCGCGTCGAGCGTGGCCCAGGCAAGCCCGCACTCCTTTCCAGCCAGGGCCGCGCCGTGCTGCACCAGGTAGTAGTCCGTGCAGCTCTGGGGCAGTTGATCGAGGCCTGGCCGGATCAAGGCGCCCGGTTTGTCCCAGTGCCATACCCCGTCCGCCACGGCAAAGGGGAAGAGGACATACATGCCTTCGGGATCGCGCACGTCGAGCTTGACCAGGCGGGCGATGAGCTCGATCTGCGGCAGGTTCCGGAAGAACGTGGCGACCAGCACGTACTGGCTGGCGCCGGGCACCTGGTACTCGAATTCCCACCGTTCATAAACCGGCCCGGAGGCCACCCGCTTGATGCCCGTGCATCGGCCGGCGGTGACCTGGTCGGCGGGACGCTTGCGAGGCGGGTAAACGGTCCCGGCGCCCCCGCGATCTCCGCCGGGAAACACTTGGTAGATCGGGGAACCCAAGGCTCCGAGTTTCGGGTCCAGGACCTGCGTGCCGGTGGCACGATCGGTCAGGCGGACGATGCCTTGGTCCTTGCTCCACTCGGCCCGGTACCATTCGTTCTCGAACGCTTCCCCGGCCGGAGTCTCCGCGTTCTTCCCCTCCCCCGGAGGCACGAGCTTGAGCTTACGGTACTCTTCAGCCGCAAGGTCCAGCGCCACCGCCACCGTCCAACCGCGGGGCGAACCCTCGGTCTGGTGGGGATAGGTTCGACCGGCCTCGTCCACAACGCGGTAGCCGGTCTGGACCGTGGGCCACTCCCAGAAATCGAGGGGGAGATAGGCCACGGAGCGAGCCGGGGTCTTGAGGGGGTTGAGCACCCGATACTCGAGCGGGCGGCGGTCGGTGAACTCACCCTCGCCACGGGTACGCAGGAGGTCGTAAAGCGCGGTGCTGGCCAGCACGTCGGCATCCACAGCGTGCTTGGTCTTGCGCATGAACACCTGCTGGGTCAGCAGCGTGGACATGGAGGTGTGGGAGTAGCCGAACGTGTGCTCGGCGTAGAGCATCAGCTTGTCGTCGATGGCGGCGCGGCGCTCCGGCGACACCACCTTGCCGGCGGGATCGAGCAGATCGACCAGGTGGCGGGTGCGCTGGGCGTTGCGGAAGACGAGCGTGTCCTGCGGTGTCGCGGCCACCCCCTCGGACCACCAGTCCGTCCACTCGCCGCGGTGCACCGGCAGGTTGCGGGCGTTCCGTTCGAGGTGCTCGAAGAACTCCACCTGCGTGGCGCTGCGAACCTGCACCGTCTGGCCGTGCTTGGCGTTCCATTGCTGGAGGATGCGGCAGTACTGCGCTCCGGGAGGGCTGTTGTCCGTGTAGAGGCCCGAGCCCATCAGGGGCAGGAAATCATAGGGGTAACCCGAGCTTTCGAGCCATTCCAGCAACGGCAGCAGCTTGCGCTCGGCGAAGCTGATGTCCTGGACATCGATGACCGTGTTGGTGCCCGGAAGCTTGAACCCCGGGACGCCCGGATCGCCGTCGGGCGTCTGGCCGCCCATCAGGCCGAAGAGATTGGCCTTGTGATACGCCATGCCACACCACGCGAGCAGGCGCTTGCCCGAGGGCGACTCCCAATAGAACGGCACGAGCGGTTTGCCGAACGGATAGCCCCCATGATGCGGGTTGATGTTCATGGAAAGCCAGCGCACCCCGGCGTCCGCCAGCACGTCGGCCACGCCCCAAGAGAGCCCGTTGATGTCGCACTCCATGGCCACGCGCAACGGGATCCCCTCCTTCCGGGCGAAATCGACCGCGTACTGGGCGCTGCGGCGCAGCAGGTCCTGGTCGAGGAGTTCCGTGTAGTGAAGCCGGCAGGCGGTGAGTTCCATGACGCCGCTCTTGAGCGCCCGGATGAAGTCCCGGCGTTCCTTGGAGGAAGCCTTGGCCAGGAACTGCTCGACCTGCCAGAAGCCCTCGCAGGTAAACTTGAACCGGGTGGCTTCGTCCCGCGTTTTTTGCTCGGGCGCCAGCGCCAACCGCACCGCCTGGGAGAGGAACTGGGCGTGCTGGTCCGCCGTGATCTCCTGCTTTTCCGTATACCCGATATCGATGTGGCTGTGCTGGACGACGAAGACGGTCCAGCGCCGTTTCAACCGCGGCGCCGAACCGGACTCGGCGGCGAGGCCGGGCAGCATCAGCCCGGCGGCCGAGAGCAGCCCGGCAGCACAGAATTGTCGGCGAGAGAGGCCGGGAAACGGTTCATCGGACGTGTAAGCACGGTCGTTTGAGCGGTTCGAGTTCATCGGAGGAGCAGGTTGGCTGGGAGATGGCGGAAGGCTGATATGATCAAAAGTTGGATTCGGCGGTGCATGGGGTATTGCCTTCATGGCAGACCGGTGCGGACACTGGCTTTGATGGTGGCGCACTCGTGTCCAACAGCGGCCCCGTGTGGGCGGATCGTGTAGGCGCCGACGGCGGCCGGCACGATGAAGGTCTCGGCGTAGTGCACCAGGAAAGGCTCGAACGCCCCATCCGGGCTCTCCACCAGGGCTTCCTCGCCTTGGACGAGATTCAGTACATTGACGCCGCCGCCCGTATGGTGGGGAACGGCTTGCGTGAACCAGTGACGGCGGGTCTCGATGAACTCCCGTTCGTGCAGGCCGGTTCGCTCCTCCCGCCAACCGTCGCCAGCCGCCATCGGGGTGATCCGGTTGACCAAGTGCTGCTCCACCCACCGGGTGGTCCGGTCCCACTGCACATTGCGAAGCCCGTGCTCCAGGTGAATGGGGCGCGGGCGGCCGTCGAGCCCCAACCGCCCCCAATCCCACATCTTGAAGGTGAAGATGTAGGGCGTGGCGCTGATCTCGAGCACCATGGCGTTGGCTCCGGAGCAGTGAACGGTGCCTGCGGGGATAAGGAAATGGTCGTGCTTGCGGGCGGGCCAACGGTTCGCATAGCGCTCAGCGGGAAAAGCCGCTCCACCCGCTTGAGGCGCGGCCAAGTCCCCGGCCATGGCCGCCGGGTCGATCCCTTCCCGCAGCCCCAGGTAGACGGCGGCATCGGGCTTCGCGTCCAGCAGGTAGTAACTCTCGTCCTGCGTGTAATGCATGCCGAAGCGGTGGTGGATGTACTCCGTGAGCGGATGCACCTGAAACGAGAGGTTGCCGCCGCCCATGGTGTCGAGGAAGTCGAACCGGATGGGAAACTCGTCGCCAAAGCGCGCATGAACCGCCTCGCCGAGCAGGGCACGGGGCTGGTCGAAGACGAGGTCAATGGAGGGTAGTTCGATCCGGCAGTCGCCCAATTCAAGCAGCAGGCTGTTCTCCTCGGGCACGCAGTCGAAACACCAGCCGTAATTGGGCGCGCCCGGGTCCAACCCGCACACCTCCTTCATCCATTGTCCGCCCCAGGGAGCCGGATCGAAGAACGGCACCACGCGGAACGGCCGGGTAACGGCGTGACGCAGCCCCCGGCGGACCGCCCCGCCCTCGGCCAGTTTGGGCTGTCGGGGATCATGGGTGTCGAGGACGAAATCCCATTGGCCGAGCAGGAGACGCTTCCAGCGGTCGGCCACGCGCCAATCAACAAAGAAGGCCCGCTTGTACTTCAGGCCGGGGGACAGTTCCCGATTGTCCGCCCCCAGGTTGCCGGTTGCCTGGCGCCGGAAGCGGAGTTGCGCCTCCCAACGGGCCAGATCGGCGTAAACGAGGACGTCGCCCTCAACCATCAACCGGGCGCCGCAGCCCACCACGAGCACCAAGCCCTCCGGCGTGGCCTGCACGCGCGACCGCCCGTGCTCCAGCCGGCCCGGATCGAAGAACTGCGGCAACTCAAGCCCGCCCATGAAGCCGAAGACGGGGTCCTCGCCACCCAGGAACGGGGCGACGAGGGCCTCGATGCGCTCAGGCGGCAGCAAGGCGTCGGAAGCCCGCAGCACCAGTGCGGGCGAGAGACGCTGCGCCAACTCCGTTTCGATCGCCCACTCGTCCACACCGGGATAGCATTCAACCACCACCACACGGCGCCGGCCGCCCCGGGCCACGGCGGCCTGAAGGCGGGCGGCGATCGCGTCCCAGCCTGCTACGGCGGCCTGGCCCGCGTCGGGCACGTGCACAGAGGGAGACTTGTCGTAACGGGAGGTGCTCACATCAAAGGAAGGTCACGGGGACGCCGGTGGGAGCCCGCGCTCGGCCAGCCAGGCCATGCCCAGGATGCCGGCGTGGTTGCCCAGGGTGGCAGGCACGATCTCGACATTCCCCCAAGGAGTCCAGGCATGCTTGGCGGCGTAGGCGCGCAACGCGGGCAGAATCGCGTCCTCGCTGCGCATGATACCCCCGCCCAGGACGACCCGTTCGGGGTCGTAAGCGTGGATCAGCGAAACCAACGCCGCCGACCAGACCTGCAGACTGCGGTCCCGCAGGTTGGCAGCCAGCAGGTCACCTGCGCCGGCCAGTCGGAACACCGCCTCGTAGTCGATGACCCCCTCGCGGGCCAGGGCGCTGGCGGCATAAGCCGGGTCAGCCTGGGCCAAGCCGGGCAGCGCCCAAGTCGAGGCTTCGGTTTCGACACAACCCACCGCGCCGCAGGAACAGGAGCGTCCGTGGGCGTTCGCCAGGAGGTGGCCCCCCAGACAACCGGCCTGGCCGTGGGGGCCGCGCAGCGGGAGGCCCTCGATGATGACCGAGGTTCCCACGCCGGTGCCCAGCGTCATCATTACCGCGCTACGGCAACCGCGCGCGGCCCCGTACTGCCATTCACCCGCGAGCGCCGCGTTGGCGTCGTTGTCCACCACCACGGCGGTCCCGAACAGGCGCCGGACGTGCGCGGACAGGTCCAAGCGGGGGGCATCGTCGAACTTGCCGGCCGGGGTGGATAGAACCCGCCCGGTCCGGGGCTCGATGATGCCGGGAAAGGCGAGACCCAGGGCGGCTGGCTCGGTCCCGGGAAGGCCAGCCGCGCGAAGGAGCCCGGCCCGCTCGGCCGCGATCCGTTCCAACGCCGCGGCCAGTCCCGAGGCGGGTTCGGCAGGAATTTCGGTCTGGGTCAGGAGCCGGCCCGAGGCCACCAAGCCGCATTTGATGCGGGTGCCGCCCACATCGCACGCCAGCACGATCACGAGGCATCCCTCCGCAAATCCAGCGTCAACGTAAACCGCTCGCTGGCGTAGTGAATCTCGGCGAACTCGAAGGGACGGTTGCCCGAGTCGAAGACCGTATGCTGACGCACCAGCAAGGGCGCCGACCGGGACACTTGCAGCAACCGGGTCATGCGGGCCCCGCCATGGACCGCCACAAACGCCTCGTGCGCGTGATGAGCCGCCACGCCACAGGCCGCTTCGAGCACCTCGTAGAGCGGGCGGTCAAACTGTTCCTGGCCCGTCAGCCGCAGCCGGGGATGAAACCAGGAGGACACATGCATGACGGGGCTGCCTTCCCAGCCGCGGACCCGCTCCAAGCGGTGCACCGGGGTGCCCGGTTCAAGCCGCAGGGCGCGGGCCGCCGCTTCGCTGGCCTTGACCTCCCGGTATTCCACCAGGTAGTTCTCGACCTTGATGCCCTTGCCCGCCATCTCGCGGGTGAAGCTCCGCCACGCACTGATGCCCGACTCGCGCGGGGCCGGGGCCACGCGGGTACCGACCCCCGCCTTGCGCTCCAGCAAGCCCTCGAAGACCAGCTTGCTGATCCCCGCGCGCACCGTGCCGCGGCTGACCCCCAAACGGGCGGCGAGGGTCACTTCGTCCGGCAGGAGCGCTCCGGCCTGGTAGCGCTCTTCGCGGAGCAGCTTGCGGAGCAACTGCTCCACCTGGGCGCGCAACGGCAGCGGACTGCGATGGTCGATGGCCAGCGTCATTGCCCATATGTATACACAAATGACTCGGCCGGTTGTCAAACGCATTCCGGCGACCGACCCGACGCTTCCCGCTTGACAGCGGTTTCACGCCACATCTAAATGTATGAACAAATTAGCCACTCCCTTGGCCGGGGAGCGGCACTTTCGACCAAAGGTCATGACCGCGCACCGCATCGCCGACGCTCCCGCCCGCCGGGTCTGGCCCCGCCAACTCCCAGCCTCCGCCTGCCTATGATGACGCCCGCACCCGTTGTCCGTCCACCCTCTCCGCCGCCGCCCCGGCCTGGCCGGGAGGGCGGCCGCGCCGCCTTCACGCTGATCGAACTCCTGGTAGTCATCGCGATCATCGCCATTTTGGCCGGCATGCTCCTACCCGCCTTGGCCAAGGCGAAGACCAAGGCGCAGGGCATCCACTGCATGAACAGCCTCAAGCAACTGCAACTGGCGTTTCATTTCTACGCCGACGATAACCGGGACAAGGTGGTCTCCTCCGGCTACTCAGGCCCGCCGGTGGAAGACACCGCCTGGGTTTCGGGCTGGCTGGACTTCAAGCCCACGAACAAGGACAACACCAACACCGCGGCCTTGAAGGACCCCAAGCAATCCAAGTTCGCGACCTACATCCAGGACGTGGGCGTCTACAAATGCCCGGCGGATCGCAGCAAAGTGCGCATCGGCGGGCAGTACTACTCGCGGGTGCGCAGCATGTCCATGAGCCAGGCGCACGGGGGGCCCGGAGACTGGCTTGACCCGGCGGGATTCAAAGCCAATGTCACCTCCAAGAAGTACCGGACCTATTACAAGATGGGAGACATGGTGAATCCGGGTCCCTCGATGTGCTATGTGCTGCTTGACGAACACCCTGACAGCATGAACGCCGGCGGTTTTGCCAACATGATGGTCGAAGCTCCGGCCAACGCCAAGATCATCGACTACCCCGCCAGCTACCATAACGGGGCCGCCGGCATCTCGTTCGCGGACGGCCACGCGGAGATCCGGAAATGGGTCGACCAACGCACCAAGCCGGAGCCCCGCTGGAACAGCGACCTGGCGCTCGGGGTGGCCTCCGCCAATAACCGCGACATGATCTGGCTTTCGGATCGCACTTCGAGCCTGACCTCCAAATAGCCGGTCTCCGCGCCTCCCATGCGATCCTCCAGACGGCCCGCGCCCATCCCGCCGCAGGACGAAACGGGTGTGCCGCCGGATAACTGCTTTCCATCCCCAATCCTTAACTTGTAGAGTCCCCCGCATCGCAATGAAGAAGTTGAGTCTGACGCCCAGCGGCCTTCGGGCCTTGATCGCCACCCTGCTCCTCATCCCCACCGCCGCCCAAGCCGGCGAAATGGTGTGGCAAATCGGGAAGGCCGAACCCGGCAACGAAGACCTCGCCCTGGCCCCCGGCAAGTATGCCGAATACAAGGCCGATCCGCTCTTCCTCGTGGGCGTGTCGCGACCGGAAACCGACTGGCCATATGTCCACCCCGGCCCGCAGGACTCCTGGGCGGGCACCCGCTCCCATACGGCCACCGTGGTGTTCGGTCTCAAGGCCCCGGTGCCAGCCGGCGAGGGCAAGCTCCATCTGCGTTTGGCGGACACCCATGCCGGGGGACCTCCCAAACTGAAGCTCGAGGTGAACGGTCAGGTCTTCGAACGGAGCCTGCCCGCCGGCGGCGGGGACGACTCCATACACGGCGACCTCGCCAAGGCCAAGCCTCACCAGATCGATCTGAGCTTCCCGACCTCGTTGCTCAAGCCCGGTGACAACCAACTGCGCATCACCACGTTAGCCGGCAGTTGGATGCTCTACGACTGGCTTGGCCTTGAACTTCCTACCGGCGCGTCGACCGCCTCCGTCAGCGCGCGCACCTTTTTCACGGCGGTGGAACCGATCCGCGGCCTCATGGAACGGGATGGCAGGCTCGTTCAACCGGTCCATGTCAAGATTCAGCATGTCGGCCCGGCTTCCGAGGCCACGTTGACCCTTGGGGCGGCCCCAGCCACCCCGTTGCGCCTGGCCGAGGGCGCCCAGCAGATTGAAGCGTTCGTCCCGGAGATTACCCAACCGGTCACGGTGCCGGTGCGATTGGCAATAGGCGGCAAGGTCCTCGCGGAAACCCAGGCGGCGCTCAAGCCGGTGCGCAAGATGACCGTCTACATCCTGCCCCACTCCCACACCGACATCGGCTATACGGAAATCCAGACGGCCATCGAAGAGAAGCAGGTGCAGAACTTGATCAAGGGCATCCGCTACGCCCGCGAGACCGCGAATTACCCGGCCGGAGCCCAATTCAAGTGGAACGTCGAAGTCTCCTGGGCCGCGGACCTCTACCTCAAACGCCTCTCCCAAGCGCAGCGCGCGGAGTTCCTGGACGCGGTGAAGAAGGGCTGGGTCTCGCTGCAGGGCATGTATCTCAACGAACTGACCGGCCTGTGCCGGCCTGAGGAACTGGTCGAACTGTTCCACTACTCGACCACGCTGGCCCGGGAAACCGGGGTGCCGGTGGACTCGGTGATGATCAGCGACGTGCCCGGCTACACCTGGGCCTCCGTTACCGCGATGGCCCACGCCGGCATCCGGTACTTTTCCACCGCCCCGAACTACTTCGACCGCATTGGCGACATTCTGGTCCAATGGGAGGACAAGCCGTTCTATTGGGTTTCCCCGTCCGGCAAAGAGAAGGTCCTCGTCTGGATTCCTTTCAAGGGTTACGGCATGTCCCACATCTATGGGCGTCTGACCGCGCCGTTTGTCAGCGAGTATCAGGACCAGTTGGACAAGCGCAAATATCCCTACGACATCACCCACATGCGCTGGAGCGGGCATGGGGACAACGCCGAACCCGACCCCGTCATCTCGGAGTTCGTGAAGGAGTGGAATCCCAAGTACCACTGGCCGCGCTTCGTCATTTCCTCGACCAGCGAGGCCTTCCGCGCCTTCGAGCAACGCTACGGCAAGGGCTTGCCCGAGGTGAAGGGCGACTGGACCCCGTACTGGGAAGACGGTGCCGGCTCCAGTTCGCTCGAAACGGCCATGAACCGCAACTCCTCCGACCGTCTCACCCAGGCGGAGGCACTCTGGGCCATGAAGGCTCCGGCGGCGTTCCCGGTGCCGGAAGCCGGGGAGGCCTGGCGCAAGGTGCTCCTCTACTCCGAGCACACCTGGGGGGCCTGGTGCAGCGTTTCCGATCCCGAAAACAAAGCCACCAAGGAGCAATGGGAGATCAAGCAATCGTACGCCCTCGACGCGGACAAGCGCGCCACCACCCTGCTCGACCAGGCCCTCAACCTGGAATCCACCGCCGGAGGCGAAGCCCCCGAAGGCGCGGTGGACGTGTACAATACCCTCTCCTGGGCCCAAGGCGGCCTGGTGCGCCTCTCTCCCGAACTCTCCAAGGCGGGTGACCGGGTCCTGGATGACCACGGCCAACCCATGCCCTCCCAGCGCCTCACCTCGGGCGAGTTGGCCTTCCTGGCCGACGCCGTGCCACCCTTCTCCGCCCGCCGTTACCAGGTGGTGGAGGGCCGCCCGCCGGGCATCCCGGGTGTGACCGTGGCTGGCGGCCTGCTGGACAACGGCTTGGTCGATGTACATCTCGACGACACCACGGGCGCCATTCGCTCGCTCCGGGTGGAGGGGATTGACCAGGAATTCGTGGACGTTGAGTCAGGCCACCTGGTCAACGACTACCTGTTCCTGCCGGGGAACAAGCTGGCCGATCTCAAGCGCAACGGCATGATCACGCTCCGGGTGAAGGAGAACGGTCCGCTGGTCGGCTCGATTATCGTGGAGTCTCCCGCGCCGGGCTGTCGCCGGCTGGTGCGCGAGGTTCGGCTCACGGCGGGCACGGATTACGTGGAGCTGTTCGACTTGGTGGACAAGGAACGCGCGGCGATTAGCGACAAGCCCGGTGACTGGAGCTTCGCCCAGGGCGGCGGCAAGGAGAGCGTGAACTTCGCCTTCCCGTTCGACGTGCCGGAAGGCGAGATGCTGCTCGACCTGCCGCTCGGCGTGATCCGCCCCGAGCTGGATCAAATGCCGAGCGCCTGCAAGAACTGGTTCACCGTGGGCCGGTGGGCGGACGTCTCGAACAAGAAGTACGGCGTGACGTGGGTGACCCTCGACGCTCCGCTCGTGCAGGTGGGCGGCATCACCGCCACGCTGGTCGGCTCGCAATCCAAGCCCGAGGTCTGGCGTCAGCACGTCGAACCCACGCGCAAACTCTATTCCTGGGCAATGAACAACCATTGGGGCACGAACTACCGCGCCTACCAGGATGGCCCGGTCATGTTCCGTTTCATTCTGCGGCCACATGGGCGCAGCAATCCCGCCGCCGCCACCCGCTTTGCGACCTCCTTCAGCCAACCGCTCCTGCCTCGCCGGGCCTCCGGCGCGAAGGTTGAAGGGACGCCACGCCTGCAAATCGAAGGCGAGGGTGTCATCGCGACCGCCTTCAAACCATCGGATGACGGCCGCGCGCTGATCGTCCGGTTGTTCGGCGCCTCGGGCAAAGATGCCAAGGCCAAGCTGCACTGGGGGGCTCCCGAGCCCACGGCGGTGTTCCTAAGTGACACCACCCAGCGAGCGGGGAAGCCCGTGAAAGGCGCCATCAAGGTTCCCGGCTACGGTCTGGTCACCGTGCGGGCCGAGCTCCCGAAGTCCGCTCAGCCATAGGCCGGGGCCATTCACCATGAGTCTATGACATCCCCATCGCCGTCTCCTCTCATCGGGTCGCTGGCCCTGGTCACCCTCGTGGCGGCCACGGGTGGCTTCCTGTTCGGTTACGACACCGCCGTCATCAACGGCGCCAACCAATACCTCAAGGCACACTTCGAGCTTACGGCCACGCAAGAGGGTATTGCGGGCGCCAGCGCCATCCTGGGATGCATCCCGGGAGCGATGTTCGCCGGCTTTCTGAGCGACCGGTTCGGCCGCCGCAAGGTCCTCTTCCTGTGCGCCATCCTCTATGCCGTGTCCGGCCTGCTCTCTGCGATTCCCCGGACGTTCACCGAGTTCCTGCTGGCCCGGTTCGTCAGCGGGTTGGGGATCGGCGCTTCCTCGATGGTCTGCCCGATCTACATCGCCGAGTTGGCTCCGGCCGACCGCCGGGGGCGCCTGGGCTCCCTGTTTCAACTGGGCATCGTGGTGGGCATCTTCCTGACCCTCTTCATCAACGCCTGGATTCAAGGCCAGGGGGATGAGGCCTGGAACAAGGCGGTGGGCTGGCGGTGGATGCTGGGGGCGGAGGTCGCCCCCGCCGCCCTGCTCGTGGCCCTGCTGTTCTTTGTGCCGGAGAGCCCGCGCTGGTTGATCCAGGCCGGGCGCGAAGCGGAGGCGCGGGGCATTCTCGAAGGCGTGGCGGGACCCGCGCAGGCCGCGGAGGAAATCGCTGCCGTTAAGGGCGTCCTCGGCCAGGAGGAGGGACGTTTCAGCGAACTCTTCCATGAGCGCTTCCGCCGTCCGCTGGTGATCGCCGCCGTCCTCATGGCGGTGTCGCAGTTCTGCGGCATCAACGCCATCATGTATTACTCGACCAAGATCTTCACCACGGCGGGCGTGGGCATCAAGGATGCCTTCATGTCCTCGGTGATCATCGGCTTGGTCAATGTGCTGTTCACGTTCGTGGCCGTCGCGTTTGTAGATCGCGCAGGACGACGTCTGCTGCTCCTGATCGGCCTGGCGGTCCAGGTGGTGGCGCTTGCCGCGGTGGGCTGGATGTTCCACGTCCAAGCCGGCGGGGTGCCACTCCTGGCGGCCATTATCGCCTTCATTGCCGCCTTTGCCATGGCCATGGGGCCGATCTCGTGGATTCTCTGTTCCGAGATCTTCCCCACCAAGGTCCGCGGCCGCGCCATGTCCATCGCCACTTTCACCATCTGGACCTCCTGCTACGTGGTCGCCCAGACCTTCCCCATGCTCAACGACAGCCCGGTCATCGGCCCCGCCAAGACCTTCTGGGTTTACGCGCTGGTCAGCCTGGTTGGCTTCCTGTTCGTATTCGCGCTGGTGCCCGAAACCAAGGGCCGCAGCCTCGAGGAAATCGAAGCGGGATGGCAGCATCGCCATTAGCTGGCACCAATCCGGCCGTTTTTGTATACTGGCGGCATGATTGACGAGCTGAATGCTCCCGGCGCCGCGGCAACCCATGAAGCCTGGTGGCCGCGCAACCTGTTTGAAGCGGGCATCGGATGGATCATCGTCACCCGCTTCAAGTCCCGGCGAACGCGGGCGGAAACCAGCGTGTTCCTGGTGGACACCCACTGTCTGGGCGTGAAAAACGTGATCGTCCACGATGGCCCGGTGGAACTCTACCGCAGCCGCATCTTGGAACGCGCGCAACAGGAGGATGACGTGATCGCCGTTGAACCCTGCTGCGCCCGCAAGTTGGTGGAACGTGCCGTGGCCTACGCCCTGAACCTGGGATTTCCGCCACACCCGGACTACAAGAAAGGGGCGCGGGTGTTCGGCGGCATCCGCGCGGAGGACTGCCCGCGTGAATTCACCTTCGGACAGGACGGCAAACCGCTTTACGTTCGCGGCCCGCATGAGACCGAGCTGCAGGCCCAGGCGATCGTTAACCACCTCATGCGCCGTTGCGGGGAAGACAACTTCCATTATCTGGTAAGGCTGGACAACCCGGACGACGAAGCCTGAGTTCATCCCTTCCCACCCAACGGGCTCGGGCGGGCAGCGGCGGGTGCGAAGGCGGCCAGCGTTCGCAGTGGAACTTCGCGGCGTTGCCTGTCATTGACAAGGCGGACGGGCTCCCCTACAACCGCTACCGACATCCTTGACGGCGGCGGGTCGCAGGCAGCCGCGGTGTTCCCGCAATCCCACCCGCCACCGCCCAGGCGCGTAACCTGTAGCCGAGAAAGACCTATGGTCACTGTTCAATCCTACCCGATCGCCGTGCTGATGTGCGTCATCACCATGCTCTGCTGGGGTTCCTGGGCCAACACCCAGAAGCTCGCCAGCCGCGAATGGCGGTTCCAACTCTTTTACTGGGACTACGCCATCGGGGTGCTGGTGCTCTCGCTGCTCCTGGCGTTCACCATGGGCAGCACCGGCGCCGGCGGACGCGGCTTTTTGGCTGACCTCCAGCAGGCGGACAGTAAGTGGCTGGGCTCGGCCTTTCTGGGGGGCGTGATTTTCAATCTATCGAACATCCTCCTGGTGGCGGCGATTGACATCGCCGGCCTGGCGGTGGCGTTCCCGGTAGGGGTGGGGCTGGCCCTCGTCCTGGG
>CAYYMW010000092.1:0-19511 GCA_964472515.1 uncultured Verrucomicrobiota bacterium | reverse complement strand
GTGTAGTCTATCCCACCGTCCGAGCAGTATACGCAGAGCCACAAGCTCCGTTTCCGCCTTTCGGCGCCCAGGCAGGGGGCAGTTGAAGCTGAGTGTCTAGTCAGGGAGGGGGCCAGCGCGCTCACAACGGGACTGGGGTGCGCTACGGACGACTGTTCCATCCCGCGGTCCGGATTATGGACTCGACTTCGGTTTCAAGGGCGGCAAACGCGGGCAGGTGTCGGAGCGGGCCAAAATCCTCAATGAGTTCCGCAAGTCGATGGCAGGCCTGGGCCGGTGAGAATGTCCTCAGGCGTCGTCCGCGCAGTTCTGTCGCGCGGCGCAGGGCTTTGTGCAAGTCTTCCTTTGGATCCGCGAGCCCCTCGATGTTCGACAGAGCTGGAAGTGCCAGCGGCGTCTTGCCAGCGGGATTGCCCGCCGCACGGCGGATAGCGGGTTCGTCGAACAGAAACCAAGCCTCCGTCATCCGAACCGGCACCACACAGACAAATGGCTTGCTGGTGAACAAGTCAGGGGAGCCGCGTTGGACAGCCTGCCGGATCTCCTCGATGCGGTCCTCCCGCGGCTGTCGCTCGGCGTCACGGTGGACGAACAGCAGGTCGCAAGGAAACAAGGCAAGCGCGTTGGCGATCCTTTGATCCAATTGCGCCGGGGGCTCCGGTAACAGACGGAGGTCGGCAAATGCCGGCTCGATCGGATGAACAACGCCGCGCTGGATGAGCAACCATCGGAGGGGATGTAGTAGAACGGCATCCGCTGGCCCGTCCGCCAGAAGCGTGAAGCGCAATGGAGTCATGCGCCGGAAGGCAAGTGCAGGGAGAGCTGGCGGGCGTCATCGCGGTCCATGACTCGACGGGAGTCGGGCTGGGCATCCCGCTCGCTGGCAGAGGGGTTCAGGTAGGCAAGGAGCTTCCCTTTGCCTGCAACCCGATGGGCTTCGACCTTCTTCGCACGCCAGGTGTCGCCGAGGCAGGCGAACTGCAACTTGTTGAAACGGACAGCCGAACCGGTGCCCGCCGGGGTGCAATGGCGCACATCTTCGACCAGTTCCGCCAAGAGCACGGAGTCATCGGGGACTTGCTGGAACACCACCGGCGAATGGGTATTGACGATGACTTGGCGAAGCGGATTTGCCTCGTCGCAGGGTTCGCGGGTGTCGGCGGCCATGTCTTGGAGCAAACCCAGCATCGCCGCAACCCGGCGTGGATGGATGCCATTCTCGGGTTCCTCCAGGCAAAGCAGACCGCCCGAATGGCGGTCAAACTCCATCACGGCCAGGGCCAGAAACCGCAGGGTTCCGTCCGACAGATCGCGTGCCGGATGAACCGTCCCGTCACGCGAACGCACTGTCAGTGTATAACGCTCCCGAGTCTCATCGCGGTCAATGGTCACCTCGCGGACATCCTCCAACAGGGAGGCAAGGCGGTTGGCCACCTGTGCATACACCGCCTGGGTCTTGCCTTCGTCGGGCGCACCGTTGCCGCCGGCTGCCGAGCGACGGGCGAGATGGTAAAGGGTCGCCGCGATATGCGAACCGTCCGGGCCCATGCGAGGGGGCGCGGTGAACTCGTCAGGTTGCCGGAGCGCCGAGCTCTCGAGTTGCAGGAGCCGCCAAGACTGCATTTCCCGTCGCACCAACAGGGCGGTGGGGTATTCGCCCGTCTGCACGGTGCTCAACATCGTGCGCGGCAGGGCGGACGCGGGCCGCGTCAGCAGGCGTCCGGACCTCCCATCCTGATGCATCCGGACGATGCGCTGCGCGCCCTGTGCTTCAGTGGATACGAACTCGGAAGTTCGGCGTCCCGTCAGCACCGAATCGCGCCATTCCTTGCTGACCGGGAACAGCAGGTGCTCGGAAGCATCGCTCAACCTCATGGGCCGCAGCGTTTCCTCCAATACCTCCAAGGGACCGGCATCTGGGTGGGCGGAATCCTGGCTTCGCCAGCCGAGCCCCAGAACGTAGCGCACAAGGGTAATCGAGGCCTCCACCGGTTGGCCGAGGTCGTCAAGCGCCTGCTTCGGCAGAATCATTTCGGCCTCAAACCGCATTTCCAAGTCGTGCTGGCGGCCGGTTCGATGGAAAACGCCCCTCACATCACCCATACGCCGGGATTCGTCGCGCACCGACAGCGCAGCCTCCGCCAAGGTCCTTTCGGCCAGTGCGCTCAGGAACAGGATGGCGTCAAAGAGATTCGATTTACCGACCCCGTTCGCGCCGGCGATGCACGTGAACGGACCGAAGCGGACGTCAACGTCCACCAGATTCTTGAAGCCCGAGACTTTCAGCCGCGTTAGCATCACCCACTTGCACCATCACCCGGCGGGTTCGAATTACCCGCCAAGCGTTTCCGTTTGTTCGAGCGGACTCGGTGGTACAGTCGCTCTTCGGTCTGCTTCCACCGAACCCATGCCGGAAAACTACTCCAGGAGCGCTACGCCTGTCCAGCAACCGGTAGCGGCGGCTTCAGTGACTTCGGCCACCCTTGCCCGCACCTTTGGTCAGACCGATCCAGCGGCCTCCGAGCGAAAGGGCGGGACGCCGAGATTCGCCGTGAACCACGGTGCCCCCCACCAGTCCGCGCGGCGAGGGCGACCTCACACTAAGTAACGCTCCCCGGCTTCGCGCACATCGGCAGGATGGCCACCAACAAAAACGCCGCGGGTCCGGCGGGGCCGGGCACGCGGCGGTGAAAGCGGCGGAATCTACTTCTTCGCGGAGAAGCGGTAGATGATGGTGTTCTTGTAGGTCTGGCCGGGCTTCAGCACCACGGAGGGGAAGTTCGGCTGGTTCGGGGAGTCGGGATAGTGCTGCGGCTCCATGCAAAAGCCGTTGCGGAAGTGGTACACGCGCCCGCCCTTGCCGACGTTCGAGCCGTCGAGGAAGTTGCCGCAGTAGAATTGCAGGCCCGGCTCGGTGGAGAGGACTTCCAGGACGCGGCCGGTCTTGGGCTCATGCACGCAGGCGATGACCTCGAGCTTGCCCATGGGTTTCTTGAGCACCCAGTTGTGGTCGTAACCGCCGCCGAACTTGAGCTGCTCGTCGGTCTGGTTGACACGCGCGCCGATGGCCGTCGGCTTGGTGAAGTCGAACGGCGTGCCGGCCACGGGCCGCAGCTCGCCGGTGGGGATGAGCGTGGCGTCCACCGGGGTGAACTTGTCGGCGTTGATCATGACCTCGTGGCCGAGAATGTCGCCGCCGCAGGCCAGGTTGAAGTAGGAGTGCTGGGTCAGGTTCACCACGGTGTCCTTGTCGGTGGTGGCGGTGTAATCCAGGCGCAGGCCGTTATCCTTGGTGAGGGTGTAGACGGCGGTTACGGAGAGCGTGCCGGGATAGCCTTCCTCCATGTCCTTGCTCACATACTTCAGCTCGAGGGCGGGGCCGGCCGCGCTCTGGAAGGGGCGGGCATCCCAGACCACCTTGTCGAAGCCCTTGGTGCCGCCGTGCAGGGCATTGGGGTAGTTGTTGGTCACCAGGCTGTATTGCTGGCCGTTGAGCGAGAACTTGCCCTTGGCGATGCGGTTGCCGTAGCGGCCCACCAGGCAGCCGAAATACGGGCTGGCGTTCTGGTAGTCGGCGAGCTTGTCGTAACCGAGCACGACGTCGTCGAACTTGCCGTCACGGTCGGGGGCCTTCAGGGAGACCACGATGCCTCCGTAGTTGCAGATGCGGGCCTGGACGCCGTTGGCATTTTCGAGCGTGTAGAGCGCGACGGGTTTGCCGTCCGCCGTGCCGAATGGCTCCTCGGCGATGGGCTTGCCGGAGCCCGAGGTGCAGCATTTGGTGCAGGCGCAGCCGGCCAGAAAGACCGCCGTGGCAGTCAGGCCGATCAGTGACAGATAATGGAGGGAACGCATACGGTTTCGTGACAAGGGTAACAGGGGTTCAGGGAACTTTGGGAATGGGTGGAATCGTTCCGGCGGCAGGCGTCTTCTGGCCGTAATAGGCGCCAGGCCCGTGCTTCCGGAAGAAGTGCTTGTCCAGCAGCACCTGCTGCATGGGCTCGCTGGCCGGCTTGAGCCGGAGGGTTTCCGCCGCGAGCTTCGCCAGGTACTCGAGCAAGGACGCGTGGTGGACGGCGTCGTCCACGGTTTCGCCCCAGGCGAACGGGCCGTGGTTCACCACGAGGACGCCGGGGATCGCCAGGGGGTCGAGCCGGCTGAACCGCTCGACGATGACATGCCCGGTGTGTTCCTCGTAATCGGCCTCGATCTCCCGCGGTACCATCAAGCGCGTGAGCGGGATGGCGCCGTGGAAATAGTCCGCGTGCGTGGTGCCGAAAGCGGGGATTTCCATCCGCGCCTGCGCCCACGCGGTGGCGTGGAAGCTGTGCGTATGCACGACCCCGCCCACCTTGAGGAAGGAGCGATAGAGGGCGAGATGGGTCGGGGTGTCCGAGCTGGGTTTGAGGTCGCCCTCGACCACCTTGCCGGTGGCGAGCGAGACCACCACCATGTGCTCGGGACGCAGGTGGTCGTAATCCACGCCGGAGGGTTTGATGACGACATTGCCGCTGGGGCGGTCAATGGCGCTGGCGTTGCCAAAGGTATGCACCACCAACCCCTCGCTGACGAGCCGGAGGTTGGCGGCGCAGACTTCCTGTTTCAGGGCTTCAAGCATGACAAAGGCGGTTGCGGCCTAGCGGCGGACCCGGGTGCGGATGTCGATCAACTGCTTCATCACGTTGAACAGGTTGCCCTGCCACTCGCGGGTGCCGAAGGCGTCGTGCAACTGCTTATACAGGGCGTAAAGCTCCTTGTAAACCGCGTGCGCTTTCGCATTGGGCTTGTACACCTTGGCCTGCAGGCCGGTCATCTTCTTCTGGGCAGCCTCGCAATTCGGGTAGACGCCTGCCACCACCGCACCGGCAATCGCCGCGCCGAGGGCGCAGGTCTGGGCCGAACGCGACACCTTCATCGGCCGGCCGGTCACATCCGCGTAGATCTGCATGATGGTCCCGTGCCGGATCGCGATGCCGCCGCAGTTAACCACCTCCGCCACCTTCACCCCGTACTCCTCGAAGCGGTTGATGATGGTGAGCGCGCCGTAGGCGGTCGCCTCGATCAACGCCCGGTAGATTTCCGCCGGCGTGGTGTAGAGGGTCTGGCCGAGGAGCAGGCCGGTGAGGCGCTGGTCCACCAAGACGGTGCGGTTGCCGTTATTCCAGTCCAGCGCGAGCAGGCCGGACTCGCCCGGTTGAAGCTGGCCCGCGCCGTGGGTGAGTGCGTCGTGCAAGCCTTCCTTGCCGCCCGGTTGGATGTAGTTGGCGAACCAGTTGAAGATATCGCCCACGGCAGACTGGCCGGCCTCGAGCCCGAAGTAGCCGGGCAGAATGCTGCCCTTCACGATGCCACACAGACCGGGGATATCCGCCAGCTTTTGGCCCGTCGGCACCACCATCATGTCGCAGGTGCTCGTGCCGATGATCTTGACCAGCGCGCCCGGGGCGATGCCGGAGCCAACGCCGCCCAGATGGGCGTCGAACGCGCCGACCGCCACCGGGATGCCCGCCGTGAGGCCGGTGCGCTTGGCCCACTCCGCGGTCAGGCCGCCCACCTTCTGGTCGATGGCGCCCGCCTTCGGGCGCAGCCGCTCGCGCAATTGTGCCAGCTTGGGATCGAGCTTGCCGAGGAACTCGGCGTCCGGATACCCGCCCCAATCCTCGTTGAACATCGCCTTGTGGCCCGCCGCGCAGACGCAGATCGTCAGTTGGTCCGGGGCCTCGGTGCCGGTCAGCATGGCCGGAATCCAGTCGGCGCATTCCACCCACATATGGGCCGCGTTGAACACGGCGGGGCTGGTGCGCAGGCAGTTCAAAATCTTGCTGAAGAACCACTCGCTGCTGTAGGTGCCGCCGCACTTGGCGAGATACTGCGGGCGCAACTGGCGGGCGAGTTCGGTAATTTCCGCGGCCTCGCCCACGCTGGTGTGGTCCTTCCACAGCCAGGCCATGGCCGCGGGGTTCTTATCGAACTTCTTCTGGAGCCCGAGGGGGCGTCCCGCGCGGTCCACCGGAATCGGGGTGCTGCCCGTGGTGTCCACCCCGAGGCCGACCACCTGGTCGGGGGTGAAGCCCTTCACGGCCTTCTTCGCGTCGGCCAGCGCCTGCTTGATGGTCACCTCGGCGCCTTTGACGTAATCCGCCGGGTGCTGCCGGGCGAGGTTGGGATCGCGGCCCAGGATCACCCCCTTGGTGCCGTGTGCGTAATTCCAGACCGCACTGGCCACTTCGCGGCCATTGGCGGCGTTGACAATCAGGGCCCGCACCGAGTTGGTGCCGTAGTCCAGTCCGATCGTGTACTTCGCGCTCATATTTTCGGGACGAATAAGGGCGCACTCTATCGGGAAACAACCCGGTTGGCTAGTATTTAATTGTGATAGTTAACAATTGGGCTCGGTCGGACGGTTCCGCTCGGGGTTCCCCATGCCGGCGGTTTCCGCGCGCGCGCCGCAAGTCGGCCCGGATCGTTCCCGCCGTCCGCTACTTGCCAATGCAGAACTGGCTGAAGATGGAGTCGAGGAGGTCTTCGGTCGTGGTCTTGCCGACAATCTCTCCCAGGGTGTTGGCGGCCAGGTGCAGGTCGGCGGCCACTAACTCCAGCGTCAGGCCGGATTCCAGTGCGGCGCGGCCGCGCGCCAGGGCCTCGCGGGTCCGGCGCAAGGCCTCGAGATGGCGGGCATTGAGCATCACCTCGAGCATCTCGGCCGAGACCTCGCCCGCCCACACCTTGGCGCGGATGGCGTCCTTGAGCGCGTCGATCCCCGCACCGGTGACGCAGGACACCGCGAGGCTATCCGCCTGTTCCGCGGGTGGCAGTTGGCAGCGCGCCGGCAGGTCCGCCTTGTTGCACACCAGGATTCTGGGTTTGCCCGCCAACTCGGCGAGGAAAGCGGCGTCCTCGGCCGAGAGCGGTTCGGCGGCGTCGAGGACGTGGAGCACGAGGTCGGCGCGGGCCACGGTGTCGCGGGCGCGGCGTATCCCCTCCTGTTCCAGCGCGTCGGCGGTGTGGCGCAGCCCGGCGGTGTCGGTCAGGACCACCGGCAGGCCGCGCACGCTGGCGGTTTCCTCGATGGTATCGCGGGTGGTGCCGGCCTGGGGGGAAACGATCGCGCGGTCGCGGCCGAGCAGTTGGTTGAGCAGGCTCGACTTGCCAACGTTGGGCCGGCCGACAATGGCGGCCCGGATGCCCCGCCGCAGTACCTGCCCCTCGTTGGCCCCGGCCAGCAGGCGGTCCAGGAAGGCCTGAAGGCCGTCGAGCTTCGTCAGCAGCGCGCCTCGCGTGTCCGGCGCAATGTCCTCGTCCGGGAAATCGATGTGCGCCTCCACATGGGCGAGCACGTGCAGGAGTTGGCCGCGCGCCTCGTTGATCCGGCGCGAGAGGCCGCCGGCCAGTTGCTCTTCGGCGGCGGCCAGGGCCACGTCCGTGCGCGCGTGGATGATATCGGCCACCGCCTCGGCCTGGGCAAGATCCAGCCGGCCGTTGAGAAAGGCGCGCTGGGTGAACTCGCCCGGGTGGGCCAGTCGCGCGCCGGCGGCCAGCACGGTCTCGAGCACCCGCCGGGCGGGCAGCAGTCCGCCATGGCACGAAATCTCCACGATGTCCTCACGGGTATACGTGCGCGGCGCCCGCATCACCGCCAGCAGGACTTCATCGACCGTGCTGCCCTCGCGGGCGATCCGGCCCAGGTGCAAGGTATGGCTGGGGGCGGCGGAGGGCTTCGGGGCCGCCCGCCCTGAGGGAATGAAACAGCGGTCTGCTACGCTCAGGGCTTCGGGCCCGGAAAGGCGAATCACTGCCAGGCCCCCCTCCCCAAGGGGGGTGGCGATCGCAGCGATGGTATCGTTCAGCACGTTTGCTGACGGCACTCTAGCCGTCCGGGCGCAGTCGGGCAACGGTCCGTCGAGGCCGCGCATGACGCTGCGGAGCACCGGCTTCGCGATCTGCCCATCGTTCGAGCGCCTGCGCGCGCCCCGTCGTCCCGGGTATCAGCCTGCCTCGGACAAGACCCCTTCCGGGTGTGGGTTCGAGTTGTACCAAACAGAAGTGGCCGGGTTTTTGGCCCGGCCACTTCTGCGGAAACAACGTTTAGAGAACAACCCGACTTGCGTCGGTTGGCAGCGCACCCGGCTGCCGGAAATTCACTACCGATGCGGCGCTGCAGACATACGCCCTTCGGTGTTCACACGGAGAACAACCGATCACTGCACTTTTACACCGGTCAATGACGAGTTCAATGTACCCGATTCCTGGTTTCCCACCAGTCACCAGAACTGGGGACAAGCGGGGGTCCCCAGTTGTCCCCTGCCGCCAGCGAGATGGGAATGGCCTCTTGGGTTGCCGAAGGGCCGTTGCCGCCGGCCGCACAAGGGTGCCTTGCTTGACGATAAGCAACGCTGGGGACTATGGTTGCTTGAGATGAGCGCGACCGAACTGATCGAGCAGTTGAAGGCGCTGCCCGCCGGAGAGCGCGAGGCGTTCGCGCGACTTTTTCACGAATTGGCGGGGGCGGCCAGCCCTGAGACTGAGAGCTCTGAGCCCGCCCTTGGGCTGAACTCGGGCGACGGGCCTGATTTCGGCGCGCGGCTCAAACGCATCTACGGTGACAAGGTGGCCGCAGACAGCGACGCCTTGATTTCGTCAGCGCGCGGGGGCGAGCAATGAACGCCTATTTCGATACGGCGATCATCCTCAAGCTCTACGTTCAGGAAGCCACCAGCCCCAATGCCGTCCGCCTCGTGAGCGAATGCGCGAGGCCTTATCTCCTCACCCCTTGGCAGGAAATCGAAACGAGGACTGCGTTGCGACTCAAGGGTTTTCGCGGGGAAATCACGGCTGCGGAAATGCAGGCCTCTTGGGAGGCTTTTGACGACGATATTCGTCTTGGACGCTGGAAGACACCCGAGTACAGGGAAGCGGACCTCTGGCGATTCGCCCGCAGGCTGTCTGACAGTCATGCCGGAACCATTGGGTGCCGCACGCTCGATCTGCTTCACGTGGCCATGGCGCTGAGCGTGGGCGTGGATACGTTTGTGACGTTTGACCAACGTCAGCGCGCGGTCGCTGAATTGGAAGGTCTGAAGGTGAGACCGTGAACCGCGGCCGCCCGGGGAGGGGTGCTCCTTCGGGGATCGCCCGAAACTAAAGGCTCCAGCCCTGTCGGTACTCGCGGTGAAGGAGCTTGTTGGCCCCGGGGTCGTTGGTGAATTGGAGTTTGGCCCCGTCCCACAACAGCTTCTTCTGGGCGCGAACGGCGATATTCCCCAGCAGGCAGACCTCGGTGAGCAAACCGGAGTGGTCGACGAAGTTGGAGCCGGCCGGCTGCCCGCCCCGGCAGGCAACGATGAATTCCTCGTAGTGGCCCGGCGAGCGCGGCAGCGTCTTGGCCGGCATCCGGTACTTCTCCATGCGCGATTCTGGGGCCAGCCGGTCGTTCATGAGGATGCCTTGGTCGCCCAGGTAGATGACATCGCGGATGGGGTCGTCGTCTTCCAACCCGGCCGGCCGGGGCGGTTTGAGGCCGCCATCGTACCAAGTAAGGGTGACGGGTGGCATCGCGCCGCGGGCGGGGAAGTCGAAGCGGACAATTTCACCCAGCGGGTACGTCTCCGAACTGAGTTTGGTGGAACTGGCCTCCACACTGATGGGATGGCCCAGGTTCAGCGCCTTGAACACCGTGGAGAGCTTGTGCAGGCCCAGATCACCGAGCAGGCCGGTGCCGAAATCGAGCCAGTTGCGCCATGTCCATGGATGGTAGCACGGATGATACGGGCGCTTGGGCGCGGGACCGAGCCAGAGGTCCCAGTCCAGCCCCTCGGGCACCGGCGGGGTATCGCTGGGGCGTCCCTCCCAGGCAGGCCAACTCCAAAAACGCGCGCCAGACCACACCTGCACCTCGCGCACCGCGCCGATGGCGCCATCCGCAATGATCTCCCGGGTCACGCGCGCCGTCTCCAGGGCCTGGCCTTGGTTGCCACATTGAGTCGCGACCTTCGCCCGCCGGGCCGCCTCGGCCACCTGCCGTGCCTCGTACACCGACCACGTGAGCGGCTTCTCGCAGTAGACGTGCTTGCCGCGCTTCAAAGCGGCCATGGTGATGGCCGCGTGGGTGTGGTCGGGCGTGGCGATCATCACCGCGTCCACGTCCTCCTTCTCGAGTAATTCGCGGTAGTCTGCGTAGCCTTGGCAGCCCTTGTAAGTGCCGGAGCGTTGCTGCTTGGCGTAGCTGTCGTCCATCAAGCGCCGCACGGGCTCCCGGCCCCAGATCTGGGTCTCCTTGCCCTCCGCCCAATTCCACGAAAGGTAGCCGCTGCTCTCGCGGTTCACGTCGCACACGGCCACCACCTGGACCTCCGGCAGCGCCTGAAACGCCTTCATGTTCTGCACGCCCTGGCCGCCCACGCCGATGCCAGCGAGGGTGACGCGTTCGCTGGGAGGCGTGGTACCGGCGCCCCCGAGCACCGAGCGGGGGACAATGGTGAAGGCCGAGACCGCGAAAGCGCCTTGGCGCAGAAACTGGCGACGGGTGGTTTTCATGAAGGGAGCTTAAATCTGGGGAGGCAAATCGAGGGTGAGTTCAACCGGCCGGCGGGGTTCGCCTCCTCATGCGAACGCAACACGAGCCAAAGCCACTGGCCCGAACACCCGGCCATCCAGAACTGCATGCGTCCGTTCTACCGCATCACGGCCACATGGCAATCTCGTTTCTGCAAACAGGATGCCTGAGCAGATGTCCCCCTTCGGGATGGCGGTCTCGCCAGGCATACAGCGTCAGGCAGTGTGGTTCATGTCGGCGGTGATCGCCGAAGGCAGGCGTCGGAGTCCGTTGTGGCGCTCAGGCGCACGCGGTCGGCTGGGTGCTTTGGGAAGCGAGGCTGCTTCCCCAGCGTCTCCGGCAAGCGGCCTGCAGAGCAGAGCCACCGGGCCTCCCGCAACGCCTCCCAGGCGTCGTCGTTCTCGTTGGAACTGGGCATTGTCATAGGGCTTGTCGATTGCTGTGCCAATGAAAACTCACCGCTGCATCAACTTGCCCAGCCGCTCGGTTGCCTCTTCCCGGCACGCCTCGATCACGTTTTCGCTCGAAATCAGGCGCCGGTAACACTGCCTCGCCCGCTGAGGGTTCCTGGCCACCCCGGTGCCAGCCTCGTAGCACTTGCCGAGGTCAAGTAGTGACTCGGCCTCACCCATCGCGACGGCGCGTCTGAACCACCAAACCATCTTGGTGGTGTCTCCGGACTCCCGATGAAGAACTGCGATGTTATTGGCCGCGCTCGCGACGCCCTGCCGATAGCATCGATGATACCACTGCATCGCCTGCCGTTTGTCCGTGTTCACGTGCAGACCGCAATCGTAGAAATAGCCAAGGTCTAACTGACTGCCGTCGTCACCGGCCTCGGCAGCCCGCAGGAACAACTCGAAAGCGCGGCGCAAATCGCCACGGTCCCAAGCGGCGTTGGCCTGCTTGAAGAGCCGATCATTTGCCCGTGCTCTGGCCTTGGGGTTCATTACGCGTGGTAAGCGGCTGTCCGGCCTGACGTGACTCCAGCTAGCTAAACAACTCGCTCTCGATCTGCTTCATGTACTTGTTCACGTAGAACATGTCCGGGTCATGCCGTTGCGGGCGGACGCGGATTTCAAAATCGGGATCATCCGGTTGATCGCTCTTGAACAACACCAACCCGATGCCGAACACTTGGCAGAGCGCATCGACGCGGGCGATTTCGTCCTCGGGGGCATCCACCGGGACGACCAGGTAACTTTTGTGGGCAAAGAGGCAGTAAGCGCACGCTTGGCCAAAGGCAGTCACCAACTGGTTCATGTCCAGCTTGATTTCGGCGGCCACGATCTCGATGTGTCCCTGGATGATGTCGCTGCGCCGGGACTCGCGCTTCCCGACCACATCCGGGGTGCCCCATTTGTCCCTGAACAGGTTTCCGCCCAGCGGAATCGCCTTGGTGCATTCCTCCATGTCGTTGACCAGCCAATCCACGAACGGGTCGTAGAAGTCGCCCTCCCTCAGCTTCTTGCCCGCCTTGTCGATCAGCTCCGGCTTGACCTGATCGACCTTGTCGTCGCGGAACTCGCTCAGCCGAAACAGGCCGCGGGCGGGCTTATACACCTTTCCCGGCAGGCGCGCGTCAAGGTCCCAGATGGTCCCGTGAATCGTGTTGGTCTTGAAGGAGGGGTCCCTCTGCTGGATTTGGGTGACGAGGTGGCCGTAGCGAATCCCCTCAGGTTTCTTGCCCAGTTCCTCCAGCGCGATTTCGGTGATTCTTTCGCCAATGGTTGCCATAGGAAGCCTCTTGCCTGTTCTGGTTGCAGAGGAACAGGTTGGAGCTGAGCTGTCAAGCGTGCTGCAGATCCTGCGGTCACCGCTGGGATCGTCCGCTTGAACTCCTTTCCCCGGTCGGATGGTCTGAACCCTCCTACTCGCACCGCAGGGCCACGGTGGGGTCCACTTGGGCGGCGCGGCGGGCGGGCAGGTAGCAGGCTGCTCCCGCCACCAAAGCCAGCAGCACGGCCACGCCGGCAAAAGTGAGCGGGTCCAAGGCGGACATCTGGTAGAGCAGGCTTTGCAGCACCCGGCTCAGGGCCAGCGATAGGCCGAGGCCAACCGCCAAGCCCACGCCGGTCAGCCAGGCACCCTGCCGCAGGATCATCCCCAGCACATCGGCCAGGTTGGCGCCCAACGCCATCCGCACGCCGATCTCATGCACCCGCTGGCTCACGGCATAGGCCAGGACACCGTACAGGCCCATCGCCGCCAGGAACAGTCCCACGCCCGCAAAGGCCAGCAGCATCCGCGTGGCGAAATCCTGGATCGCCACCGAATTCCGCACATCATCGGTCATGCGCCGCACCCGGCTGATGGGTTGCTCGGGGTCCACGGCCCAGACTTCGCGGCGAATGGCCCCGGCAAGGGCGGTGGGCTCGCCCTGGGTACGCACCGCCAGGGACATCGCGTGCCAACAGTTTTGCTCGAAAGGTTGATACGTGACCGCCGGGTCCGACGAGCCGAGCCCGCGGTACTTTTCATCCCCGACCACGCCCACGATCTCGAAGCCGTTGGTATCTCCGCCGATGCGGAGCCGGCGGCCCAGGGGATTGCGTTCACCGAAGAACCGCTTCGCCAGGGTCTCGTTGATGATCACGACGCGGAGGCCCTTGCCATCGTCCTGGGCCGTGAAACCGCGGCCGCGCAGCAGCGGCACCCGCAGCGCCTCGAAATAGCCCGGGTTCACCACGCGGTATTCGGCTGAGTTGAAGCGCCCCTTTGGCAAGGGCGGCTCGCCCTCGATCTCGAACCCCCAGTTGCTGTTGTTGTTGGCCATGGGCAGGATGTTGCTCAAGGCGGCGGACTCGACCCCGGGAATCGTGGCCAACCGCCGCAGCACCTCGCGGTAGAAGGCGGTGACTTGCCCTCCGTTGTACCGGGCGGGGGGGAGTTCGAGGTCCATGGCGAGCACGTTGCGCGGATCAAAGCCCGGGTTGATCCGCACCAGGTTTTGCAGGTTGCGGGCCATCAGGCCCGCCCCCACCAACAGCACCACCGACAACGCCACCTGGCTCACCACAAAGGTCTTCAGCACCCGGTGCCCGGACCGCCCCAAGCCGCCGGTCCGCCCGGCTTCCCGCAAGCTGTCAGCCAGTTGGGTGCGGGCGGCATGCCACGCGGGGGCCAGCCCGAAGAGCAGCCCGGTGACCAACGACACGGCCAGGGCGAACCACAGGACCGGAGGGTCGATGCTCAGTTCGTTGAAGAAGGGAATACCCTGCCCATTCACCTGAGGGTTCATCGCGCGAAGCGCGACGATGCCCGCCTTGGCCAGCGCCACCCCCACGACGCCGCTCGCGAGGCTGAGGACGAGGCTTTCGGTGAGCAACTGGCCGATAAGCTGCCAGCGTCCGGCACCCAGCGACGCCCGGATGGCCAGCTCACGGCTGCGGGCCTCCCCCCGCGCCAGCAGCATGCTCGCCACGTTCACGCAGGCGATCAGGAGCACAAACGCCACCGCGCCGTGCAGGATCAGGAACGCGGGACGCACCGACTGCACCAGGCTCTGCTGCAAGGGCCGCAGCTTGACCCGCCAGTCTTTCTGGTCCGGGTATTCCCGGCCCAGGGCCTCCGCGATCACATTCAGGTCCGTCAGGGCCTGTTCCGGGCTCACCTCTGGCTTCAACCGCCCGAACGCGTTGAGATAGTGATTCATGCGGCCCCCGCTCAACTGGGCATGCGAGAGCGGGGCCATGGCATCCACCATTTCCTCGATGAAACCGAGCATCGGCGCCGCAACGCCTACTACCTCGTGCGCGTGGCCGTTGATGGTGAGGGACTGGCCCACGATGGCCGGGTCGCCGCCGAACTGGCGCTGCCAGAAGCCATGCATCAGGACCAGTTTGTACTCCTGGCCGGCCTCGGCATCGGCCTCCACCAATCCACGTCCATGCGCCATCCTGAGGCCGAACACCGGGAACATGCTCGGCGTGACTTGGGCGCCCTTCAAGAAGAGCGGCTCGCCCCGGCCGGTGAGGCTGAACCGGCAGTTGCCGTTGAAGGCGATGAGATCCTCAAAGCTGCGGTTCTGCTTGCGCCAGTCCTGAAAATCCGGACCCGAGACGTTGCTGTCGTCGATGCCATCGGGCGGGTCGGTGCTCTGGATTATCATCAAGCGCTCCGGCTCGCGAAAGGGCAACGGGCTCAGCAGCACCTTGCTTACGAGGGTGAAAACAGCCGTGTTAGCGCCGATGCCGAGACCGAGCACCAGAATCACGATGGCCGTGAAGCCCGGGCGCTTGCCCAGCATCCGGCACGCAAAACGGAGGTTATTCCAAATCATGATCGCTCGGGCGGTTGCCAAACCCGTCTGCCGACAGATAAGGGGCCGCCTGACGCTGGATACCGCAAACTGGATGCCAAGCGGTGCCGGAGCCGGGCGTGAGCACTCCCCAGCGCCGCGACGATATCCTCCCGGCACCTCCCACGGTGGATTTGCATTAGATTATACCCCAATCACTTGCAAACACACCATCCGGCGTCCTGAGGGGTATTCCGTGAACCGGGTTGGCCGGTGCATCATGTCCCGGTGGCCGCCGAGTGTCCTTACCGCATCCCTTCACCGGTGGGATTGTACCGTCCCACTTCCGGGACGCCGCCTCACCCCTGCACCTTGGCCGGCCATGCTGGAGGCGCACGTCCCGGCCGTCTCCTCCGTTGCCGACCCGCCGAGGTCAGGCCGGAACCGATGGCGGAGCCTTGCTGTCCAACTGGATCAAAGAACGATCTGAACGGCTGGTATCCCGGTTCACTGGAACAACTGCGGCACGAAGTCCCGCAAGTACTCGCGCCAGTTGTCCCAGGTGTGCGCCCCTTCGGTTTCCCGGTAGACCACGTTGAATTGATGCTGCTTGAACATCTCCACCGTGGCCCGCGAGGTCGCCACCAGGAAGTCGTCCTTGCCCGTGGCGAACCAGAACAACTTCAACCCGTCCTTCAGTTTGGCGTTGTCGAGGATGGCCTTGTGTTGCTCCTCGAAGGTCGGGCCCTGCGGTTGGTTGCCCCCCATGCCGCCCGCGATGCCGAAAATGCCGGAACTGTAGACCCCGAGATAGCCGAACTGGTCCAGGTGCGGGATGCCGATATTCAGCGTGTGCGCTCCCCCCATGGAGAGGCCCGCGATGGCGCGGTGCTGCCGGTCCGTGTACACGCGGTACCGCTTCTCCATCTGCGGCATGATGTCCGTGACGAACTCCGGCTCGAATTCGCCTGAGAGCGGCATGCCGAAACTGAACGGCCCCGTGTGGCCATGGGGCATCACCACCACCATGGGCTTCGCCTTCCCGGCGGCGAGGAGGTTGTCGAGGATGAACCCGGCGCGTCCCACGCTGCTCCAGGAGTGGTCGGAGTCGAACGCGCCATGCAACAGATAGAAAACGGGGTACTTGCCCTCGCCGGATTCGTAACCGGGCGGGGTATACACGTGCAGGCGGCGGAACCGCTTCAGCGTCGAAGACCAATAGGTCACCTCGGAAACCGCCCCGTGCGGCACGTCCTTGGTGTCCATCCAATCCGCGCCGGGCACCTGCACCAGGCTCCACGTGTTTTCGTTCGATTCGCTGGTCTTGGGGTTGCGCGGGTCAACCACGGTCACGCCGTCCACATTGAACCCGTAACGGTAGGCGCCCGGCGGCAGCGGACCCACCGTCCCCTCCCACACGCCGTTGGTGCCCTTGGTCAGGGTCTTGGCCTGGCCAAAGCCGATGCCGGGAATATCGCCGCTGCTGGCCAGTTGCACCGCTTCCGCCTTCGGAGCCAGGATGCGGAACGTGACCTGCCGGTCCGCTGCGACCTGGGGGGACACCACCTGGGGAGTCTGCGGAAACCGCGGCTGGGCTTGGTTTGCCGGCGTCACCAGCCACAGGCCCAGCACGGCGGCAGCGAGGAGGCGATAGGAAGTACGGGTGATTCGCATGGTGGAGGAGAGATGAGGTTTAGGATAGGGGGATCGTGGGCGGTCGTCTCACGCTGGTGCCGTCGGTCCGGTCTGGGGAAGAACTACGGCCGGCTGGCGGCCACAGCGCTCCGGCGGCGTGCCGACGCGTCGCTGGCCCAGGCCCGGGTCGATCAGCGGGATTCTGAGATGCCACGTATACGATACACCTATCGCCTCCCCCGGAGGCCGTCAAGCCAGGAGTCAGTCCAGTTCAAGGCCAGGGGTGTGAGACAGATTTCGGCCGGGGGTGTCTGCCTGAGGTTCTGAGCAGCGTCGTCCAGGCCCGCGCCGCTCCGCGACGGACCCGGAGCGGGGACGGCTCGTCCCCGACAACGCAACCTCCCCACGGCGACGAGCCGTCGCCGCTCCAGCCCCCGAGAGCGAGCCTGGTTGGCGGGGGCGCCGGGGGCTGAAAGCAAGCCGGTTTCCCCTACCGCCACTGGTGCTTGGGGTACTTGCGCTGGAGTTCCTGTTTGACGCGCGGGTAGTGCTCGCGCCAGAACCCGGCGAGATCCTGCGTGATCTGCACCGGGCGCATGTTCGGGGCCAGGATATGCACGACCACCGGCACCCGGCGCAGGGCAATCTGCGGCGTGGCGGAGACATCGTAGAGCTCCTGGATGCGCAACGCGATATAGGGATTGCCACCGGCCACGTAGGTGATGCGCGGGTGACGGTCGTTGGGCAGGTTGAGGCGCTCGGGGGCGTGCTTTTCCAGCAAGTCCTGCTGGGTCTCCGAGAGCCAGGAGCGCACCACTGACTTCACGTCGCGGTCCTTGATGTCCTTCTGGGAGAGCGCGCCGTGGCAGAGTTGCTCCACCAGGTGCTGGCGGTCGGCGTCGGTGAGCGGCGGCAAGGCGAGTTCGGGGCACCACTGGCTGAGCAGGTTGAGCCGGAGAATCCACTGGTCCACACTGTGATCCCAGTTCTTGAGCACCAGGCGACCGGCCAGGACTTCCTGCGCGAGAATTCGAGCGGCGGGTCCGGCGGGGGGCGGTTCCACGCGGCGGGAGGAGAGGGCCAGGTCGCGGAAACGCACGGATTCATCGGCCCAGACCCGCTTGGTGGATTCGTCGTACCAGACGCGCGGCTCGGTGGCGCTGTCTTCGGGATAGAACTCTTCGAGCCACGCGGTTTCGACGGCCGTGGCCAGCGAGAGAATCGTGTTCACCGATTTCTCCGCACCCTCGATTTCACGCACTTCCGCCGCCACGATCAGCGGGCTCTGATGCACGGCGCTTTCCCGGGCCAGCACACCCCGGCGGCCGTGGACCAGTTCGCAGCGCAGCGTCCCCGCGTCCAACCGGCGGGCCACCCGGTCGGAAAAGCCGATCAGGATGCACTTCTGGATGGCCTCGTCGGGAACGGAGCGGGGCTTGATATCGAGGCCCTCGCGCTCGGCGATGCGGAGGAAGTGGTCGAGCAACGGCCCGACCTGGCGGGCCGTGACGGCGTGGACGCCCGCACGGCGGCAGGCGTCGAGGCGAAAGTCGTTTTTGGCGGCGTATTGCCAGGCGCGCATCAGCACCCAGAAGTCCGAGGCCACCTGGTCGCCAAAAAGGGCCTCGCGGAACTCATTGACGTCCCGGCCGGACTTGCGCAGCAGCAGATCGCGGCCCTGGGTGAGGGCGGCGATCAGGGCGGCCTGGTAGACGCAACCGTACTCCCGCGCGGCCAGCAACATGCGGGCGTAACGCGGATGCACCGGAAAGGCCAGCATGGACCGGCCCACGGTCGTAATGTGACCCTGGTGGTCCAACGCGCCGAGGTCGGTCAGGAGGGTCTCGGCGTCGGTGAGGCTGTGCTCGGTGGGGGGCTCCAGCCAGCGAAAGGCGCGCAGATCCACCACGCCCGCGGCCTTGAGCGTGAGTATCACCTCGGAGAGGTCGAGCCGGCGGATCTCGGGCAATTCCTGCGCCGCGCGCTCGGCGTGTTCGCCGCGGCTCCAGAGCCGCATGCAGCGGCCGGGGGCGGTTCGGCCGGCGCGGCCGGCCCGCTGATCCGCCGAAGACTGGCTGATCCGCTCGATCAAGAGCGTGTTGATGCCGCGATTCGGGTCGTAGCGCGGAATCCGTGCCAGGCCGCTGTCGATCACCAGCTTGATGCCGTCGATGGTGAGCGAGGTTTCAGCCACGTTCGTAGCCACCACCACCTTGGGCTGCTGGTACCGGGCCACCGCGGCGTCCTGCTCGCGCGGAGGCAGTTCGCCGTGCAGCGGCAACAACAGGTAGCCTTTCGATTCCTTGCAGGCGTGGATGGATTGGATCGTCTGCTGGATTTCGTAGCCGCCGGGCATGAACACCAGCACGTCTCCCTCGCCACCGTACTGGCGGTATTCTTGGAACGCGTGGGCGGCCTGGTCCCAGATGGGGAGGGAGTCCGGCCCCTGCCGATGCGGCGCGTACTCGATTTCGACCGGGTAGACGCGGCCCTCCGAAGTCAGCACGTCGCACGGCTTGAGGTATTCGCGCAGCGCGACCGCCTCGAGCGTGGCGGACATGACAATGATGAGGAGGTCCGGCCGCTCGCGTTCGTGCAGGTCGAGCGCGCGGGCCAGCGTGATGTCGCCGTAGAGATGGCGCTCGTGGAACTCGTCGAAGATGAGGCACTGGATGCCCGGGAGGCGGGCGTCGTTCACCATCTGACGCAGGAGGATGCCCTCGGTGACGTACTTGATGCGCGTCTGCGCCCCCGCCACGTTCTCGAACCGGATCTGGTACCCCACGGTGCCGCCGAGGTCGGTGTCCATTTCGGAGGCCACCCGGGCGGCAAGCAGGCGGGCTGCGAGGCGGCGGGGTTGCAGGATGACCACCTGGCCCTGGTCCAGCAGGCCGTGCTTCAGGAGCATCTGCGGCACCTGGGTGGACTTGCCCGAGCCGGTGGGCGCCTGGAGGACCAGGCGGCGGTGCGTCCGGAGCCGTTGAATCAGCTCCGCTTCGATGTCGTAAATGGGCAGGCGATCGGCCATGCGGGGTGTTGCATAGGCCAACCGCGCCGAAATGGCGACTGCAAATTCCGGCTGGC
>CAYYMW010000091.1:0-19593 GCA_964472515.1 uncultured Verrucomicrobiota bacterium | reverse complement strand
GATCAATGCCGGGGGGTGGGGCCAGGTCACGAAGGTCTGTACCACGCGCCCCTTGGACGAGAAGGAGTTGGCGGCGCGGCACGGGTCACCGATCCGCGTGTACCAAGAGCTGGACGCGATGCTGGCGGAACCGGATCTGGATGTCGTTTCGCTGTGCAGTTATCACGCGGAACACCCCCGGCAGGCCATCGCCGCGGCCAAGGCGGGGAAGCACTTGATCGTGGAGAAGCCGCTGGCGCTATGTCTGGCGGACCTACGCGCGATGGAGCGCGCGGTGCGGGCTGCCGGCGTGGGTTTTTGCGTGTGTTTCGAGCTCCGCTTTTCCGCCCAGTTTCGCGTGATCAAGTCCCTGCTCGAGCAAGGCTTTCTGGGCAAACTGCATTACGGGGAGATTGACTACTACCATGGGATCGGGCCCTGGTACCGGCAGTACGAATGGTGCGCGAGCAACGAGGGTTGCGGGAGCAGTCTGTTGGCGGCGGGGTGTCATGCGCTGGACGCGCTGCTGCTCTGCATGGGAGACGAGGTGGAGGAGGTGTTCAGCTACGGCGCCAAGTCTGCGAACCCTGCGTTTGCGGAATACGAATATCCTTCCACCACGGCCACCGTGCTCAAATTCAAGGACGGCAAAGTGGGCAAATGCGCCTCGGTGGTGGACTGCCTGCAACCGTACTACTTCCACACCCACCTGGTGGGGAGCGAGGGGAGCCTGCTGGACAACAAGTTTCACTCCAACCGATTGGAGGGGCTGGGCCGGCACCAATGGAGTGAACTGGGCTTCAAGCCGGTCGATTCCGGAGATGTGAGCGACCATCCCTATCAGACCCAGTTCGACGCCTTCTTCGAGTCGCTGAACCGGGGTGAGGCCATGCCGCTGACCGGGTTGGACCAAGCCGTGCGCACGCATGAGGTCATCTTTGCCGCCGACCTTTCCCTGCGGGAGAACCGCCCGGTCAAGCTGGAGGAAATCCGTGGCCGCTAAGGTTGCCATGGCCATCGGGGCGCACCCGGATGACATCGAGTTCGAGATGGGGGGCACGCTGCGTTTGCTGAAGGCGGCCGGCTACGAGACGCACTACCTGAATCTGGCCTCCGGTTCGTGCGGGAGCGCCCAGTATCCAGCCGCACGGTTGCGTCAGATGCGGCGAGCGGAGGGCAAAGCGGCGAGCCGCGTGCTCGGGGCGGTGTTCCACCCGAGCCTGGTGGATGACCTGGAGATTTACTACGAACGGTCGCTGCTCAAACGGTTGGCGGCGGTTTACCGGGAGGTGAATCCACACCTTCTGCTGGTGCCGTCGCCGCAGGACTACATGGAGGACCACACCAATGCGTGCCGACTCGCAGTGACGGCCGCGTTTGTGCGGGGCATGCCGAACTTCGTCACCAACCCGCGCCGACGGGCGGTGGAAGGTGAAGTTGCGGTGTATCACGCCATGCCGCACGGATTGCGCGATCCGTTGAGGCGGAGGGTCATCCCCGGCGCGTTCGTGGATATCGGCGGGGTCATGGAGATCAAGCGGGAGGCCCTGGCACAGCACCTGAGCCAGCAGACCTGGCTGGATGCGTCCCAAAAGATGAGCGCCTATGTCATGACGATGGAAGGGTTCGCCCGTGAGTTGGGGCGGATGTCGCGGACCTTCAAGTATGCCGAGGGCTGGCGACGGCACCTCCACTATGGCTTTTGTGGTGAAGATGACGACCCGTTGCGCGAAGCGCTGGGCCGGCACTTACAGATCAACTCCCGTTACGAAGCCGCCCTCGAGCAGGGCCGCTGAACCTCCCCAACAACGCCAAACCAACTACCTTTATGCCTCGACGAATCAGCGCCATTGCCCCCGACTGGTGGGACTACACCACCTTGCCCCAGGAGATCATCGAAGCCGCGGCGCGTCTGACCCCGCGCGACCTGGAACGCCTTTCCCGGCCGGGATTCAAGGTGGTGTCTTACGACACGTTAGAGGACTTTTACCTGGCTGAGGCCTTGGAGTACGTGGAGGCTTGGCGGCGGAGCACCGCCGACAACCCGGTGGGCATCTGCGGTCCGATCGGGCCGACGGAGCAACTGCCGCTGGTGGCGCGCATCGTCAACGCGCTGGGCTTGGACGTGCGCGCGGGGCATTTTTGGGGCATGGATGAATGGGTGCTCGACGGCAAGGAGACGCCGGTGACGCATCCGCTGTCGTTCGAGAAGTGCGATCGGGAAATGTGCTTCAACCGGATCGACCGCAAACTGCGCATGCCGGACGCGCACCTCCATTTTCCCAAGGCCGACACCGCGCCCTATCGGGCGACCTGGGAGGCCGGGGTGCGATGCGCGGTGATGCAGGGTGGCCAGGGTGACGTGAAACACTGGGCCTTTAACGACCCGCTGCCTCGCCAGGGCAGGTACAAGCAGGAACCGCCGAGCCCGGAGGAGTACCGCAAGCTGGCAACCCGCGTGGTGAACCTGCACCCGATGACCATTGCGCAGAACGCCCGCACCAGCGGTGGCGGGAACATCTCGCTCGTTCCGACCCAGGCGATCACCGTGGGGCCGGTCGAGACGTGGAAGGCCGAGAAGGTATCCATCTGGCAGGCGGGCACGCATGACAACCCCTTTGGCCAGCGGTTGACGGCCTACATGATCTCGAAACGGATGGCCGACGCGGCGGTGCCGATGTCCCTGCTGGCGGATCACCCTAACGTGCAGTTCAATTACTTCCGCGGTGGTCTGGGCACCTGTGCCGTGGAGATGCATTAACCCTGTCGGCGGACGATCGAAGCAAGCTCGACAGGACGGTTCTGGAACATTTTGTGCTGTGAATCAGGCCGTTGCTCGGAAGGCGCGATCCGGCACAAGGCTACCGGAACCGGCCGTTGGCAGTGATTGCTCGTTGAACCTGCTGGAGAGACTTGGCTATGAACCCCAGTTCCTTGGTTGCCGTCACGTTGAGTCTGTTGGGCGTGCGTCTGTTCGGCGCCGAGCCTGCCTTTCGGGCTGGGGTGGGGAAGGTGGAGATTACGCCGCCGGCGGGCGTGCCGATGGCTGGCTACTACCACGAACGCGGGGCGGACGGGGTGCTTGACCCTTTGTACGGCAAGGCCTTGGTGATCGAATCCGAAGGGGAGCGAGCCGCACTGGTAACCCTGGACCTGATCAGCGTGACCCGGACGGTCACGGACCGAGCCCGCTCGCTGATCGCCAAGGAGGTGGGGATCAAGGTGGAGAATGTGCTGATCAGCGCCACTCACGCGCATACAGGCCCGGATTTGCCGGAGCCCGGAAAGCGTGGCCTCAACATGGGCGGCCAGCAGCAGCTTGCGGTCGAGTACGCCGAGCGTCTCCCGGGCTGGATCGCGGAGAGTGTGCGGTTGGCGAACGAGACGAGACGACCCGTTCGGTTGAGCACGGCCAAAGGGGAATGCGAGGGCCTCACATTCAATCGCCGCTTCTTCATGCGAGACGGCCGGGTGGGATGGAATCCCGGCAAATTGAATCCCGAGATCGTCATGCCCGCGGGGCCGAACGACCCGGGGGTGGGGGTGCTCTACGTTGAGCCAGCCGAGGCAAACGGACCCGCGCAGGCGATCGCTACGTACGTCAACTTTGCCATGCATCCGGACACAACGGGAGGAAGCAAGCTAAGCGCCGATTGGCCTGGGGCGTTGGGGAGGGTGTTGGCGGGCTATCATGGGAGCACCCACCTGACCCTGGTGGGCAATGGGGCGTGCGGCAATCTGAACCATCTCGATTTCTCCTGGCGGTGGCCGCAGGGAGGGGCCGGGGAGCAGCATCGGATCGGAACGATTCTGGGAGCCTCTGTCTTTCAGGCTTACAAGGGGCTCAGGCCGTTGACGGGAGGGGCGGTTCGCGCGCGCACGGCGGTAGTGGAAATGTCCGTGCCGGAAGTCTTGCCCCGGGAGGTGGACGAGGCCAACGCGATCCTGGCGACCACCAAGGACGATGCCGGAACCAATTTCATGAGGCTGGTGCGTGCGCATCGAGTGCTCGACGTGGCCGACCGCAAGGGGAAGCCCCTGTGCGTGGAGGTGCAGGTGATTGCGGCCGGACCCGACTTGGCGTGGGTGGGCCTCCCGGGGGAGGTGTTTGTCGAGCTGGGGCTGGCGATCAAGCAGCGCTCGCCCTTTCCGCAAACGCTCGTGGTGGAGTTGGCGAACGAGGACATCGGGTATATTCCGGATCGCCGGAGTTACGCGGAGGGCAACTACGAACCCGAGAGCGCCCGTTGCGCAGCCGGCTCGGGCGAACGGCTGGTGGAGGCGGCGGTGGCTATGCTGCGCGAGGTGGCCACCAGTTTGGGAACAAACCTGGGCGAAGGCAAATGAAGCGCCGCGCGCTTTCCACCTGGCCGGGCATGGGTCGGCTTCAAGCGATCCGCCGCTTCGGGCTGGCGGGATTGCCTCCGGGCCGATAGCGTTTCCGGTACTCGTTGTGTTGGCAGGCATGGCAACAATGCAAAGCAACGCTGGCTGGCACCGGCTGGCGGCCTTGGTGCTTTCGGCGGTTCTGCTGCTGGCAGCGCCATCGACGGGCTTGAAGGCCGCCCCGGGCACGGTGGAAGCTCGCACCGCCGCAGAGGTCCTCCTGCCGACGCTTCGCACGGCGGCGCAAGTTCGTCGGTTGAGCCTGGCCGAAGCCGAGAAGAGCTACCCGGTGGACTTGGAGGGGGTGGTGATCCTCTGCGATCCCCACATGGCCCTGTTCTTTATACAGGATGCCACGGACGATGTTTACGTGTACGCCCCCGGGGTGACGAATGCACTGCCGGCCGGCCGGCGCGTGCGGATCAAGGGAACCACGAAGGCGGGCCGGTCCAGTGCCATCATCGTGGCGGGTAACGTGGCGCCGTACGGGGAGACAGCTCCGCTCCGTGCCCGTCCGATAACGCTGGAGGAGCTGGCTGGCGACCGGCATGATGCTCGCCTGATACAGGTTACGGGTCGGGTTTCCAGCGCGGTGGCCAAACATGGGCGGGTCGAGATGGTGGTCCGGGTGGGGGAGCGTAGTGTCAATGTGGTCATGGTGCAGGGAGGAGAGGTTGATCCGATTCCCTATTTGGATGCGGAGCTCAGCATCCAGGCGGTGGCGGTGGCGGAGACGGACGACCAAGGTCGGATCACCGAGGTCTATCTTGCGGCCGGCGGGCGGGATCAGCTTGACCTTCTGAAGCCGGCGCCGGTGAACCCCTACCAGCTCACGGAGACTCCGCTGGACCAGGTTGCGGCATACCTCGATCCGGCTTGGCCCCGTGTCCGCGTTCGCGGGATGGTGGTGGAGTGGCAGCCGGAGTCCCACCTAGTGATCAGCAACGCGTCGCATCGCCTTCGCCTCAAGACCGCAGGGATCGAGGCGTTGGAGGTTGGGGAATGGGTCGATGTGGTCGGGATGGCGAGGCAGTTGGACGGTGAGCCTGTGCTCGTGGAGGGCGTGTACCGCCTGGCGTCGACATCGGAAGCGGACCTGCAGCCGAACGCTTCGGGGAGGAACCGGTTGCGGGTGTTGCGGCGGATCAAGGAAGTGCGCGAGCTGGTTCCGGAGGAAGCGGCGCGGGGATATCCAGTGGAGTTGAATGCGACGGTGACACTTTGGCGTCAGCGCGGCCCGGAACTGTTCATCCAGGACAGCACCGGGGGAATTTACGCCCGAACCACGAACAACAGCCTGCCGGTGGGCCTGGGGACGCGGGTGCGTTTCCGAGGATACACCGAAACAGGCAAACTGGCTCCGGTGGTCCGGGCGCGTGAGGTGCAGGTGGTCGGCCAAGGCCAGCCGCCAGCGTCGATTCCGCTCAGCAGCTCGCTGCTTGCTTCAGGCGAGGCCGACTGTCGCTGGGCGGGATTAGAGGGGATGGTGAGGGTGGCGGAGGCGAGGCTGCCCGGAGTGCGGCCGGAGGCACTGCTGCGGGTGGCGATTCCCGGGGGGAGCGTGCAAGTGCGGTTGCCGGATGAGGCGCCTTCCCAAGCCCATCTGGTGGATGCCCGGGTCAAGGTCGAGGGGGTGGTGGCCACCGTGTTTACGCCCGGGGGAGTCTACGTGGGAAACGCCCTACGCGTGCCACACCTGACCAATATTACCCTACTTGAAGCACCACCGCGTGATCCGTTTGCGGTGCCCTTGCAAGGTATGGATCGCCTGCTTCCTTTCACCCAACAGGCTGACCGGCAACATCGGGTTCGCATCCGCGGCGTTTTGACCTGGCAGGATCCTACGGGGGCGCTGGCGCTGCAAGCCGGGGCGGCGGGCTTGATTGTAGAGGCGCCCGGTGCCACCAACTTGGCGGTAGGCGACGTGGTGGAGGCAGTTGGCTTTGTCGAGCTGTCCGAGAACCGGCCGCACTTGGAGGAGGCACTGTGCCGTGTGGTGGGCCATACCAACCAGGTGGCGCCGGTTCGGTTCGATCCGGCCCGCCATCAAGCGATCGATTTGGATGACCGGGTGGTCGAATTTGACGGGACGTTGCTGGCGGCAGTGCAACAAGGCGCCAAGTGGGTGCTGACTTTGGAAACCCAGGCTGGATACGTTCAGGCGGTGCTGCGAAGCACCGCCGGCACCACGTGGACGCCCCCGCCCAACGGCTCCCGGCTTCGCATGGCAGGGGTGTGGAATCCCATTCCTTCGCGGGGACCGGAGACGAGTCAGCCCCGGTTGCTGCTCCGTTCGCCGAGGGATGTCACGGTGCTGGAACGGCCGCCTTGGTGGTCGTTACGGCACTCCCTGACGTTGATGGGCGGCATGGCGCTGGTCTTGGGGTTGGGGGTGGCCTGGGTGCAGACGTTGCGCGGGAAGTTGCGCCAGCAGACCCAGTTGATCGAGGCCACCCTGCGGCAGGAGATGGCGCTCGAGGAGCGCTACCGCCAGTTGGTGGAGAACGCCCGCGATTTGATCATCAGTCTCGGGCTCGACGGACGTGTGCTCTCCGTTAACGTGGCCGGGGAGAGACTGCTGGGCCGGAGCCGGGAAGAGTTGTTGCGCCTTCGGTTTGAGGAGTTGGTGACGCCCGAGCAGCGGGACGCTGTGCGCCAGCGCTTCGCGGACCCCACGGGCGCCGGCGCCACGGGCACCTTCCAGATCGAAATCCCGGATGACCATGGACGCCGGCGGACCGTCGAACTCAACCTGCGGCTGATTCAGCATGAGAGCCAACCGCCCGCGCTGGAGGGGATTGGCCGGGACGTCACTGAACGTCGGGAGGCGGAACTGGCGCTCCGGGCAGAGCGGAACCTGCTGCGCACCTTGGTGGATCATCTCCCCGGCCGCATCTTCATCAAGGACCTCGAGGGACGTTATCTGCTGGTGAATGCGGCCTACCATGGCTTGGTGGGACGATCCGAAGCCGAGGTGCTCGGCAAGACCGTCTTCGATCTCTTTCCCCGGGAGTTGGCGGAGCGGTACGATCAGGACGACCGGCAGGTGCTGGCGACCGGGGTGGCCATCCACCAGAAGGAGGAGCCGAGTGTTACCGGCCGGGGCGAGCCGAGATGGCTGCTGACCACCAAGGTGCCGTTGCGAGATGGCAACGACCAAGTCGTGGGGCTGGTCGGGATTACCACCGACATCACCGAACGCAAGGCGGCAGACGAGGTATTGCGCCAGCACCAAGCCTTGCTGCAACTATCCCAGCGGATTGGGAGGGTGGGCAGCTGGGAGCATCATTGGAGCACGGGCCGCTTCCGGGTGTCGCGCGAGGCAGGGCGCATCTTCGGCCTCGCGGCAGACGCCGAGACGACGACGTTCGCTGCGATCATAACGCGGATTCACCCGGAGGATCGTCCGAGGATTGAGCATCTGCGCCAGACGACGCTTCAGCGCGGCGAACCGCTCGTGGTGGACCACCGGTTGCTGCTCCCCGACGGCGCCACGCGGTGGGTCAACGTTCAAGCCGAACCGCTTCGCGACCCGAACGGGCGCTTGGTCGGAGTGGCGGGAACGGTTCAAGACATTACCGACCGCGTCGAGTTGGAACAACGGCTGCGGCAGGCGCAGAAGATGGAGGCGGTCGGGCAGTTGGCGGGTGGGGTGGCGCACGACTTCAACAACATCCTGACGGTCATCATTGGGCACGTTCACGCCCTCATGGCTGATCCGGTGCAGGACCAGGCAACCCGGGATTCCTATCAGGAGATTGAGGCCGCTTCCCAACGGGCGGCCCGGTTGACGCGCCAGTTGCTGGCGTTCAGCCGCCGCCAATTGCTGCAGATGCGGCCCTTGCACCTCCAATCGGCGCTCGCGGGGATGGCGGACATGCTGCGTCGCTTGCTCGGTGAGCACATCGAGTTGGGGGTCGCCTGTCCGGCGGACCTCGTGGTGCTGGCGGACGGCGGCGCGATCGACCAGGTGGTGATGAACCTGGCGGTCAACGCCCGGGACGCCATGCCCCAAGGCGGAAGGCTCACCATCGCGGCCCGCGCGGTGAATCTCGCTCCCCAGGAGCTTCGCGTTCACCCCGAGGCCCGGGCTGGCGAATTCGCCTGCCTGGAGGTGGTCGACACTGGCTGTGGCATCGACCCCTTGAGCCTGCCCCGTATCTTCGAGCCCTTCTTCACGACGAAGGATGTAGGGCAGGGGACCGGGCTGGGGTTGGCCACCGTCTACGGGATTGTCCAACAACACTCTGGCTGGATCGAGGTCAGCAGCGAACCCGGACGCGGTGCCACCTTCCGCATCTACCTTCCCTTGGCGCCGGGCGAGGCCGAACAACCTCGAATGCCGTCCAGCCAACCAAGTGCGGTGGTGGGCGGCGCGGAAACGGTCCTTTTGGTGGAAGACGAGCCTGCCCTTCGCTCGGTGGCCAGACGGATGCTCCAGCGGGCGGGCTATCGTGTGGTCGAGGCTTCGGACGGCCCGGAGGCTCTCTCCATGTGGTCGCTTCACCGGGAGGAAATCGAACTCTTGATCACCGACCTCGTCATGCCCGGCGGGCTGAGCGGGCAGAATCTGGCCCGGCAATTGAGAACAAGCAAACCAGGATTGAAGGTCATTCTTACCAGCGGCTACAGCCTGGAGGCGCTCCGCGACTCCGTAGCGCTGGACGAAACCCAGGTGTTTCTGCCCAAACCCTATGAGCCGGGCAAGCTGGCCGCCACGGTCCGGAGTCTGCTGGATAGCAAACCTTCCACTTCCCCTCCAACTGAATCGATATGAATCGACGATCCTTTTTATGCACAACTGGTCCGGCGCTCCTCGGCCTGGCCACACCCCTGGCTGCCGCCGAGCCGCCCCGTTCCGCGTGGCAGATTGGCTGCTATACGCGGCCTTGGGACCAGCATGACTACCGTGTGGCCTTCGACGGTATCGCCGAGGCTGGCTTCAAGTACGCCGGCTTGATGACCGCCAAATGCCCGACGTGGGTGCTGATCACCGCGGCAACGCCGGTGGAGGAAGCCGCCCGCTTGGGCAAGGAGTTGCGGCAACGCGGGCTGGCGGCCCTTTCCTTGTACGGAGGCGATTTCGGAGCAGAGAAGTCCGTCGCCGAGGGGATCAAAGGACTGACGAGCTTGATCGACAACTGCGTGGCTTGCGGTTCTCCCAACCTGCTGCTTGGAGGTACGACGAAGGAGGAGGTATTTGGCCCCTATTATGAGACGGTGCGAGAGTGTTGCCGGTACGCGGCCTCCAAGCAGGTGCGCCTGAGCATCAAGCCCCATGGCGGGCAGAACGCCACCGGTCCGCAATGCCGCAAAGTAATCGAGAAGGTCGGACATGACGCTTTCAGGCTGACCTACGATCCGGGCAACATCCTCTATTATTCGGACGCCAAGCTCGATCCCGTTGAAGATGCCGCCACGGTAGATGGTTTGGTGGCCGGCATGTGCGTGAAGGACTTCCTGCCCCCCAAGGAGGTGATGGTCACGCCGGGCGCCGGCAAGGTCGACTTCCCCCGCGTGTTCAAACGCTTGGCGCAAGGCGGTTTTCGCGGCGGACCGTTGGTTGTCGAGGGGTTGACACGGGGCGATGGTCTTGACGCGGCGAGCATCACGAAGGAAGCCCGCAAAGCCCGGAAGTTCCTGGAGGAGTTGCTCCCTAACGTCGGCTTGTGAACCGCTCCCACGCGCCGTGGGATTTCCGCGGCCGGTTGGCGGAATCACCGTCGGCCGGGCCTGATGCCAATCTGCCGGTCATTGCCACCATCGCGATCAACGAACATACGCCTATGATGCCGTCCGCGGTCTTTTCCGGCGTCGACTCCCGACCTTGGTGGCCGGTTGAGGCAGTGGTGCGCGGCCTTCTTCTGCTCGTCCTGGTGGTCACGGGCAATGTTGCCGCCGAGCCCGGCATCGGGCAACCCCTGGCCTTGAGCCGAGGGAAGGTCGATCGGGTGAGGACGGTGGACGAACTCAAGAACGCCCTCGAGACGGCCAATCGGGCCGGCATCGCCCATACACTCCTGCTGGAAGACGGCACCTACGTGTTGGACGTGCCGGCGCTGGAGATCCGATGTCCCGGCCTGGTTATTCGCAGCGCCAGCGGTCAGCGTGAGAACGTGATCCTCCGCGGCCCGGACGAGGGGACCAAGGCGGCGGTCGCCAACGTATTCCTCGTCTCCGCCAACGAGGTGGCCATCGCCGACATGACGTTTGGCCACTGCCGGTATCACGGTATCCAAGTGCGCGGGGAGCCTCCGTTTCACGTCTCGGGCCTGTGGGTTCACAACTGCCGCATCGTCAACTGCAACCAGCAGTTCATCAAAGGCTCTTCGAGCGAGAACGACCCGCTCGGAGCGACGGACGGCGTCATCGAGCAGTGTCTCTTCGAGTTTACGGGCGGCTGGGCCTACCAGTATTATACTGGCGGGATTGACATTCACAAAGGCGTCAACTGGATTGTCCGGGACAACCTCTTTCGGAACCTCCGGGTGCCTGCGGGGCAACCGGGCATGGCGGAGCACGCGATCCACTTTTGGAAGCGCTGCACCACCCGACCACAGAATGTGGTGGTTGAACGCAACTGGGTGGTGAACTGCGACCGCGGCATCGGGTTCGGGTTGGGCAGTGTCGAGGGCGGCTTTCAGGGGGGGACTAGTGTGATTCGGAACAACGTGGTTTTTAATGACGGCACCGGGCCGCGCACGGATGTGGGAATTGGATTGGAGCACGCCTCGGGCGTGTTGGTGGAGAACAACACCGTGGTGGTTCAGAACTACTGGGCGCCTATTGAATACCGGTTTGCGAGCAGCTCGAACCTGGTGCTCCGGAACAACTTGGCAAACCGCCCCATCCAGCGGCGGGACGATGCGCCGCCAGCCTTGCAGGAGAATAATCTGGAGCGGGTGGAAGCCTCCTGGTTTCAGGACATGGGCGCGGGGGACCTGCGCTTGACCGCCCCGGCCAAGGCTGCGCTTGGTGTGGGCGCGGTTTTGGAGACCCCGCTCAGCACTTCAAAGGCGGTTCCACGACCACGCGACGCTGCCTGGGACACTGGGGCCATCGAAGTCAGCTCAGCCGCCTCCGGAGCGAGGCTGTCCCCTCCGTATCCTCGCAGCGAGATTATTGGGGGCCTGACCTGGCACTGGGAGACCCTGACTGCGGTCGCTGCCGGCAGTGATCTTTGGCCGGTCACTTGGGGGGCGGACGATCACCTGTATGCCGCTTGGGGCGATGGTGGCGGTTTTGGCGGGTCGGATTCCGATGGGCGGGTGGCACTGGGCTTCGCCCGCTTGGAAGGGTTGCCCGAACGCTGGCAGGGCTTCAATGTGAATGGCGGGAGAAATACCGAGCATCCGGCCTCCTTCCCGCAGAAGGGCAAGACGGCTGGTTTGACGATGGTCGACGGCGTCCTCTACGCCACGGTCAACTTGGAGGACGGGACCTGGCCCGATGTTAACCACGTGCTGGCGTGGTCCACTGATCAGGGAGCCACCTGGGCGAAGGCTGGTTGGGTCTTTCCCAAGGGCACCGGCCGGTTTCAGCCGGCGACGTTTGTCGCGTTCGGTCGTGATTATGCGGGCGCACCGGACTCGCTGGCGGGATATGTCTACCTGTGTGGACCCAAGCAGTCCGCGGGGCGGGGGAGTGGCAACCGGCTCTATCTGGCGCGGGCACCCAAGTCCCGGTTGCAGGACCGTGCGGCGTACGAGTTCTTCGAGCGCTTGGATGAGCAGGGGAATCCCCGTTGGGTGGCTGGAGAGACTGAGACGCAACCCGTCTTCCTCGACGCTCGGGGCGTGACCCCGGGTTCCATCGTCTACGATCCGGCGCTCAGGCGTTTTCTGCTCAGTTGCTTTCATGTCGGGCCGGGGCAACTCGGGGTCTTCGAGGCCGAGAACCCTTGGGGACCATGGCACACGATTGCGTACCATGAGAACTGGGGCCAGATGAGCGCCGAGGGGGAGGGCTTGTTATGCAGTTTTCCGCCAAAGTGGATGGGCACCAACGGCCTCACCCTCTGGTGCGTCTTCAGCGTCTACGGGGCGGGGGCGAAGCAAGGCATCCACGGACATGACCGCTTCAACCTCGTCAAAGCCACTCTGCAACCCGCTGCTCCGACCTCCCGCGAGCACCGGTAAGCTCACCAATTCGGTGCCGGAAGGGCGTTCATGCCGCCACCTTGCCTCGCCATCCGCAGGCAGACAGGCCGTGTTGCTTACGCGACCAAACCGGAGTGGCGAATCGGATCTTCTTGTTGCACAACATCTTAAATCTTAGAAAGTAGGCTCCCGTTGAACTTGGTCCCGCTGGGCATGCCTGCTGATTGAGTGGGTAGTGGCCACTGCAACTACGGATAGATGTGTGCCTAAGTGCCGTTGATCAACAGGCACTTAGGAGGAGGGAGGGAGCGTTGGCGATGAAAACGTACCATGGCAGGCCTGAGTTGAGCGGTAGATTCAATTAGCTGTGGGGTTGTGAATAACTTACCACAATATATGGTGGTTTTCCGCTTTACAGCCCCACCGATTCCGTTTAGCACAATGGCATGTATCTGAAGAACCTCACCGTCTTCGGTTTTAAGAGCTTCGCTGATAAGACGGCGCTGAACTTCCAGCCCGGGATCTCGGCGATCGTGGGGCCCAATGGCTGTGGCAAGTCCAATGTTGCCGACGCCATCCGGTGGGTTTTGGGCGAGCAGTCCGCCAAGGCGCTCCGTGGCGGGGAGATGGCCGATGTGGTTTTCAGCGGGACCGAAACCCGCAAGCCGTTGGGAATGGCCGAGGTTTCGCTGACGCTCGGCGGGGTGGATGCGGAGCACTTGAAGGCGGTCGGAGTGGAGCTGCCGTTTGACGAAGTGACGGTGACCCGCCGGGTCTTCCGCGACGGCGGCAGCGAGTATTTTCTGAACAAGGTGCCGTGCCGCCTGCGGGACATTCAGCAGCTTTTCATGGGCACGGGCATGGGTCGGGCGAGTTACAGCATCATGGCCCAAGGCAACATCACGCAAATCCTCTCGAGCAAGCCGGAGGACCGCCGCTTGGTGTTCGAAGAGGCGGCAGGCATCACCCGGTTCAAGGCGCAGAAGAAGGAAGCCCTCAAGAAGCTCGAGAACACCGAGCAGAACCTGCTGCGGGTGGCGGATTTGATTCGCGAGGTGAAGCGTCAGATCGGCTCGCTGCAACGGCAGGCGGGCAAGGCCCGGCGTTACAAGCAGTACCAGGCGGAATTGCAGCAGTTGGATACCCAGCTCGCCCGGCATCGTTTTGACCTGCTCCAAGGGGAGATCGGCCAGCGCCAGGAACGCGTGGACCGGCTCAAGTTGGAGTTGGAGATTTCGACGGAGAACCTGCAGCGGGTGGAGAACGAGATTGGAGAGCTTCGCAAGCAGTTGTCCGAGTTGGAGCAGGCGGTGGGCGCGTCGCAGAAGCGAGGGCTTGAGCTGAAGGCGGAGTCCGAGCTGCACGAGAACCGCGTCCAATACAACCATGAGCGTCTGAAGGAGCTGGCGAGCCAGCAAGAGAAGGCGCTCACCGACATCGCCTTGGGCGAAGAGCGTCGCCTCGCGACGCAGCAGGAGCTGGCCGCCGTAGTGGAACGCCTGGCGGCGGCCAGCACTGCCCTGGAGACGCGCAAGGAGGAACTGCAGCAACGGCGCGCAGCGGTGCAGAACCTGGAGAACGAGTTGCGCCAGGCCCAGGAAGCGGTGCGCCAGGCGCAAACCGAGGCTTTCAGCCTGGGCCAGCAACTTTCCCGCTCGCGCAACGAGATCAACACGCTCGACATCCAGAAACAGGGCAATGCGATCCGCTTGGAGAAACTCTCGGCCGAACGCATCCAGCTCGAGGAGGAGCGCGCCAAGCTCGAGGAGCGGCTGGCGGAATTCGTCCGGCAGGCCGAGGCGCAGAAGCAGGATGCCGAGGTGCGCCGTCTGACGGTGGAGCAGACCCAGGCCCGTCTGCGGGAGTTGCAGCAGGAACTCTCGGCGACCAGCCAAGAGTTGGACGGGCTGCTGCGGCAACAGGCGGAGAAGCGCTCCCGTCTGAACGTCCTGGAGCAGTTGCAGGCCAGCCACGAGGGTTTCGGCGCGGGCGCGCTGGCGGTGCTGAAGAATTCGCAGAGTGTGGTCGGCACGCTCATCGACCGCATCCGCGTCCCCGGCCAGTATGTGGCGGCGGTCGAAGCCGCCCTGGGGCACCATCTCCAACTGGTGCTTACCGAGGCGCCCGACTCGGCAATGCAGATCCTTGGCCAATTGCAGGCGAACCGGCAGGGGCGCGCCAGCATCGCGTCGCTTGGTTTGTTGACACCGGCCCCGGCTCCCGAAGGCGGCCTTGTGGCGGATTCGATCCCGGCACTCTCCGGCGGCGTGGCGGCCTTGTCGGTGGTGCAGGCGGATGAGACCGTCGCCCGGCTTTTGGCGAGCTTGTTGGGGCGCACGGCGATCGTGGCGGACCTTGCGACGGCGACGAGCCTGTTTCGCGAGACGAACGGGGCGTGGGACTTTGTCACCGAGCAGGGCGAGGTGCTGACGCGGGGCGGGGTTTACACGGGCGGGGCGCTGAACGGCTCGGGCAAGGCTCCCTCTTCGATCTTGGGCCGGAAGAACCAGATCGAGGAGCTGACGGCCCAGTTGGCAGCGCTGCAGGAACAGATTGCCGAGGGCAGCCGCCGGAAGGGCGCGCTTCAAACCGAGCAGACAGCCCTTCAAGCCAGACTGCAAGAGGCGCAGCGGGAGTTGCGCGCGCAGGAGGTGGCGATTGCCACGCGGCAGGGCGAATTCAACGCCCTTCAGAATGCCCAACGGGTTCTCGGACAGAAGGTCCAGAACGTTACGTACGAGGCGCAGACACTCTCCGCCCAAGTCGCGGAAGGAGAGGCCAAGCGCCAGGTCTTGGCGACCCGGTTGGCCGAACTGGAAACCCGGGAAGCCGAGGTTCAACAACGGTTGGCCACGGCGGGGCAGAGCCTCGAGTCCCTGCGCCAGCAGCGCGACCAGGCGAGTGCTTCGCTGACGGAAACCAAGGTGGCGTTTGCCGCCGAGGAGCAGATGTTCACCTCGTTGCGCAATCAGCGGGCGCCGCTGGAGCAGCGCGTTCAGGAGTTGGGCCAGTTGGCGGAAGCCCGCCGGCGGGACATCGAAAACTGCGCCCAGCGGAAAGGCCAGGCGGAGTCGGAGATCGCGGAATCGATGGGCCGCATCCAAGCGCTGAGCCACGAGCGCGAGCAAGAGGGGCTGAAGCATGCGGAGTGGCTGCGACAACGGGAGGAGGCCGGCTTGAATGTGGGGACGCGCGAGGAGGACTTGAAGGAACGCCGCCGCCGTCACGAGGCGCACCAGCAGGAGCGTTCCGGGCTGGAGATCGAACTCGCCCAGAAGCACGCCGCCGCCCAGCACTTGCGGGACAGCGTGCTGCAGAAGTACCAGCTCCGGATCGAGGATGTCCGCAGCGAGTGCATTCAGATCACCTACGCCGCCGACGGCCCCGCGAAGGTGGTGGTGGTCACGCCGGAGGAGATGGCGGCCGCCGGGGCCGCGACGAACTGGGAGGCGGTGGCCGAGCAGGTGGCCGCGTTGCAGCAGCGCATCGAGGAGATGGGGGCGATCAACCTGGTGGCCATCCAGGAGTACGAGGAAACCGAGCAGCGGCACCAGTTCCTGACGGCCCAGCATGACGACCTGGTCAAGGCCAAGGAGCAGTTGCTCGAGGTCATCAACCGGGTGAACGGGCAGACGCGCGAGATGTTCATCGAGACCTTCACCAAGATCCGCGAGAACTTCCGCAATATGTTCGTCGAGATCTTCGGTGGCGGCAAGGCGGACCTGCAGTTGGTCGATGAAGGGGACGTGCTCGAGAGCGGCATCGAGATTGTGGCCCGCCCGCCGGGCAAGCAATTGCAGAGCATCACCCTGCTTTCCGGCGGCGAGCAGACCATGACCGCCGTGGCGCTGCTGTTCGCGATCTACCAGGTGCGTCCCAGCCCCTTCTGCATCCTGGACGAATTGGACGCGCCGCTGGACGAGTCGAACATCAACCGGTTCACGGCGATCCTGCAGCGGTTCCTGGCGCACTCGCAATTCGTGATCATCACGCACAACAAGCGCACCATCGCCATGGCGGATGTGCTCTATGGCATCACGATGGAAGAGCGCGGGGTGAGCAAGATCGTCAGCGTCAAGTTCCGCAAGAGCGACGAAGAGGAAACCGGGGAAGCGGGTTCCTCGGCGGCGGCCGCAGGCGAGAACGGCGGCCAGGAGACCGTGCCAAGAGAGGATACCGACCGCGCGGAAGCCTCCAGCGAGATTGCCGCGAGTCTGGCGGAGTGAGCCGCGGAGGCTTTCCGGCCAGACGGCTCGCGCGGTCGTAACCGACGCTTTTTGTTGTGAGTGCCGCAGGGACATGGCAGCTTACGGCATCGCTCGACCGGGTGTTCGGATGACGTCAGCGGGGTGCGGATTGTTGACGGCGGTCCCCCGCATTCTGGGGCTGACACCGGAGAAGCGGTTCAAATATGAACGTCCAAGTGGCCTGTCTTTGCGATGCGGCAACCGATTACAACGGCAAGCTGAATCTGCTGGGCACGTTTGACACCATCGTTGCCCGCCAACTGCCTGCCATTCATCCCCAGTGCGCCGTGGCCCTGCGGATGGCCTTCGACCGCGGCGAGGAGGGCGCGCATCGGTTGAGCGTCAACCTGGTGGACGAAGACGGGCGTTCGATCATGCCCAGCATCGAAATGCCTTTTCACATCGAACTGCCGGTGGACGTCATCTTCCTTTGCCGCAATTTCGTCATCAACATCCAACAGCTCAAGTTCGAGAACCTGGGCCATTACGCCATCGGGGTCGGCTTGGATGGCCGGCAGGAGGTCAGCATTCCCCTCCATGTACGACTGGCCGAGCCCGCCAACTGACATGCCTCCATTGCTATGCGCGCCACTCTTGCCCTGCTCGCCGCCCCCATCTTGATGTTCTCCTCAATCATGGCCGCGGATGAAAAATCTCTGGCCGAGCGCCTCGGTTACGGACCCACCGACCGGTTGGTCATCATCAACGCCGACGACGCGGGCATGTGCCATGCCGGCAACGCGGCGGTCATGGAATCGTTCGACAAAGGCCTCCTGACCTCCTCGACGATCATGGTGCCCTGCCCCTGGTTCCTCGAAATCGCTGACTATGCCCGGCAGCATCCGCAGAGCAGTTTCGGCGTACACCTGTGCCATACCTCCGAATGGCGGCATTACCGCTGGGGCCCGGTTTCCCCGCGCGAGTCCGTTCCGGGCCTGTGCGACACCAACGGTTTCCTCTGGCCGGACGTCGAGGTGGTCTATGCCCACGCCACCCCGGCCCAAGCCCTGGTGGAGGGCCGCGCCCAGATCCAGCGCGCCCTGGCCGCCGGGGTGGACGTGACCCATCTGGACTCCCATATGGGCACCCTCCAGTACAGCCTCCCCTACGTGGAGGCCTACGTGCAACTGGCACAGGAATTCAACCTGCCGTTGCGGATGGCCTCGCAAAGCACGCTCGATAAGTTCGGCCAGCCCGAACTGCGCAAGCAGGTGGCCGCCAAGGGCATTATCTTCCCCGACTACCTTATCCACGAGGAACTCAAGGCCGAAAAGGCGGATGTCGAGGCCTTTTGGGTCAACCTCCTCAGCAATCTCAAACCAGGGGTCACGGAGCTCTACATCCACCCGGCGAAGCTGAGCGAAGAGCTCAAAGCCATCACCGGCACCTGGGCCACCCGCGCCGCCGAGTTCGATGCCTTCACCTACGCCCCTCGCATTCGCACCCTCCTCGCCGATCAGAAGATCATCCGCATCGGCTACAAGCCCTTGCGGGAGCTGCAACGGAAGGGGCGGCCTGACACCGCCAAGTAGGTCCAGTAGTCTGGGACCAGCAGGCCATCCGGGCACCGTGCCGATGGGAACGATGGGTGGGGGGTGTTGCGCGGCACCAGATCGACAAGCCGTCCCGCTATGGCAGGGGCTTGACGAGATAGAACCGCTTGCCCTGGGTAGCCGGCTGCGGATCGATCCAGAACTGGGACGGCGTCGAAAGGGTGAGGTTGGTCAGGCTGATATAGTTCGTGTCAGTTACGTTGGTCACGTACCCGACCGAGTAGCTTTGCCCCACGTTCCCCACGATGGTCAATCCGGAGAAGAGACTGATCTCCACCCCCTCAGGATTGATCACCAGCGTTGCGGGATCGCTGGAGGCTTGCCCGAACTCGTTCTTGACCACCACCGAATACTCGCCGGCGTCAGCCGGTCCCACTTGGTTCAGGACGAGGGTCTGGTTGGTGGCTCCGGGAATGACCACTCCATAGTGCAGCCACTGAAACTCGAAAGGCCCGTTGCTGCCGACCGCCACCGAGAACACGACCTCCTTTCCCGCGAGAACGACCTGGCTTTGTGGTGCGGCGACGACAACTGGCGTCACTGCCAGTTTGGCGACAAACACGTCCTTTGTCCCCCGGCTGCTGAGCGTCGTGCTGCCGAAGTCCAACGTGTCCTGGAAGAATCCCGTCAAGAACACGTTCCCCGACGAGTCGAGTCCCAGATTAGCGGGGCTGTAACCAGCCTGGGGCCCGTCAGCTGTGCTAAGCCAATCCAGGTTTCCGTCGGCATCGCACTTCAGCACGCACAGCCCCACGTCGCTCCGGCAATAGTAGCGGTTGGTGCCGATCAGCGCTCCGTTCCGGTACTTCATCGAGAGGTACAGGTTGTCCTGCTTGTCGATCACGAACCCGCCGAGGCCCTCGGTGCTCACCGACGGGATTCCCGAGACGACGAACTGATTCGTGGTGCGAAGGAGTGTGCCGTCGGGAGCCCACTTCCCAACCAGCAAGTCCCAGCTCTCGTGTGCAGAAAACTCGCCCATGGCCACCATGTGCAGGTTGCCCGCACTGTCGCACAGCATCCGGCCGGGCACGGGGTCGCGGTTGGCATTGCCGCCGCCCAAAGCCGTGGCCCAAGTCACGTTGCCTGTCCCATCCCACTTTGCCAGAAACAACCCGCTCCCGAAACAACCGGTCCCATTCAGATAAAGCGCATCCTGCTGGTCCACCACCACACCTGCGCTGGCCCCTTCGAGCGTTCCGGCTTGTTTGAGCCAGAGGCATTGGCCGGCCGGGTCGAACTTTGCTATACACAACGACATAATTGCTTGCGGATTCAGATGCGACACAGGTCCCTCAACTCGGCGTTCGGCTCCGCCCACTGGGAGAA
>CAYYMW010000090.1:0-19618 GCA_964472515.1 uncultured Verrucomicrobiota bacterium | reverse complement strand
CTTCCCGCCCACCTTACCCGGTTCCTCGCTGCAAGGACTTTGTCACTGGCCGTGGATGGTCGCCCCGCGGCGCTGAAGGCTGGTTTGACTCGGGGGGAGTGCGGTGAGTATCATCCGGCCAAGATGGACACCGTGGTGAGGATTAAGGACCTGCGGGTCGAGTATCGCAGTCGGGAGCTCGGTCAGTCGGTCAAGCAGGCGGTGCGCGGGTTGACGCTCGACGTAGGGCAGGGGGAGGTCTTTGGCTTCCTCGGTCCCAACGGAGCGGGCAAGACGACCACCATGAATGTCCTGTTGGGATTCGTCCCCCCGACCAGTGGATCGGCCGAGATCTTCGGCGTCGATGTGCGCAAGCCGATCGCCCGGCAGCGCATCGGTTATCTGCCGGAGATGACCTACTACTACAAGTTCCTCTCGGCCGAGGAGTTGCTGCGCTTTTACGCGCGCATCTTCGGCATCCCATCCGGCGAGGTCGACTCACGGATCGAGCAGGTTCTCAAACTGGTCGAACTCGACGGAGCCCGCCAGCGGCCGATCCGGACCTATTCCAAGGGGATGCAACAACGCGCAGGACTGGCGCAGGCCTTGATCAACCGACCCGACCTGCTGATTCTCGACGAGCCGACCAGCGGGTTGGATCCCATTGGGCGAATGAAGGTGCGCGAAATCATTCAGCGGTTGAAAAACGAGGGGCGCACCGTCTTTTTTTCCTCCCACGAACTGGGTGAGGTGGAGACCGTCTGCGACCGGGTGGCGATCCTGGCCGAAGGCGAACTCAAAGTGGTGGGAAAGGTGGAGGACCTCACGACCCAACATGGCATGAACCTCGAGCAGATCTTCCTAAAAGTGATCGGTTACCGGGCGGCAGCGTGACGCTCCCATCAAAGCCACCACCATGAATGTCATCTGGGCAATCGCGACCGTGGCCATCAAGGAACTCTACCGCCGCAAGGACTTCTATGTGTTGTTCGTGTTGACGGCCTTGATCACGCTGCTCATGGGCTCCGTCAATTTCTTCGGCGACGACAAGATCGCGCGCTACCTGAAGGAGGTTTGCCTGCTCCTGATCTGGCTATCGTCACTGGTGATCGCGGTGGTGACCACCGCCCGGCAGATTCCGACGGAGCGGGAGAATCGGACCCTGTTCCCGCTCTTGGCCAAGCCGGTGACCCGCAACCAGGTCGTGTTGGGCAAATTCCTCGGGTGCTGGCTGGCCTGCGGCCTCTCCCTGCTGGTCTTCTATCTCTTTTTTGCCGTGGTCAGCGCTTCGCATGAGCGCGCGCTGTACGTGGCTGGCTATGCGCAGGCCCTCTGGCTGCACTGGATGATGCTGGGTATTGTGGTGGCCATGGCGCTGGCTGGATCGGTGATCTTCGCCGCGCCTTCCTCTAACGCGACCATTTGTCTCATTCTGACGATTGGCATCCTGCTGGTGGGCCGCCACTTGAACAAGGTGGCCATGTACCTGCCGGAACCGAGCCAAAGCCTCGTCTATGCCGTGTACTACGCCCTGCCACACCTGGAGTTGTTCGATGTGCGGGACTTGATCATCCACAACTGGGACCCTATCCGCTGGTTGATGGTGCTGGTGGCGACGGGCTACGGCGCGGTCTATGCCGGGATCTTCCTGATTCTGGCTGGGGTCGCCTTCCGTCGCCAGACGCTCAATTGAACTATGGGCGCGCCCGGACTCTGGCTCTTCCTCCTGTTGACCGCCGCCTTTGGCATGGCCTCGTGGCTGGGGCCTCGCTTCGAGGCTCTTGGGGGCCGCGGCACCGGCGGGGGAGGCATCATGGAAATCCTCCTCGGAGACAGCCGTCGGCTGATGGCGACTCACTTCTTCGTGAAAGCCGATGTGTACTACCACAGCGGCCATTACCCCACGATTTTCGATCCGGTTAACCAAGAGGACCGTGCTCATCTCGCGGTCGCAGTTACCGGCGGCGAAGCAGAGCATGGTGACGAGCACGGCGACGACTGTCCCGGCGGCCACAACGAGTACGGGTTCCTGGCCCCGCCGCTGGATTGGATTGACCGGCTGAGCCGGAACTTCTACCCCTCCCGGCACACGCATCTGAAGGTGGGGATTGACGAGCGCGAGGTGCTGCCGTGGTTGCGCGTCTCCGCCAGCCTTGATCCCACGCGTCCCTCCACCTACACGGTGGCCGCGTACTGGCTGCGGCATCGGTTGGGGCGGCCCGACGTGGCCGAGCAGTTCCTGCGCGAAGGCTGGCGCGCAAACCCGGATAGCTACGAGATTCTCTTCGAGTTGGGGCGCCTGCAGGCCGAGAACCGCAAGGATGACGTCCGCGCCCGCAATCTCTGGGAACTGGCGCTGGTCAAGTGGCACCGCGCCAACGACGTTTTGGCCGAGAAGGACAATTTCAGCGCCGAGCAAATCCTGGCTAACCTTGCGCAACTCGAGCGAAGAAACGGGCGATGGGACCAGGTCCGCCAATGTCTGCTGCAACTGGAGCCGCTCAGCCCGCACCCGGAGGCGATCCAGCAGCAATTGGATGAACTGGCGGCCCAACCCCGGGACGCCGTGCCAGCCAAGGACCCGCCGCATTAACGCGTTTGACCGGCACCCCTGCCGATTGGTTGCCGGCTCCGGTCTGTCTCCCCGGTTACCTTCCGGCGCTTTCGACGCGGGCGAACTGGTGCTCGGACGGAAAGCCGCCATGGTTGGTGTCTGCCTGATGTATCTGCCTGTCGTTGGCTAGAATCGTAGACTGCGCTGAACACGCGGGCGCACTCTATTCATCCCTTCTGGTCGTGAAACGCGAGGTTCAGTCGTGGCCCTCCGACGACCAACAGCGGTTGCTCGACGAACTGGAAGTTCGCCTCCTTGCGCCAAGCGTGCCTGCCTGGTTCGAGGAGCTCATGCGCACCGAGCGCCAACTTCATGGCGCCGAGTGGGTGGGGAAACCGGGCTGTTCCGCGGCGCGGGCTGGCTGCACCTGGGTAACGCTGCTCCCTTGGACCGCAGCCAGATACGCCACCGCACCTCCGTGCTGAAGCTGGACATGATGCGCCGGGCTGTCGCCAGTCACGCCCAGGCTTGGATTCGCCGGTGCCCCAGCCCGCGCGCGGCCACCAAGCGTGGCTTTGACGCCGCCGCGGCCGCCAGACAGGCCCCGAACGCTTTCCGACTCGTAAGCACCTCCTATCCATCAGGCTTGCCCCAACCGCGAACCAGCCTTGGGCGCAAAAGGGTACGCATTTCGCCACATTTATCTTGCCAAGTCGCCGCCCTTATGGGCAAATAGCGGTTGAATCGGCATGAAAGCAAGTGCGCCCTTGCTCGTCTGATCCTTTCACCACAAGCAGGCGCGTGGGTTGGTGCCCGCGCGGGGGGCAGGCGATCAGGAGCGCCATCCAACCCAAAGTCATGCAACATAAGTTACTCCATACCTCCCTGATCGCATTGGGCGTCATCGGGCTGTGTGCGGCGCAACTGCAGGGAGCCTTGGCCATCAAGTCGGCGGGTTCCGTGCAGAAACTTGACGGCCCGATGCAGGTGACCGTCGTGTTTACCGAACCAGTCGATGCCACCACCGGCGCGAACAAGGCGAACTACAGTCTCGGCGCGGGTGTTACGGTCAACAATGTCGCCCTGATGACCGGTCTGCCAGCGGAAGGCGATCTGGGCAACGGTGAGAATCCTCCCGGCGGCCGCGTGGTGGACAACCAATGCGCCGTTCTTGAAGTCACCGGCTTGGGTACTGCCAGCACGACTGTCACGGTCAGCGGCGTGAAGAACGCGGCTGGCACCGAGACGCTGACGGGCGCCACCAAGACGTTCACGCCTTCGGGCTACACTTGGTGCGATACCGGCATCATTGCCGGCGACCGCAAGGAGGGCAAGGTCATCGCCATCGGCGACGAAGGTTTCGATGTTTTCAACAATGGCGCCACTGCTTGGGCCGGCCGGGACGAGTTCACCTTCGTGTACAAGGAAGTCACCGGTGATTTCGATTATAAGGCCCGCGTCGAGTTCGCAGACTACGGCTCCCAGTGGTCCCGCTCGGGCATCCTGGTGCGTGAGCGGCTGGATGTGGGCAGCGACCCCGGCAAGTTCGGGCGGTATGTCTCCATGCATACCGACCCGGTCAAGGCCTTCAGCGATACGGCGGGAACCGTGATCGCGGGGAACAATTTGTACGAGTCCAACCACCGCGACAAGGATTGGACGGCGGAAACGACGGATGGCTCGCACACCGATTTCGCCAACGATACGGCCGGCGACGGCAGCAGCACTGCCAATCGCCCGGCCTACCCCAACGCCTGGGTGCGTCTCAAACGCGAAACCGACACCATCACCGCAGCGTGCTACAACGGGAATACCGCGCCAGAGGACATTACCACGTGGGGAAATAGTTGGCCGCGCACGTCCAACGCTGACTCCGGGGTGTATCCACCGAAGATGTACCTAGGGGTGGCCTACTGCGCGGAGACGGGCAACATCAATGTCGCCAATGGCACCGACAAGCGGCAACGTTACTATCTGGCGCAGGTCCGTTTCACCGAACTCAAGACCCCGACGATCCTCTCGTTCACTCCCAGCGCGGCTGGTTTTACTTACGTGATCCAGGATGGTCAGTCAGCGGTCAACACCGCCACGGTGAAATTGGGGTTGGCGTTGGATGCCACTCAAGCGCTCCAGACCGTGCAGCCTTCTTCGGTGGTCAAGAATGGCACGGTCACCACCGTGATCTACGGCGGAGACGCTCTTCCGAATGGCGCCCACAAGGCGTATTTGGAATTCAATGACGACTCGGCCGTGCCGCTCAAGGTCTCCCGGGAAGATACCTTCACGACGGCCTATCCCCTGTTGACCGCCGATTTCAAGGCCGCCTCGGTGACGGGGGCCGGCATGGTCGCCAAAACCTACCAGATCGACTATGCCCGTTCGGGCTCGGACGAGAACTTCACCGCCAGTGCGGAAATGCAGCAGGCGCGTGCTGTGCTCGATCCTGCCAGTGGGCAAGCTTATCCCAATGTGGCGGCGGGCAGTTCGCTCGACATCCAGACGGTCAACTGGCAGCAGGACGCCCAGGACGTCAGCACCACGCCCGATAGCGGTCCCGACCACTTTAACAGCGCCTTGCCGGCGAGCAGTCCGTTGCCGAACGACTTCATCCCCAACATTCCGGGAACCGGCAGCGACGCCAGCCATACCGGGGCCGAACTAGGTTCGGCCAATAACAACATCGTGGTGGAGGTGACCACCTACCTGCAGCTTAAGAAAGGCGGCTATCGCATGGGCGTGGCCAGCGACGACGGCTTCAAGGTCAGCCTCGGGGCCGGGCCATCAGGCATCAAGCTGGGCGAGTATAACGGGGGCCGCGGCACGGCGGACACCCTGTTTGACTTCGTGGTCGCGGAGGACGGAGCCTATCCCTTCCGACTGCTCTATTGGGAGGGCACCGGGGGCGCCGACTGCGAGTGGTTCACCATCGACCTGAAGACCGGCGAACTGCAGTTGGTGAACGGTGCGGGGGCCAACGCGGTCAAGGCCTACAAGTCAGCGCAGGGCACGCGGGCCTACTTGGCCAGTTTGGTGCCTTCCGACGGCTTCGATGCCGTGGACGTCAAGCCGACCATCACCGCCACGCTCGCCAATGGCTCGGGCACCCAAGCCAAGAGCGGCTCCGTTTCGTTGGTGCTCGATGGGGTGACAGTGGTCACCGGCGCCAGCGGTTCCGCCACCTACACGGTTCCGAAGGCGTTTGACTACGGCTCCAAGCACACGGGCAGCGTGATCTGGACTGAGACCACCACCCCGGAAACGGTTTGGACCAACACGTTCAGTTTCACCGTCATGTCGGTGACGCCCGCCCTTCTGCCAGAGACTTCGTTCGTGGTGGAGGTCGAGGACTTCGACTACAACAAGGGCAAGGCCAATCCGCAGGTGGGAACCGAGGGGCTTGATGTCGACGTCATGCCCTATGCCGGCGGTGCTTACGCTGGCGACGTGATCCTGGGGCTCGGCGCCGGCGCCGTGGAAGGCATCGACTACTACTATGGCACCGGTCCGCTGAACGGCACGGAGTTGGGCGGCTATATGTACCGCACGGATATCCCGGGTTGGAAGGATGAGGCCGCCGGCCTGCCGGGCGACTTCGTTCCCTATTACACCGCTCCAGGCTCGCCGTACAACCAACGTCCGGGTAAGAACCTGGACGGTTCGCAGTTCACGGTGACCACCAGCTACAAGACGGGTTGGTCTGGCTCCGGCCACTGGTACAACTATACCCGCACCATCCCGGCGGGCATTTACCAGGCGTTTGTCGCCGGTTCCAGCTATGATGCCACGCCGCGGGACATCAGCTCGCAGTTGTACTTGGTAACGGCGGGCGTCGGCACCTCCAACCAGACCACCGTCCAGTTGGGTGTGTTCTCGGGGAATGGCGGTCCCAGCAGCGGCAACCTCTTGCTGCCGCTCAAGGGTGCTGACGGTTCGCCCACCGCCTTCAAACTGGCGGGTGCCAAGACCACGTTGCGGCTGAACATCGACGCCAACGACCATGACTGGTTCGTGCTGGTGCCGGCCGCGAGCGTGCCCTCGCAAGTCAAGCAACTCGTGCCGGCGAGCGGTGGCGTGGTGAACCTCAATCAGGAGTTCAAGCTGGTGACCGAGGACTTCAACGGCAAGGTCAGCGATGCCAGCGTCAAGCTGGCGATCGACGGGACCGATGTCTCGGCCCAAGTCCAGAAGAACCGCAGCGGGGACGTGCTCACGGCGACCTATGCCGGACCGCTGCTCTCGCCGAACTCGACGTACACGTTCAAGTGGACTTACACGGACAGCCTGAGTGGTGCGCAGGAGCAGAGCGGTTCCTTCACCACCTACCCGGTGGGTGCGGCCGGCATGTTTGCGATCGAAGCTGAGGACTTCGACTACGAGAATGGAAAGACGCTCGCCGCCGCCAGCACCATGCCCTACTTGGGTGGTGCCTACAACGGCCTGCTCGCCACGCTCAATGTGGACTACTTCAACGCCGACAACAACACCGACGGCACGATTGTGTACTATCGCGGCGACCGCCGGCCGAACAACGCCGAGATGAACAATAACCTCGGCGGCAGGTTGGGCAGGAGCCGCGGTCTATGGGACGTGACCACGAACTACAAGATCGGCTGGGTCTCCACCACCGACTGGGGTAATTACACGCGCACGGTGCCGAAAGGCTACTATGACATCTATGCGGCGCTGTCCAACGACAGCACCGCTGCGGACGCTTGCCGGGCGACGCTCGGCATGGTGACCGCGGGCAAGGGGACCGAGACTCAAACCGTGCAGCCGTTGGGTGTCTTCAATGGACCGGGCACGCAAGGTGTTCCGGGCGATGGTTGGGGTCGCAATGCGCTGTTCCCGCTGCTCACGGCTGCGGGCGGACCGAAGGTTGGGGTGTCGCTCGATGGCGAAACCACCTTCCGTTTCACCATGGACAGCGGTGACTTCGACTACTTCCTCTTGGTGCCTGGCGAAGTGGCCAATCCGACGATCACCTCGTTCAAGAAGAACGCGGACGGCACGCTCACCTTGGAGTGGACCGGTGGTGTTCTGCAAGCCGCTCCGGCGGTGACCGGTCCGTGGCAGGATGTGCCTGGCGCGGTCAGCCCGTACCAGTTCACGCCGAATCAGGCGATGCTCTTCGGTCGCATCAAGAAGTAGGCTGTCCGAAACATCTCAGCGACATTCACAGAGGCCGGGCCACGAGCCCGGCCTCTTTCTCTTCGGGGTGAGCGGGAGTATCGGCTTGGAAAGCACAGCCGCCAGGGTGTAGGCTGGCGCCAGCCAAATGAGTTCGACGCCTACCATCGGTTGCCGCCAGGGAAGCAACCGGGCATCTCGTCTGCTCGTCTGCTCGGCACTGTTGCTCATGCTGCTGGCCGGTTTGCCAGCTGTCAGCTTCTCCGCTGAAAGCGAGGGAGGCAGTGGCATGCGCCTTGAACGCCTCTCCGTGGATCAGGTGGGACGGGCCGGCTTCACTCTGATATTACCCGAGGCCACTGGAGTTAAGTTCACCAACGTGCTCTCGCCCGAGAAGTCGCTGACGAACCAGATCTACCTCAACGGCTCCGGTGTGGCGGTGGGAGACGTGGACGGCGACGGGTGGTGCGAGCTCTACTTCTGCGGCTTGGACAACCGCAACGCCCTCTACCGGAACCTGGGCAACTGGCGTTTCGAGGACGTTGCCGATCAAGCGGGCGTTGCCTGCGAGGGGTTGGATGCCACCGGCGCCGCCTTTGCCGACCTGGACGGCAATGGGCATCTGGATCTGGTGGTGAACTCGGTGGGGCAGGGGACACACCTGTTCCGAAACGACGGACATGGCCATTTCAGCCCTTGGCTTGTCCTCAATCCTGGCCGCTGCGGCACCTCGGTGGCGGTGGGGGATTTCGACGGCGACGGCTGGCTCGATCTCTACCTGGCCAACTACCGCACCAGCACCATGCGCGACCAACCGCAAACCAAGTTTCGCGTGGCTATGCGGGATGGCCAGCCGGTCGTGGTCAAGGTCAACGACCGGCCCGCAACGGAACCCGATCTGGAGGGGCGCTACCAAGTCGATCTGCGCGGGAGCATCTTCGAGTTTGGCGAGCCTGACGCGCTCTATCGCAATGAGGGCGGCACCCATTTCGTGCTGGTGCCGTTTACTTCCGGAGCCTTCCTGGACGAAGATGGCCGGCCCTTGCCAAAGCCGCCGTACGACTGGGGGCTCACGGCGGCGTTCCGCGACCTGAACGGCGACGGCTGGCCGGACCTCTATGTCTGCAACGACTTTCACACGCCCGACCGCATCTGGCTCAATGACGGCCACGGCCGTTTCCGGGCACTGCCGAAGTTGGCCCTCCGGACCACGTGCATGAACGCCATGGGCGTTGACTTTGCCGATCTGGACCGCGATGGCCGGTACGAGATCTTCGCGAGCGACATGTACAGCCGCTTCCACGAATTGCGCGCCGTTCAGGTCGCCGACGTCACGCCGACGCTGCTGGGGTTTGGCCGGATTGACGACCGCCCCCAGTACGTGCGGAACACCCTCCAATGGAACCGGGGGGACGGCACCTATGCTGAAATCGCCCAGTTCGCGGGCCTTGAAGGTTCCGAGTGGACTTGGTGTCCGCTCTTTCTGGACGTGGACCTGGACGGTTACGAGGACCTCCTCGTGACCACGGGGCATGAGCGCGATTCCATGAACGCGGACACGATGATGGAGATCGCCGCTCTCAAGCAGCAGCAGTCCCTGACTCCTGCCGAGCAGGTGAAACTCAATCGCCGCTACCCTCGTCTCCCCACCCCGAATGTGGCCTTTCGCAATCGGGGCAACCTGACTTTCGAAGAAGTCGGCGACCGTTGGGGTTACCAGTGCACGGCCGTTTCCCAAGGTCAGGCCTTGGCGGATTTGGACAACGACGGGGACCTGGACGTGGCGGTCAACAACCTGAACGGCGTTGCCGCGCTCTACCGTAACGAATCCCCTGCACCCCGGCTGGCGGTCCGATTGAAAGGAATGACGCCCAACACCCAGGGGATCGGCGCGCGAATCTCGGTGACTGGGGGGCCGGTACTCCAGTCCCAGGAAATCATGGCGGGCGGCCGCTACCTCTCATCGGATGCGCCCACGCGCACCTTCGCCGCTGGCTCCGCGGGTGGCCCATTGACCATCGAGGTTCTCTGGCGCAGTGGCCGGCGGAGCGTCGTCACTAATGCCGCGCCCAACTGTCGCTACGAGATTGTGGAACCCGGCTCGCCGGTTTCTCCCCGGAGCCTGCCTGACAGGCCAGTTCCGCTCTTCGAGGATGTCTCCGCCTCGCTGGGCCATCGTCATGCCGAGGAGCCCTTCGATGACTATGCCCGTCAGCCGCTCCTGCCGCGCAAGCTAAGCCAGCTCGGCCCCGGCCTTGCCTGGGGCGACTTGAACGGAGACGGTCTTGAGGACCTCGCCGTGGGCACCGGCCGTGGCGGACGCTTGGCGGTCTTCTGGAACCGTGGCAACGGGCGCTTCGATCGGGCGGAGGATGGTGTATGGAACCCCGTCGCCACCCGTGACCAGGCTGGCATGGTCGGCTGGGGCGTGGCTGTGGGCTCTGCGCGACTTCTGGTGGCCGCTGCCAACTACGAGGACGGGCTGACTTCGGGACCCGGCGTGCAGTCCTTCGCTGTATCCAGCAATGCCCCGGTCGAGGCCATCCCGGCCGCCCTCGACAGCTTTGGCCCGCTTGCGCTCGCGGACTACACGGGCGATGGGACCCTTGGCCTGTTCGTCGGTGGCCGCTGTCTGCCAGGCCGGTATCCGCAGCCCGCCAGTTCGCGCCTGTACCGCCTTCTGGACGGGCACTGGACGCCGGATGTGACCAATACGCTCGTCCTCAAGCAGGTTGGCCTGGTCTCGTCCGCTGTTTGGACTGACCTTCAAGGCCAGGGTTGGCCCGCGCTCGTCCTGGCCTGCGATTGGGGGGCCCTTCGGGTCTTCGAGAACGACCATGGCCGCCTGCACGAGGCCACTCACGAGTGGGGCCTGGATTGCCTCAGCGGTTGGTGGAATGGAGTGGCGGCCGGCGATTTCGATGGAGACGGCCGCATGGATTTGGTGGGCGCCAACTGGGGCTTGAACCACCGGCATCGGGCCACGTTGGAACACCCCCGCAAACTCTACTACGCCGACTTCGAGGGGTTCGGCCGCATCGACCCCTTGGAGGCGGGTTGGGACGAGCGCCTGCAGCGCGAGGTACCCGACCGCGGCCTGCGGGCGTTCCGGATGGCTCTCATGTCCATTCAGGATCGGGTGGGTACCTTCGCTGACTTTGGAAAGGCCACGCTTGAGACGATTGCCGGGGAGCAATGGAAACAAGCGCTGGTCGTGAACGCAGGACATCTCGCCACCACCGTGTTCCTCAACCGCGGAAGGCGGTTCGAAGCCGTCCCCCTGCCGGCAGAAGCCCAATGGGCCCCCGCCTTCGGCGTCGTGGTGGCGGACTTCGACGGGGACGGACATGAGGACTGCTTCCTGGCGCAGAACTTCTTCGGCGTGCATCCGGAAGATTGGCGGCAGGATGCGGGACGCGGTCTGCTTTTGCGCGGACTCGGCGATGGTCGGTTGACGCCCGTGGCGGGACAGGCCAGCGGCATTCTGATCTACGGCGAGCAACGCGGTGCTGCCGCGGCTGACTATGACGCCGACGGCCGAACGGATTTGGCGGTTGCCCAGAATGCCAACGCCACGGGTCTATTTCACAACCGAACCGCCAACCAAGGGCTACGCGTGCGCTTGGCCGGCTCGTCCGGCAATCCTGGCGCCGTCGGCGCGGTGCTTCGCCTCAAGGCGGGCGGTGCGCTTGGCCCGGCCCGCGAAATCCACGCCGGCGCCGGCTATTGGTCGCAGGATGGCGCCGTTCAGGTTATGGGTGGTGGCTTGGCGGCGGAAGCGCTATGGGTGCGCTGGCCGGGAGGCAGGCAGACGGAGGTGGACCTGCCTGCGGGTGCGCAGGAAATCGAGGTGAGTGCGGATGGCCGGCTGCGCCGGCTGAGGTAGTCCAAGCCGGCCATGCAAACCGGATGATCGTAGGCAAGGGCAGGCCGGGCAGCGTTCGATCGGGCGCTTTCGAGAAGCATGCTCAGGGTTGGAAGCAGTTGCAGTCCAGGATGAGCAGGGCGAATGAGCACATGTGTAAAGGTGATGCCACGGCCGCTGGAAGCCGTTCCTGTCCGAGCTGCTTGGATGTCTGCGAGTTGGCATCGGAGTGATGATATTCATAAGTGCAATGCATGGTGACAAGGCTTGGTTTGACAAAGATATTCACGGAACGCCGGCCGTCATCGGGCAGCCATCTGGCGGAAGCGCGAATGGACCGCAAACAGACCGTCGACGCACCCGCTTGACATCAAGGATGTTACCATTGTTCAAGTCTTCCACAGGCTGCCCTACAAGGCGCTTTTCGCAAAATTGTCACGGCTTGGGCAAAAAAGGATAACTATTAGGCAATCCACGGTTAGCACGGTTGTTCCAGCAGAGATAAGTACTGCATCAGACAGTCAATCGAGCTTCCGCCGTGGGCGGCCCTTTGCGGGTGGTTCATTGTTGCTGGGCTCGGGAAATGGTGGGCGGGTGAATGGCTGAATGCACGGATCGTTACGTGCCGTCGGAACATGCCGGAGCGGGCTTGGTGGGCGCCAAGCCGGGTCCGGGCGGCTCAGACAAGCGGATTCTTATGAGCGACATCAAACGCACGATCAAGTACGAGGCTGATCGGGTGAAGGGCTTCGGCCGGGAGATCATGAGCGTACCCGGTTGCGAGCAACTGGAAAGTTGCATCCAATGCGGCACTTGTTCCGGGGTTTGCCCGCTGAGCATCTACATGGACTATTCGCCACGCCAGGTCATGGCGATGACGCGCTCCGACTTCAAGACCGAAGTGCTGAGTAGTCTGACCATCTGGCTCTGCGCTTCGTGTTACGCCTGCACTACGGAGTGCCCGCGCCAGATCCGGATCACCGACATCATGTACGAGCTCAAGCAGCGGGCCATCAAGGAGAAGGTTTATCCGAAACACTTCCCGATCCCCGTGCTGGCCGAGGAGTTCAACAAGATGGTGCACGAATGGGGCCGCGTGAACGAGACCCTGCTCGCCAGCAAGATGTTCCTGCGCACCAATCCGTTGGGCGCGTTGGGAATGACCAAGCTTGGCCTGGGCTTACTCAAGACCGGCCGCTTCGAAATTGGCCAGGCCCGCATCCAACGGCGCAGCGAGTTGGCCGGCATCATGAACGGCAGCACGGCGCATTGAGGTGATCCTATGAAATACTCCTATTTTCCAGGCTGTTCGCTGAAGGGCACGGGACGCGCTTACGAGGAGTCCCTGCTGCCGGTCATGAAGCACTTGGGCATCGAGCTCGACGAGTTGGACGACTGGAATTGCTGCGGGGCCACCGCTTACATGGCGATCGACGAGGTCCGGGCCTGCGTCCTGGCGGCGCGCAACTTGGCCTTGGCGGAACAAAAGGGCAAGGCCCACCTCATGGCGCCGTGCAGCGCCTGCTACTTGGTGCTCAACAAGACCCAGCACTACATGCACGAATATCCGGTGATGAAGGAGAAGGTGGTCAAGGCCCTCGCCACGGCCAATCTGAAGTGCCGCGACGACCTCCCGGTGCGCCATCCCTTGGACATCCTGATCAACGACGTGGGCCTGGAAGCCATCAAACAGAAGGTGTCGAAGCCGCTCAAGGGGCTCAAGGTGGCGGCCTACTACGGCTGCCAGATTGTCCGGCCCTATTCGACCTTCGATGACCAGACTAACCCCGTCACCATGGACCGCCTCATGGAGGCGCTAGGGGCCACCGTGGTGCGGTATCCCCTCAAGACCAAGTGCTGTGGTGGCAGCCTTACCGGCACGGTGCCGGAGGCCGGGCTGCGCCTGAGCTACATCCTGCTCAAGGAGGCCATCAAACGCGGGGCGGACGTCATTGCCACTGTCTGCCCGCTCTGCCAATTCAACCTGGACAGCTATCATGACAAGATCGAGGCCAAGTGGGAGCCGGTCCCGATTCCGACCGTCTACTTCACTCAGTTGATGGGGTTGGCCTTTGGCCTGCCGGAGAAGGAACTGGGCCTGCACCGCAGCTTGGTGCCGATGAAGCCCCTGTCCCAAGTGGCCTGACCCGGCGCGTTCCACGAGCAATCTCCAGCCCATAGGTGAGCATCATGGATAACCAGCAGAGCGACATCCGGATCGGTTTCTACGTCTGTCATTGCGGCAGCAACATCGCCGCGATGGTGGATTGTCCCGAGGTGGCCAAGTTCGTCGGCACGCTGCCCAACGTGGCCCTCTCCCGCGACTACAAGTACATGTGCTCGGATCCCGGGCAGGAGTTGATCGCCCAGGATATCAAGGAGCACAGGCTCAACCGCATCGTGGTGGCCTCCTGCTCGCCCTTGCTGCACGAGCACACCTTCCGCGGCGCGACCGAGGCCGGCGGGCTCAACCCGTTCTTCTTCCACATGGTCAACATCCGGGAGCACGACTCCTGGGTGCACACCGACCGCGCCGAAGCCACGGCCAAGGCCAAGGCCCTCAGCCAGGCCGCGGTGAACCGGGTGGCCCATCACAAGGCCCTCGAAACCAAGCGCGTCCCCATCAATCCCGACGTCTTGGTGGTCGGCGGCGGCATCGCCGGCATCCACGCCGCCATGACCCTCGCCAACGCCGGCAAGAAGGTCTACCTCGTCGAGCGCGAGCCCTCGATCGGCGGCCATATGGCCAAGTTCGACAAGACCTTCCCGACCCTCGACTGCGCCGCGTGCATCCTGACTCCCAAGATGTCCGCCGTCGGTTCGCACGAGAACATCACTCTCTGGGCCTACTCCGAGGTCACCAAGATGGATGGCTACGTGGGCAACTACACCGTCCAGGTAAAGCACAAGCCCCGGTACATCGTGGAGGATGCCTGTGTCGGCTGCCTCGAGTGCATCGACGCCTGTGTCTACAAGACCCCGAAGTTCGAGGATGAATTCAACATGGGCTTGGGCAAGCGCAAGCCGGTCTACATTCCCTTCCCCCAAGCGACGCCGCAGATGGTGCTCATCGATCCGGACACGTGCTTGAATCTCAAGACCGGCAAGTGCAAGAAGACCTGCGTTGAAGCGTGCGCCGACCGCAAGGCGATCGACTTCACCCAGAAGGAGACCCACAGCGAGGTCAAGGTCGGCTCGATCATCGTGGCCACGGGGTTCCAGACCTTCGACGCCAAGCGCATCCCCGCTTACGGTTACGGGACCTACCCGAACGTCTACACCGCGCTCGAAATCGAGCGCTTGGTCAACGCCTCCGGCCCCACGGGCGGCGAGGTCGTCATGCGCGACGGCAACCATCCCAAGTCCATCGGCATCATCCATTGCGTGGGCTCGCGCGACAAGAAGACCAACCGCTGGTGCTCGCGCGTCTGCTGCATGTACTCGATGAAGCTGGCCCACCTGCTCAAGGAACACAGCGGGGCGGAGGTCTACAGCTTCTACATCGACATGCGCACCCCGGGCAAAGGCTATGAGGAGTTCTACGACAAGCTCCTGGCCGAAGGCGTCCATTTCGTGCGCGGGCGCGTGGGCGAGGTCACCGATTGGGCCATGACCCCCGAGGAAGAGGGCAAGTTGGTCATTCGGGTGGAAGATACGCTGGCCGGTTACGTCCGCCGCATCCCGGTGGACATGGTAGTGCTCTCCACCGGCTTGGAACCGCAGGCCGATGCCCAGGCCGTCCGCCGCCTGTTCAACATGAGCTGCGGCGGCGAGGGCTTCTTCCTCGAACGCCATCCCAAGCTGGCGCCCGTCAACACCTTCACCGACGGCATCTACATCGCCGGTTGTTGCCAGGGCCCGCGGGACATCCCCGATACCGTGGCCCAGGCCGGTGCGGCCGCCGCCGAAGCCCTTGCCCTGATCGACAAGGGCTTCATCGAGCAGGAACCCAACACCGCCTATGTGCTGGCCGACGAGTGTTGCGGCTGCAAATCCTGCCTCCCCCTGTGTCCCTACACAGCGATTACCTTCGACGAAGCCCTCAAGAAGGCCACGATCAACGAAGCCCTCTGCAAGGGTTGCGGCACCTGCGTGGCCTCCTGCCCGTCGGGTTCCATCGTGCAGAACCTGTTCGACGACGACGAAGTGTTCAGCGAAATCAAGGGAGTTCTGGCTTATGACTAAGGACTGGAAGCCACGCATCGTGGCGTTTTTCTGCAATTGGTGTACCTACACCGCGGCGGACCTCGCCGGGGTGTCCCGCCTCAAGTACGCCTCCAACGTCCGCGTGATCCGGCTCATGTGCTCCGGCCGCGTCGATCCGCAGTTCATCATGGAAGCCCTTGCCAAGGGCGCGGATGGGGTCCTCGTCGGCGGCTGCCACCCCTTCGACTGCCACTACGTGGAGGGCAACTACAAGATGCTCCGCCGCTTCCAACTCCTCAAACGCATGCTCGCCGACATGGGCATCGAGGAGCAGCGGGTCCGCCTCGAGTGGATCTCCGCCGCCGAAGGCGACAAGGTCAAGACGGTCATCAACGAGATGACCGAACAGATCCGCAAGCTGGGCCCGCTCGGCATGCCCGCCAAGTTCGAGGAATGGGACAAGGAGATCACCGCTTTCACCCACGAAGTCGAGGCCCGCGAAGCCCTCAAACCCGCGCCCCACGCGCAACCGGAGGTCGCCCATGTCTAAACCCAAGGTCGGATTCTACTGGTGCGCCTCCTGCGGAGGTTGCGAGGAAACCGTCGTCGACTTGGCCGAGGACATCCTGGGCGTCGTCGAGAAGGTGGACATCGTCCTCTGGCCGGTGGCCATGGACTTCAAGTACTCCGACGTCCGTGCGATGCCCGACAAGTCGATCGTGGCTGTTTTCCTGAACGGCGCCATCCGCTCCACCGAGCAGGAGGAGATGGCCCATCTGCTCCGCCGCAAGGCGCAGTATCTGATCGCCTACGGCTCCTGCGCCCATACCGGTGGCATCCCCGGCCTGGCCAACCAGTTCAGCCGCGAGCAGATCCTCAAGTACAACTACGAGGACGCCCCCACCGTGGTCAATGAGGCCAAGGTCCGGCCGCAGCAGAAGTTCGCCGAAGCGGATCGCGAGGTTCACCTGCCGGAACTCCACAACGTCGTCCGCGCGCTCGACCAAGTGGTCGAGGTGGATTACTACGTCCCGGGCTGTCCCCCGACCCCCAAGATCACCAAGGCCGCCGTGGGCGCCCTGCTCGAAGGCAAACTCCCGCCCAAGGGCTCGGTGATCGCGCCGGACATGGCGCTCTGCGACGAATGCTCGCGGAAGTCCACCAAGCCTGCCGACCTGGCCTTCACCGAGTTCAAGCGTCCCCACGAGAAGCTCCTCGATCCGGAGAAGTGCTTCCTCGCGCAGGGAGTCGTCTGCATGGGACCGGCCACCCGCGCCGGTTGCGACGCAGCCTGCACCAGCGGCAACATGCCGTGCACCGGCTGCTTCGGCCCCACCTCCCGCGTCCGCGACCAGGGCGCCAAGATCCTTTCCTCTCTCTGCGCCAACATCGCCGCCAAGGACGAGGACGGCATCGAGCGGACCTTGGCCGGCATCCCCGACCCGGTGGGCACCTTCTACCGGTATGGTCTGGCCAAGAGCATCCTGCGCCGCAAGATCAACCTGCCCAACTGACCCCCGCTCTCCCATGAACGCAGCCAGCCAACAATCCTGGAACGAGGGCGCGGCCCGCGCCAACGCCGGTTACCAGCAACAGCGCCGCAACATCACCATCGACCCCATCACCCGGCTCGAGGGTCACGGCAAGATCGATATTTTCCTCGACCAGAAGGGCGACGTCGAGCGGGCCTACATGCAGGTTCCCGAGCTGCGCGGGTTCGAGGTCTTCAGCCTCGGCCGCCCGGCGGAAGACATGCCCCAGATCACCAGCCGCATCTGCGGCGTCTGCCCCACCGCCCACCACATGGCCGGCGCCAAGGCGCTGGACGACCTTTACAAGGTCACCCCCACCGCCCCCGGCCGGAAGATCCGCGAGCTTGTCTACAACGCCTTCATGTTGGAGGACCACGCCCTGCACGTCTATGTGCTGGGCGGGCCGGATTTCATTGTCGGTCCCATGGCCCCGGCGGCGGAACGCAACATCGTCGGCGTCATTGGCAAGGTCGGCGTCGAGGTCGGCAAAAAGGTGATCTCCATGCGGCGGCGCATCCGCGAGATCATCGCCTATTTCGGCGGCAAGGTCGTCCATCCCGTGCTGGGCCTTCCCGGTGGCGTCTCCAAGAGCCTCAATCCCGCCGACCTGCCCAAGATGCAGGAACTGGCCAAAGACGGGCTCGAATTCGCCCTCTTCACCAAGCAGGTGTTCACCGATATCGTGCTCAAGAACCCTGACTACGTGAAGCTCATCACCTCCGCCGACTACTCCCACAAGACCTATTACATGGGGATGGTCGACGAGCGGAACCGCGTGAACTTCTACGACGGCCAGCTCCGCGTGGTCGATCCCACCGGCAAGGAATACGTCAAATTCCCCGCTTCCAAGTACCGCGACTACGTGGCCGAGCACGTCGAGCCGTGGAGCTACATGAAGTTCACCTACCTCAAGCCGCTCGGCTGGCAGGGGTTCGAGGAAGGCCCCAAGACGAGCATCTACTCGGTCGGCCCGCTGGGCCGCCTCAACGCGGCGGACGGCATGGCCACCCCGCAGGCCCGGCAGGCTTACGAAGAGTATTTCAAGACCCTCGGCGGCAGGCCGGTCCATCACACCCTGGCCAACCACTGGGCGCGGGTGGTGGAGATGATCCAGGCCGCTGAAACCATGGTCGAGCTGCTGAACGACCCGGACATCCTCTCCAAGAACGTCCGTACGGTTCCCACTCAGAAGCCGACCCTGGGCATCGGCGTGGTCGAAGCCCCGCGCGGGACCTTGTTCCACCAGTACGAGACCGACGCGCGCGGCATCATGACCCGCGCCAACATGATCGTGGCCACGCAAAACAACGCGGCCCGCATCGCCATGAGCGTCGAGCGCGCGGCCAAGGGCCTCATCAAGCAGGGCAACGTCAGCGAAGGCCTGCTCAACATGGTCGAGATGGCTTTCCGGGCATACGATCCCTGCCTCGGCTGCGCCACCCACTCGCTCCCCGGCCACCTGCCGTTGGCGGTGAACATCTACGGCCCGGATCGCGCCTTGGTGCGCCAGTTGGTTCAATCCTAGCCGCCGGCGCCCATGCCCGTCCCGGTCCCAGTGGCGGAGCCCGCCTCCGCCGAGACCACCAGCTTCGGCCAGTGGTGGACGCCCGACCTCCCCGCCCATGGCGGCAAGGTGCTCGTGCTGGCCTTGGGCAACGACATCCTGCGGGACGACGCTGTCGGACTCCGCGTCGTCCGTGCCCTGCGCGAACACCTCGAGCCGGAGGACTCCATTATCCCGGTGGAGACCAGCGAAATGGGCCTTTCGCTGCTCGACTACATGGTCGGCTTCGAGAATGTCATCGTCGTCGATTCCGTCCGCCTGGGCGAGGCCCCGCCGGGCTTCCTGCACGAAGTCACGGAAGACTCCCTCAAGGTCCTCCGCGCCATCTCGCCGCACTTCCTCGGCGTCGGCGAGGTCCTCGAACTGGGCCGCGTGCTCGGCATGGACATGCCCCGGACCTTGAAGATCTTCGCCATCGAAGTCGAAGACCCCTTCACCCTTGCCGTCGGCCTCACCGAGCCAGTCGAGGCCGCCCTGCCGGCCATCACTCAACGCGTCCTCGCCACCGCCCGAACGCTCGCATTGACGTAGGCCGCAGCTGCCAAGGCGTGCCGCTCTCGTGTGAGGCATTCCTGCCGGCTGGTGGCGAAGCCCCCCAAACCCCGGGCTGCCGAGCCCTTTGCTCAGACCATCGCGCATCGTGATTTTGCCGCTGTTTGCTGCTATTTGCAGGTATTGAGGCCTGTCGGGCGGGAAACGAGCGGGACGGACGGTGCTGCGCACAGCAGGATTGGGGAGGACAGGATTCACAGGATGGGAGGCGGTGAAGGCACGAACTGCGGGAGCAAACCGTGGTCATGGAGGCCGGCAAGGGCGCGGCGAACGAGTCGGGCGTGAGTAAAAAGAGCATT
>CAYYMW010000089.1:0-19878 GCA_964472515.1 uncultured Verrucomicrobiota bacterium | reverse complement strand
CGAGTTGGGCGCCCAACTCGGATCCTCGCCCGAGACCAGCACCTTGGCCTCCCCGCCTTTGGCGGGCACGACGCAGATCTCGAAGCCCCCCATCTGGGCGGTAAAGACGATCCACTTGCCGTCTGGCGACCAATCGGGCTCGGAAGGGTTGGAAACCCCGCCGAGGGACAGCCGTTGCATGGCGCCGCCGCCCGCGGGCGCCTTGGCCAGGACCCGCCGCCCGTCGATCCTGGCGGCGAAGAGCACGGTCCGACCGTCCGGCGACCAGCAAGGCGAAGACTCGTCCTCGCGTGTCTTGGTCACTTGGCGCAGTTGCGAGCCATCGGCCTGGGCCACGTAGACATCCGGGCTGCCCCCCTTGCTCAGGATCATGGCCATCATCGAACCGTCCGGCGAGGCGGCGGCGCTCGTGTTGAGGCCGGAATAGCGGGCCACCAAGGTGCGGTTCCCCGAGTTCAGGTCATGCAAAATGATGTCGGGATTGCCGTACTTGTAGGTGGTGTAGTAAAGGCGGCGCTGGCCCGGCACCCAGCAGGGAGCGGCCACGATGCTGTTGTCCTTGGTGATCGCCACCGCGTTGCGGCCGTCGTAGTCGGACACGTAGATTTCGCTGGTGCTGCCCTGGTGCACCTTAAAGGCGATCTTGGTGCGGGCGATGCCGGGGACCTTGGTGATGGCCGCCACGACGTCATCCGCCAAGGCATGCGCCTGCGAGCGGGTGTTGCCGCCCGAGTAGGACTTGGCAACGAGCGTGGCTTTGTTGATGGCGTCGGTGAGGCGCCCTTCCACCTGGCCGTCATTGGCGCCGCGCAGCACAAACTGGGCTTGCTCCTCGTTTACCAACTCCATGCCCGCGATCTCGAGATCGAAGCGCAGCACGGAGGCCGCCTCGCCGGAGTACCCGATGACCGACACCGGGATGCGCTTGGTGCCGGCACCGAAACTCTCGACGGTTACTTCCTGCTGTGCGGAGGCAAGCGGGCTTGCCAACATCGCCGCAAGGGCCAACACCATGAGGGCGGGCCGCCATCCGTATGCTGAAATAGCTTTCATCCGTTCGCTCTTCGACTCTTGAGGTTGAAATTGATGATGAATTGACGTTTCTCGTCCTTCGCGCCTTCAGGGAAAGACTTGCCAATCGTATCGACCCGCCCCAGCGCCTCGCTGACCGACTTGTCTAGCGCGGCAATGCCTGACTTCTGGAGGATTCGGGTGGAAACGATGGTACCATCCCGAGCGATGATGACCTCGGCCTTGACGGTAGGATTCTGGTCGGAAAGATCGCTTGGAGGACGCCAAGCCGCCTCGTAGCGACTCTTCACGAACAGACCGTAGTCCATGTAGGCCTCGCCATAGGCGCCAGGGACAGAGACTGCCGTGGACGAGGAAAGCCCGCCTTGAATGCCGGTGACGGTGCTGCCGATCATCTGACGGCGACTCTCAATCAGGGCCTGCCTTTGGGCCTGGGCCTGAGCGTAGGCAGCCTGCTCGGCCCGCTCCCGCGCGTCCTGCCGACGCTTGGCCTCGGCGGCGGCCTCGGCTACGCCATCAGGGGTACCCGTCTTGACACGCAGATCCACCTTGATCTGGCGTTTGGGGGCCGGCTTGGTTTGCGGCTTGGGCGTCGTTTCCTCCGCTTTGTCGTTACTCGAATCGTCAGCCTTGGCCGTCTTGTCGACCTTTTCGGTCTTGTCTGGCTTGGCGGTTGGCAATTCCGGCTTGTCCGCCTTCTCAGCCGCCTTGGCCTGCGCCTTGGGAGTCTTGGGCGCCTTGGCCTTGGGCGCCGGCTTGGGCTTGGGCTTGGGTTCCGGGGGAGGCTCCGGAGCCGGCTTGGCCGCGGGCTCTGGTTGGGGCGGAGGCTCGTCCACAGTGCCTTTGGGTGGCGCTTGGGGGGGTGGTTCCACCGCCTTGGGCTGCACGGGCAGCGGGTCCAGCGGTGGCGGCCCCGTCACCGGCTCGTCGGGCTTGGCCTCAGGCGGAGCAGGTTGGGGCTCACCCCCGCCCACCATGCCCGGACGGTCCACGAGCTTGAGATTGTCCGGATTCACCCAGGTCATCACCGGCCCCATGTCCGTGGGCTTGTGCTGGCTCTTGAGAAAGCCGGAACTCACCACCCACAGCGTTCCCAGCAGCGCCCCGTGGATGAGCGTCGAGCCAAAGAAACAACGGGAGGGGAGCTTGCTCATTTGCGGGAGGGCTCGGTGCGCATCGAGAAGCGGTTGATGCCGTTTTTCTGGCACCGGTCGATGACCGGGTAGAGATGATTCACCACCGCCTCGCGGTCGCAGCGGATGAACACCACCAATTCCTTGTTGCGCTGGTAGGCCAGGACCAACTGCCGCTCCAATTCGCCGATGCCCATGCGGGTCCGGTCGAGCGAATAGTGGCCCTGCGCGTCGATCTCGACGGTGCGGACATCCTCCTTTTCGATCTGCTGGTCCGCCTTGCCGCCCTGGGGCAGGCGCAGGTCCATCCCCTGTTCGAGGAGCGGGGTGGTGATGACAAAGATGATGAGGAGGACGAACGCCAGGTCCAGCAGCGGCGTGATGTTGATGTCGCTGAGGGTGACGAGGGCGTTGCGCTGGGAGAAACGGCGCATGGGTCAGCGGATGATGGCGGGGTTGGCCGAGTTCAGGAAGCGCATCAGGAACCAAGCGCCGACCAGGCCCGCCACAATGAGCACCGCGGCGGCCGAGTAGATCAACGCGCGGCGGTTGACCTGGGTGTGATGGTGGTGGTGGTGCTGGTGAAAGAGGCCGCCATGCAGACGGCGATGGCACTGGCGGCAGCGGGTATGAACGCGCTGGTTCTCATGGCCGCAGTGGCGGCACACCACGAACAGGTGCGCGCCGCACTTCTCGCACTGGGTCTGGCCGAGGCGATTGAGATGCTCGCACCGCGCGCAGAGCAGGCCGCGCTCATTGTGCTCCGGTTGCGGAGCGGTCTGGCTCGGGGTCTCGGTCATCATCCAAGTATTCGGTCTCCATGCGGGAAACCAGTTCCTGCGCGAAATTGTCCAGCTCGACGGTCAGCACCCGCAAGGTGTGAACCAGCCAGTTGTAGCCAAACATGGAGGGAATGGCAACGAGCAAACCGGCGACGGTGGTGATCAGCGCGCCGGCCACGCCCGGGGCCATGGTCTGCAGGTCGGCCTTGCCCTGCATGGCGACGTAGCTGAACGCGCTCATGACGCCCCAGACCGTGCCCAGCAGGCCGAGGAAGGGGGCGCCGCTGACGGCGATGGCGAGCAGGATGAGGCCGGATTCGAGCCGGAGGGCTTCCTGGGCCACCGCGCGTTCGAGGGCGCGTTTGACGTGTTCCATGCTAATCAGCGTAATTCGTGCCCGGGTCGCGGGCGCCGCCGGCTTGCGCAGACGGGCCTCCAACTCCTGGCACCCAGCTCTATAGACGGAAAACAGCGGACAACCCTCCGCCTCGATTTTGCGCTCGAAGATGCCCATCACCTTCGGCTGCCGGCGGAACTCCAGATCGAAGAAGCCGTTGAGCCGCCGGGCCCGGCGCATCTCCAAAGCCTTGGAGGCCATGACGGACCAGGCAAAGACCGAGAAAATCAGCAACACCGCAATGATGATCTGCCCCTCGAGGGTGGAGAGTTCGAGGATGCGGAGCAGGTCCACTTGCGACTTGGCGAAACATGCGAGCGTCAAATTCATGATGAGGCGCGGAAGCCTTCCGTTTCCAGGGATGGTGTAGCGACTCTCCGCGGGTTGGTCAAAAGCTTTCGTGCCTTGGCGCAGTCTTGCGTTGCGTCGGCATTTCTGGTAACGGTTGGTTCCTGATTAGCAGATGGATGCTCAAAACCGACCGATAACCCAACCTATTGGAGACGAAGCCTCATGAAGCCTAACCACGGTCTCTTGCCGGCGGCCAGCCTGATGGTCCTTGCCGGCCTCCTCACCCTTGCGCGCCCCGCGCTGGCAGGGGATGTGCAGGGTTTTACGCTCACCAAAGGGGCGACGCTGATTCAGTTCTCAGCCGCCGCGCCCATGGAACTCACGGCCGAGTACGAGTTCTACACCTCGCTTCGACTCACAGGGGCCGACACGGTGACCGAAGCCAGCATTCTGACTCCGCAGGCCGATCCGAGCACGGCGGAGTACCTCGACCCCGTTGCTGACGACCCGTTGACAATGATGTTCCAAGCAACCGCAGAAACGATCGAAGCTCTCAATGCCAGCTATCCGAGCGGCAATTACACTCTCGCCATCCAAGGAGCAAACGACGGCGCCAAAGAACTGACGCTTAACCTGCCGACTGGAAACCTGCCTGGGGCGCCCACCATCACCAGTTACGCCGCGCTGGATGGGATGGATCCCGGCAAGGACTTCGAAGTCACTTGGAGCGGGTTTACCGGTGCCACCGCTAGTGATTATGTAACTGTCACCGTGTTTGACGTGACGGGGTCAGGCACTTCTTGGGCGACCCCCAACCCCGGAACCGCTGGCGCACTCTCTGGACTAACCACCAAGGCAGTCATTCCCGCCAACACACTCAAGACCAATACGATGCATGTAGTCCTCGTGCTGTTTTTGAAGGTCGCCTCCAAAGACACCACGAGCTACCCTGGAGCAACTGGGGTGATCGGATTCCACAAACAGACTCAAGCCATCTTCACTACCGGGACCTCCAGCGCGGGCCCCGATACGACACCGCCGACCCTGTCGGCTTCCGATCCGTCCAACGGCGGCACGGAGGTGCCGGTGGACAAGACCATCAAGTTCACCTTCAACGAAGCGATGCAGGACACCGTGGCCGCCGTCAGCATCGACTGGACCGGCGTCAGCGCCGCCAAGTTCAGTTACGATTGGTCGGCCGACGCCAAGACTCTGAGCTGCACCTACAGTGAGGACCTTCCCTCGAACACCTTGATCGGCTGGACTTTGAACCCAACCGCACCGCTCTCACTGTTCAAGGACAAAGCCGGCAATAAGCTCGCTATGACCAGCGGGTCGTTTACCACGGAAACGGTGGGCGGGCAGGACACTACGCCGCCCGTGCTCCTCTCCAGCGTGCCGATGACGATGTCGACGGGCGTTTCGGTCCACAGCCCGGTGGTCTTCACCTTTAGCGAACCGATGGATCCGGCCATCTCGATCGAGTGGATTGGCGTCAGTGGCAACAAGTTCCAGACGAGTTGGTCTGGCGATGCTAAGACCCTGACTTGCACCTACTTGGAGGACCTTCCGTCCAAGACGCAGATTACGTGGAGGCTGAACCCGACAACCGTCCTGTCACTGTTCAAGGATGTGGCCGGCAACAAGTTGCCCACCGGAGTCTTCACGGGCACTTTCACCACCGAGGAGAGTGGAGTCGTGGACCCCTGCAACCCGGAGCCCGACTACAGCCGCGGCGTGATCGGTGTGGGCAAGTTCCTGGACTACGAACAGACAGGGCCGCAAACGGTGGTTCCCGCAGCGGAGGAACCTGCCATGTTCTACGCCTCGATCGTCAACCCGACGAACAACCCGATCGCCACGGCGACGCTCCAAGTGCCCGGAGGCGCCACCCTCACTCTGAGCAACATGCCCTTCAGCACGGCGATGTACGCCTACGGCGACTACGCCGGCAAGGCCGCGCTGGATGCCGACCGCCCGTTTGGCCTGTACAAGCTCAATGCCACCCGCCAGAACGGAGCCACCCTCAGCCCGAACATCGACACCACCACCCTGGCGTGGCCGCCGACGCCGGAGATCCTCAACTACACCGAAGCCCAGAGCATCGACGAGACGGCTGACTTCCTGCTGCGGTGGAAAGGCATCCCCAACCAGAGCCAGAACCAGACCGTTTCGGTTGGCATCACCGCCGCGCCGAGCTTCAGTTGGATCGCGCCGGATGAGTGCAAGAAGCACTACCTGACCAACAACAACACGGCGGTGCTGATTCCCGCGAACACGCTGGCGAAAGCCACCACGTACACGGTCAGCCTGACCTTCATGTCGATGGGGGCCGTGGACACCAATACGGTGCCCGATTTCAGCATCATGGCCCAAGCCACGGTCAGCCTGCACCTCACGATCAAGACGAAGGGGGGCACCCCCGCGACCGGACCGAAGTTCACCAAGTTCGAGCTTCAGCCCAACAACAACCTTCTGCTCGAGATCCAGGGTGAGCCGCTGACTGTTTGGCGGTTGGAGCGCGCCAACGATCTCGGCGGGTGGACGCTCGAGGCGTTGGTCACGATCCTGCCCAGCGGAACGGCCACGCAGTCGGTGCCGCTCAGCGGATCGCGCGGCTTCTTCCGGCTGGTCAACAACTGAGCCGCGCGCGAAGCGAGATTCCCTTCCGAGCCCGCCTTGCCGGCGGGCTTTTTGTTTGCGGTGCAGTGGCCGGGCGCGTGAGACGCCCGGACACCATGCAGGAGCGCTTGCGCCGCCCTGCCGCCGCCAGTAAGCTCGTGCAGTTTCATGAAGCGACGCAAGCTGCAGCAGGCCTATACCGCAAACGGCAAGGGAGCCGCGAGGCACTTCGACCGCATTCGCGCCTGGCTGGTCCTCACCATCGCCGTCACGCTGACCGCCTCGCCGATGGCGAGGGCGACGGAGAATCGGGATTGGTCTGAGGGAACTGGTTTCGCGCCTTCCGCAGAAAACGCTCCAAACCCCTGTGACCAACCGTTCGGCGACGGTCTGGGTGTCGTGAGCCTCGCATGGTGTCTGAGGTTCAACCAGAACGAGGCCACGACCGCCGTGCCCGACCCGTTGCAGCCCGCCATATTCTACAACTACGTATTCAATCCAACGAACAACCCGCTCAATGCCGCCACGCTCGACGTTCCCGGTGGGACAACGATGACCCTCAGCAGCCTGGGGCCTGGTGTCCCCCTGGTGGCGGCCGTTCTGTGCCCCAGCCAGGAGGCCTTGAGCGCCCAATGCCCGCCGGGACTCTATCGTCTTACTGGCAACCGCAGTGACGGAACCGTTTTCAACGTCGCCATCGCGGTTGCCGACTTCGCCTATCCCCCCAGACCAGAGCTGCTCAATTGGGCCGAGGCCCAGAAGATCAACCCAGCGGCGGACCTCGTGCTCAAATGGAGTGCGTTTCCCGGAGCGTCCTCCAACGACCTTGTAGCGATCTCCGTATCTCAGAACGGCACACCCATATGGTCGGCCCCGGACCAGTGCCAGCAGCACTTTTTGACCAACAACAACACGGCCGTGCTGATTCCGAAACACACGCTGGAAGCGAACAGCACCTATGAGGTCAACTTGAGTTTCGTTCGTCTGATGGCCCCGGATTTGACCTCCCTACCCGGCTTCGCCCTCCAGCCTCAAGTCAACAACTCTCTGAACTTTACCATCCGGACCAAGGACGGGCAGCCCGCCATCGTGCCCAGTTTCACTGAGTTCGTCCCCCAACCGAACAACACCCTGCTGCTGGAAATCCAAGGCGAGCCGCTGACTGTTTGGCGGTTGGAGCGCGCCAACGATCTCGGCGGGTGGACGCTCGAAACGCTGGTCACCATCCTGCCCAGTGGATCGGCCACGCAGTCGGTGCCGCTGAGCGGGTCGCGGGGCTTCTTCCGGTTGGTCAATAACTGAGCCGCGCGCGAAGCCAGATTCCTTTCAGAGCCCGCCTTGCCGGCGGGCTTTTTTCTCGGTCAGAACACTCAGGCAGACCGGACCGAGGAAAACACCCGGGTCAACGCCCGCGAAGCCAAGACCCGGCCCAACGGGAGCCGGACGGAACCGGCCAGCGACTCGCGCAAGGCCGCCTCTTTACCGGTGCCCGAGACCAGCACCCACACTTCGCGTGCAGCCGCCAGCACCGGGTAGGTGAGCGTGAGACGGATCGGGGGTGGCTTGGGAGCGGTAGTGACCACCTGATAGGGGACGCCATGGTCAGCGGTTTCCGAGGGGAGGTCCGGGAACAAGGAGGCCACGTGTCCATCCTCTCCCATGCCGAGGATGACCAAGTCCAGCACCGGCACGGCCCTGGCCGCGGTGGAGGTGGCGCGTTCGAGTTCAGCCGAAGCCCGCCGGGCCGCCTCAGAAGGCGTCGTATCGTCAACCAGCGGGTGCTGGCACGCGGCGGGCACTTGGAGCGGAACGAACAACTCGGTTCGAGCGAGGCGGTGGTTGCTGTCGGCACTATCACGGGAGACCCAGCGTTCGTCGGCAAAGAAGAACTCCGCGCGCGGAGGCGCCTCTCCAGGATAGTGCCGTACCGTGGCCCGGTAGAAAGGAAGGGCGATCCGCCCACCCGAGAGAGCCACCGCAGCCCCGCGGTTTCCGCGGGCGGGACTCACCAGCCAGCGGGCGAACTCGGCGCCCGCCGTTTCAGCGAGCGCCTCGTCCGAGGGCAGCGCCTCGACGCGGCAGAGCGGCGGCAGCGGTTCCATGCAGCCCTGGGTTGCGGGGGCGTTGACGCCAGCCTAATTGCCCGAACGGCGCAACAGCTCCTCCGACTCGAGCATGGTCACCCCCTCTTTGGTAAGGATGGCGATGGCCGCGTCAGGGTCGGTGAACCGGAAGACCAGAGTGCCCTTGTTGCCCTGCTTGATGGTGAAGGCGTAGACGTACTCGACGTTGATGCGGTTGCGCTCGAGGATTTCGAGCACATGCGCCAACCCGCCCGGCCGGTCTTCCACCTCGATGGCGACCACTTCGGTGGTCTTGACGAGGCACCCGGCCTGTTCGAGCACCTCTTTGGCCTTGGCGGCATCGTTGGTGATGATGCGGAGGATGCCGAACTGCTGGGCATCGGCGAGACAGAAGGTGACCAGGTTGATGCCGGCGGCGGCGAGGTGGCGGCAGGGGGCCGTCAGGGCGCCGGGCTCGTTTTGCAGGAACAGAGAGAGTTGCTTCAGTTTCATGGTACGACTCCGGCTAAGGGTTACATCTTGCGCTTGTCCTGAACCCGCCGCGCCTTGCCCTCGCTTCGTTGCAGGGTGTGCGGCGCGACCAACCGGACCTCAGCGTGAAGCCCGGTGACCGACTCGATGCTGTGGGTCAGCTTGGCCTGCAGCGTCTCCAGCGCCCCCACGGTGTCGCTGAAGACTTCCGGGGTGACCTCGACCTGCACCTCGACGGTGTCGAGGTCGTGGACGCGGTCGACGATGATGGCGTAGTGCGGCAGCGTGCCTTCCACCGCCAGCAGGGCGGTCTCGATCTGGGAGGGGAACATGTTGACCCCGCGGATGATGAGCATGTCGTCGCTGCGTCGGGCGATGCGCTGGATGCGGCGGAGGGTGCGGCCGCACGGGCATTGCTCCGAGGTCAGCGCCGTGATGTCATGCGTCCGGTAACGGATCATGGGCATGGCACGTTTGCAGAGCGTGGTGAGCACAAGTTCGCCCTCGACGCCGTCGGGCTGCGGCTGGCCGGTCTTGAGATCGACAATCTCGGGGTAGAACATGTCCTCGAAGATGTGCGGCCCTTTCTGGTGGAGACATTCCATGGCCACGCCGGGGCCGATGATCTCGGACAGGCCGTAAATGTCGTACGCCTTGACGCCGCTTTCGGCCTCGATGCGCTGGCGCATCCCCTCGGTCCACGGTTCGGCGCCGAAGATACCGGCCCGCAGCGGGAGGGTCTTGAGGTCCACCCCGGCATCGCGGGCGCGCTCGATCAAGTGGAGGAAATAGCTGGGGGTGCAGCAGATGGCGGTGGCGCCAAAATCCTTGAGGATCATGATCTGCCGCTCGGTGTTGCCGCCGGAGATGGGGATGACGCTCGCGCCCAGTGCTTCCGCCCCGTAGTGCGCCCCGAGACCGCCGGTGAACAAGCCGTAGCCGTAGGCGTTCTGGATGATATCCCGGTTGGTCAGGCCGCACGCGGCGAAGCTGCGCATCATCACCGTGGACCAGTCATCCAGGTCTTCCTGGGTGTAGGCCACGACGATGGGCTTGCCGGTGGTCCCGCTGGAAGCGTGAAACCGCACAATGTCCTGCAACGGGCTGGCGAAGAGGCCGAAGGGATAGGCTTCGCGCAGGTCGTTCTTCTCGGTGAACGGCAAGTGGGCCAGGTCGTCCAGCGTGCGCAGATCGGCCGGGGTAAGGTTGCGGGCCGCCATGCGCTCGCGAAAGAGCTTCACGTGCTGGTAGGCGCGCTCGACCATGCCCTTGAGGCGGGCGAACTGGAGTTCGCGCAACTGCGGCACCGGCAGGAAATCCATCGCGCAGGCGGGATGGAATCCGGAGGCGGAAGGGGGTTGCTTGCTCATAGTGCGGTAGGGTTAGGTTGGGGTCACGGTATTTCGGCCCAAGAGGAAAGACTGCCAATTCGGGGCCAGAAGGGCCACGCTCAAATGATTCGCCACCGCCGCCTGCCAGCAGGCCTCGGGGATCTCCAAGTGCCGGCTGAGACAACCCAGCAGCGCGACGTTAAGGCTGCGGCGGTTGGAGAGGCGGTTTTCGTCAATCATGTCGGGGGTGATCAGCACGCCGCCGGGACGGAGCGTGCCGCGATGCGGCTCGACCTGGGTGGGTTCGAGCACCACCAGGAAGTCGGCCTCGCCGGCGGGGATCATGGGGCTGAAGACTTCCGGCCCGTAGCGGACATCGCTCCAGACCGACCCGCCCCGCTGGCTCATGCCGTGCAGTTCGCTTTTCTTGACCTGCAGGCCCGCCAGGAAGACCGCGTCCGCCAGCATGTCGCTGGCCTTGAGCACACCCTGGCCGCCGAGACCGGCGACCACCACGTTCGTTACCTTCGTTTGCATGGCTCTAGCTGGTTGCGGCTTCGCATTGCTGTTGAATGGCCTTGAGCTGCTTTGCCCCCAGCAAACAGGGCCGCCGCGCCACAATGAACGCCAGTTCGCCGCTGGCCAAGCACTCGGCCAGCAAGCGCTCGAACTCGTCCGATCCCGGCCGGGGTTCCACCACATGGACGCGCTTGATGCCGGTGGCGCGGGCGAGGTCCTCGATCACCAGGCGGTTGGTCGGCTCGTGGTTGAGTCCGCGCCCCGTGCCCGGATGCTCCTGCAGGCCGGTCATGGCGGTGGTGCCGTTGTCCAGTACGATGACCACGTGCCCGCCGGGCGGCGGGTTATAGACCATTTCGATCAGGCCGGTAATGCCGCTATGGACAAAGGTGCTGTCGCCGATCACGCTGACCACCTTGTTCGCCTGCTCCTTCGGCAGAACGTGCCGCATGCCCAGGCCCACGCCCAGACTGGCCCCCATGCACACGATGGTGTCCATGGCCTGGAAGGGCGGCAGCGTGCCGAGCGAGTAACAGCCAATGTCTCCCGCCACAATGCAGCCCAACTTCCGGATGACCCCGAACACGCTGCGGTACGGACAGCCTTCGCACAACTGCGGCGCCTTGCCCGGTGGCCGGGCCGGTTCGGGCGAGACATCGCCCGCCAGGATCCGGCGGACGCGGTTGACGTTCAACTCGCCAAACCGGTACATGACGGGCTTGCCCTCAACCGCGATGCCCGCCGCGCGGACGGCGTCTTCCAGATAAGGATCGCCTTCATCAAGCACCAGGCACCGCTCCACGGAAGCGGCAAACTCCCGGATGCGCCGCAGCGGCAGCGGATAGGTGCAACCGAGCTTCAGCACCGCCGCCCCTGGTGCGGCCTCGCGCGTGTGCATGAAACTGATGCCCGAGGTGACGATGCCCAGTTTGCGATCCCCGGCGACCTCCCGGTTGGGGCCGTCGGTCTCGTTCCACTCGGCGATGGCGGCGAGTTTTTGCCGCAGCCGGTGATGGGCCGGCCGGGCGTTGGCGGGGATCATGACCCGGTTGGCGAAATCAGGCTCGTAGTGCGGCGCGGGCACACCCGTTGCCGGTGGCCGCGGCTGCACGATGGTCTGGCTGTGGCACACCCGGGTGGTGACCCGCAGCAACACCGGCAGACCCCAGCGTTCGGAAATCTCGAAGGCCTTGAGGGTGAAATCGTAAGCTTCCTGGGAATCCGAGGGTTCGAGCATCGGCACGCCCGCCGCCACGGCGTAGTGGCGATTGTCCTGCTCGTTCTGGCTCGAGGCCATGCCGGGATCGTCCGCCGAAACGAGCACCAGCCCGCCGGTCACCCCCGTATAGGCCACGGTGAAGAGTGGATCGGCCGCGACGTTGAGCCCGACGTGCTTCATTGTGGCCAGCGCGCGTCCCCCTGCGAACGCCGCGCCAATCGCCACCTCCAGCGCCACTTTCTCGTTCGGGGACCACTGGGCCTTGCCGCCCAGCGACGCGAAGGTTTCGAGGATTTCGGTCGAGGGCGTGCCCGGATAGCCGGCGCCCAACGCCACCCCGGCGTGTAACGCGGCCAAGGCGATCGCCTCGTCGCCGCTCAACAACTGTTTGTCCAACTGACTCATAAATCTCTTAGGTTGGCGGAACCGTGCCCGCCTCGGGCGCCCTTTGCGCCACGGCCTTTTCCAGCGCCTCCAGCAGCCAGGCCGGCGGACGCAGAACCCGGCCCTGCGGGTCCGTAAAGGCATGGACCGTGTAACCGCGCGTCACGCCCTTGCCGGTGGCGGCCTGCACAATCTCCACATCGCACCGCAGCCGTGCCCGGCCCACAAACACCATCCCGATGGTCATCGAGAGCAGGTCGTCATAACGCGCGCGCCCCAAATACTCGACATGGGCCTCCACCACCGGGAGGAATACCCCCCGGGATTCGAGTTCCGTGTATGGCAGGCCCAGACTGCGCAGCAACTCGCTCCGGCCGCATTCGAACCACTCCAGCGGCCGCGAATTGTAGAACGTCCCCATCTGGTCCGTCTCGCTGTAGCGCACCCGGAACTGATGGGTGTGGCTCGCCGAAGGCCCGCGTGCGGCGGGCTTTTCGTTCCCGTTAGCCACCAATGATGACATGCGCTAAACCTCAGCAAAACCTCCTGCGATACGCAAGCGCGGAGTAACTCGCGATTCCGTCGAGTGAATGTGCCGGCCGGGCGTTGCGTCCAGTCCGTATGCGGGTCCGTCACCTCACGTCAACCGCGCCACACAACCTGTTGTTCTCGAGTCCCAAGGCAACCGTCCTGGGGGCGCTCCTGTGCCTCGGGGGGGCCTTGAGCCATCCCGGCCACGCCGCCGAAACCAACACCTTCACCAACCCGGTGGTCGAAACCGGGGCGGACCCGTGGGTCATCCGCCGGGACGGGCAGTATTACCTGTGCCAATCGCGCCGGGGCACCGGCGTCTGGGTGGGGCGCTCAGCCCAACTTCACCGGCTTGGCCAGGCTGCCTGGGCGCGGATCTGGGACCCGCCTAAAGGCACGGCCTATTCCCGTGAAATCTGGGCCCCCGAACTGCATTGGCTCAAGGACCGGTGGTACGTCTACGTCGCCGCCGACGATGGCCAGAACGCCAATCACCGCATGTACGTGCTCGAAGGCGACACCCGCGATCCCCAACTCCCCTTCCGATTCATCGGCAAGATCGCCGATCCCGCGGACCGGTGGGCCATCGACGGCACCGTGCTCGCGTTCGACGACGGCCGCCTCTACTTCATCTGGTCCGGCTGGGAAGGCACTGAAAACGTCAGCCAGAACCTCTACCTCGCCCCGATGAGCAACCCGTGGACCATCTCCGGCGCCCGGGTCTGCATCTCCCGACCCGAGCATGACTGGGAGAAACACGGCCGCCCGCTGATCAACGAAGGCCCGCAGGTGCTTCGCCACCAAGACCGCCTCTTCATCATCTACTCCGCCAGCGGGAGTTGGGGCGACGACTACTGCCTAGGGCAACTGGCCTGGACCGGGGGCGACCCGCTCAAGCCCGAGTCGTGGGTCAAGAAGCCCACCCCGGTCTTCAGCCGCACCAAGGAGGTGTTCGGACCGGGCCACTGCTCGTTCGTCAAATCTCCGGATGGCCGGGAAGATTGGATCGTCTACCACGCCGCCAAGCGCAGCGGCTCCGGCTGGGACCGGAACATCCGCCTCCAGCGTTTTGGCTGGCTCCCCGACGGCAGCCCGGACTTCGGCACCCCGGTGTCCCCGGGAGTGCCGCTGGCTTGGCCTTCAGGCGACACGCAACCGTAGTCCAACCATCGCCCCGACAGAGTCAAGCACGCCCCCCCGATGCCCGGTCGGAATTGCCTTGCGTGCGCGGCGCTATTCTGTTTGAAATAAACACAAGCAAACGCAAACGCACATTGGCCGTTCATGGATGCCAGCCGTCAGAAGCATATTGAGCATTTGTTGCAGACGCGCGGGGATTGTTCGGTGGCGGCGCTGGCAGGCGAGTTGGGCGTGAGCGAGATGACCATCCGCCGGGACTTGGCCGCGCTGGCGCGCGACGGCCGGGTAATCCGCACTCACGGCGGGGCGATTCCCGGGGAGAAGGTCCTGTTCGAATTCCAGTTCCTCGAACGGGCCTCGCGGAACGATCCGGCCAAGCAGGCCATCGCCGCGACGGCCGCGCGGTTGGTTCGCTCCGGGCAGACCGTGATGATGGACTCCGGGACGACCACATTGGCCCTGGCACGCTCGCTCCGGGGTCTGGATCGCCTCACCATCATGACCACTTCCCTGCCGATCGCGGCCGCCCTCCAGCACGCCCGCGGCCTCCGGGTGTTGTTGCTGGGAGGGTTTGTGCAACCCGACGCGCCCGACTTGGGCGGCGCGTTGACGGAGGCCAACCTCGAACAACTGCATGCTGACGTCGCCTTCATCGGCGCGGATGGCATCGATCTGCAGGGCAACGTCTCCAACGCCTCGCCGGAAGTGGCCCGGATGTTGGGCAAGATGGCCGCCGCGGCTACCGCGACCTACGTGGTGGCGGACAGCTCGAAGATCGGCCGACCCGCGCTGATGCGGTTCGGCAACCTCGCCCGCTGGAGGGGCTTAATTACCGACCTGGCCATCACTCCGAAACACCGCACGACCCTTGCCCGCGCCGGCGTCAACCTGATTTTGGCTGATCCCACGAAACCCGAACCCGTTCCCCAACCATGACCACCGCTCTTGTCAACCGCCGCCGCTTTTTGAAACGCACGCTGGCCGCCGCGGGCGCCCTCAGCGTGCCCTGCATCATCCCCGCCCGGGCCTTGGGCAAGGCCGGATTGGTGGCACCCTCGAAGAAGATCATGCTGGGCGTCATCGGCCTGGGCATCCAAGGCACCGGCAACATGAAGGCGTTCCTGGGCCATCCGGAGATGCAGGTGGTGGCGGTGTGCGACGTGCACGAGGGGCAGCGTGCGAAGGGCAAACAGGTGGTGGACGAGTTCTACGGCAACGCGGACTGCCGGGCGTACGGCGATTTCCGCGAGCTGATTGCCCGGCCGGACCTCGACGCCATCCAGATCACCGCTCCCGACCATTGGCACGCGTTGATCGCGCTCGAGGCCGCGCGGCACGGGAAGCACATGTACTACGAGAAGCCGATGGGCTGGAGTGCCCAGGCCGCCAAGGCGGTTCGCCAGGCGGTGCATGACAGCGGGGTGGTCTTCCAATTCGGCACTCAGCAGCGCTCGGGGGGCAACTTCCGCTACGTTTGCGAGTTGGTGCGCAACCAGCGGATCGGCAAGCTCAAGACGATCCTCGTAGGCGTGCCCGGGAGCGTCCCCTTCCCCAAACAGCCCACCGAGCCCGTGCCCAAGGATCTGGACTATGAGATGTGGCTGGGCCCGGCGCCGATGGCTCCCTACTGCTTTGAACGCGTTCGGCCTTACACCAGCCGGCCCAACGAATCGTGGACGCGCAACTACAGCACCTGGTACCACATTTCCGATTACTGCATCGGTTTCATTGGCAACTGGGGCATCCACCACCTGGACATCGCACAGTGGGGCCACGGGAGCGAATCGACGGGGCCGGTCGAGGTCGAGGGCCAGGGGGAATTTCCCACTGAGGGCATGGCTGACTGCGCGCTGAGTTGGCAGGTGGACATGCGTTTTGCCGACGGCGTGACGCTCGTTCACATGGACGACGAGACGAGCAAGAAGCACCCGCTCCAGCAAGGCGGCCACGGACACGGCATCCTGTTTCTGGGCACCGAGGGCTGGGTGTTTGTGGATCGCGGCGGCATGGACGCAAGTCCGAAGGCGCTGCTCAAGGAGGTCATCGGCGAGAAAGAGACGCACCTCTTCAAGAGCGACAACCACCACGGCAACTTCGTGGATGCGGTCAAGGGTCGCAAAGCCCCGGCCTCGTCCATCGATCTGTCGGTGCGCTCGGACGCGCTCTGCCATCTGGCCCAAACGGCGATCAAGTTGCGGCGCAAACTCAAATGGGATCCGAAGCAGGAGGTCTTTGTGGGGGATGCGGAAGCCAACCGGATGCTGGACCGTCCGATGCGGGCTCCCTGGAAGCTGGCCTAAGCTGGAGGCGTCATGCACCGATCCTGGTTGAAGAGCCTGCTGATCACCGTCGGGGTACTGGTCGCCGGCGTTGGGGGTGGGGACGCACAGGCCGAAGAACCGGCGGTTCCCACCGGCTGGCGGGTGGGCCCGGCGGCCTGGAGTTTTAACAAGTTCACGCTGTTCGAGGCCATCGACAAGACGGCCGCCCTGGGCCTGCGACACTTGGAAGCCTTCGAAGGCCAGGTGCTTCGCCCGGGCAGCGACCTCAAGGTGGGGGCCGAGTTGCCGGCGGACGCGATTGCCGCCCTGCGCGAGAAGCTGACGACCGCCAAGGTGACTCTGACGAGCATCTACATCCACTCCCTGCCGGGGGAGGAACCGCTCTGTCGCAAGGCGTTCGACCTCTGCCGCGCCTTGGGGCTGGAGACCATCGTGTCCGAGCCGGAACCGGCCCGGCTGAATCTGATCGAACGCCTTTGTGACGAATACGGCGTCAACGTGGCCATCCACAACCACCCCAAAGGCAGCTCGCGCTACTGGGATCCCGGCGAAGTGCTCCGGGTATGCGAGGGGCGCAGCCCGCGCCTGGGGGCGTGCGCGGACATTGGCCACTGGCAGCGGTGCGGTATCGATCCGGTGGAGGGTGTCCGCCGCCTAGGCCAGCGCCTCCTCACCATCCATGTGAAGGATCTGAACGTCCTCGGTCCGGAGGGGCACGACGTGCCTTGGGGCACCGGCCAGGGGAAGATCGCGGCCGTCCTGGGGGAGATTCATCGCCAGCGCCTGAAACCGACGCTCTTCACCGTCGAATACGAATACAAATGGGAGGACAACCGCGCCGAGATCGCCGAATGCGCGCGTTTCTTCCACCAGACGGCGGCTCCTTTCGTGGCCAGCCTTGCCCCGTTGTCGGTCGGTTGGGCCTCGGCGGACATCACCCCACCCCGCCCCGTCGCGCTGGTGGGGCAATTGCACAAGCGCATCTCGCAGGGCGTGCGCGACCCACTGACCGCCACGGCGCTGGCGTTTGAAACCAAGCCCACGGCAGGAGCGCCTGAGCAGGCGATCCTGGTCACTGCCGACCTCTGCTTCATCCAGCAGGCCGTGCTCGAACGCCTGCGTGAAATGCTCAAACCCCGGTTGCCGGACTTCGACCTTCAGAAGTTGGTGGTCAGCGCCACCCACACCCACACCGGGCCGGGCTTTAGCGATGACACCTTCGGCGATCTCTACGACGTCAGCCGTGACGAGGGCGTGATGAAGGCCTCGGAATATGCCGACTTCTTTCTGGACCGCGCGGCGCGGTTGGTGGTCGAGGCCTGGCAGAAGCGACAACCCGGCGGACTGAGTTGGGGACTGGCCCAGGCCACGCTGAGCGTGAACCGACGGGCCGTGTTTGCAGACGGCACGGCCGCGATGTACGGGGATACCAGCCAGGCGACGTTCCAACAGGTCGAGGGGCCGCAAGACACCGCCGTGAAGCTGCTGTTCATCTGGACACCCGAGCGGCAGCTTTCCGGTGTGGCGATCAACGTCCCCTGCACCTCCCAGGAGGTCGAGCAGTTGTACGAGGTTTCCGCGGACTTCTGGCACGATGTGCGCGTCGAACTACGCCGGCGTCATGGCCCCGGTTTGTTCGTGTTGCCGCAGTGCGCCCCGGCAGGTGACCAATCGCCCCACCCGATCTACCGGAAGCAGGCGGAGCAGGTCATGGACCTGCGCCGGGGACTCTCCCGCCGCAAGGAACTGGCCCGGCGAATCGCGAACGCCGTGGACGAGGCGTTGCCCGTGGCCCGCGGAACCGTCGAGGATCGGTTGTTGCTGCGTCACGCGGTCGTGGCGCTTGAGCTGCCCGAACACGAGCCTTCCGCGAAGCCCTTCTATCTGACCGACTCGCCCCATCCCGTTGAGGTCCATGTACTGCGTTTGGGAGAGGTGGCGCTGGCCACGAGCCCGTTCGAGCTGTTCATGGATTACGCCACCCGCATTGAGGCCCGCAGCCCCGCGCTGCTGACCATGCAGGCGCAACTGACCTGCGCGTGCATTGGCTACCTGCCCACCGCGCGGGCGGTTCAGGGAGGCGGCTACAGTGCGGACAAGTTCATCGTCGGCCCCGTCGGCGGACAACTGCTGGTCGACGAGACGGTCAGGCGGATCACCGCTTTATTTCCCTAACGCAGTTCCCAGTCTCACCCCCAACCCAGGAGTCGTGTCATGGCCAAGATCGCAGTCGGATTGAACGCGGAGTTTTGCCGAAGCTCGGACAAGCCTTTCGAGTGGGCCGTGAAAGCGGCGGCGGAAATGGGGTACCAGTACTTCGAGCCGATGGTCCATTTCGGCCGGGAGTTGATGAGCGAGGCGGGCTATTTCCACACCGTCTCCATGTTTGATGACCCCTACCGGATCAAGGAGGCCTGCGACCAGGCGGGACTCAAGATTTCCGGCCTGCAATCCCATGGGCCGCTCGGCCGGCCGGACGTGCATGGCGAGTACATCAAACTGGCCATCCGCGTGGCCGCCGAGATTGGGGTACCCGTGATCAACACCGACGAAGGCATCAAAGCGAAGTGGACGACCGAGGAGGAGGACTTTGTGCTCATCAAGTACACGTTGCAGGAAGCCGCGTTCATCGCCGAGCGGCGCGGCATCAAGATCGGTCTCGAACCCCACGCCCAATACTCCCGCACCCCCGACGGCCTGGACCGCCTCTATCACCTCGTAAAGTCCCCCGCGATCGGCATCAACTTCGACACCGGGAACGCCTTTCTCTGTGGCCATGATGTCTATGTCTGGCTCGAACGGGTTGCCAGCCGGCTCGTCCACCTTCATGCCAAGGACATCTCCGTGAGCCAGGCAGACACGGAGCGGGGCAAGGTCAGCGGCACGGCCGTGGGCTGTGCGTGCGGGGAAGGGGTGCTCGATTGGGCGCGCATCGTGGATATCGTCAAACGCCTCTGCCCGCGCGACATCGTGTTCTCCGTCGAGTGCGGCACCCCGACGCAGGCGGCCAAAAGCCTGGAGCATCTGCGACCGCTGGCCAACTGAGGGGCGTCGCACGTTGAATTCAGGTGACGGAGCAGGTCCTGCTGCAACGCCTGGGTTCCTCCGTATCCACTTGAGGCAGAGGCAGCCACGTCGGGTAGGTTTGCCTATCCGCAGTCCGCGGGCCAAATTTGGCCCGGATGCAGACCAGGAATCCGCACGTGGTCGTTCTCGGAGCCGGCTTTGGCGGTCTGACCTTCTGTCAGGCCTTCAGGCACCCTACCGCCCGAGTCACCCTGTACGACCGGCAGAATCATCATCTGTTTCAACCGCTGCTCTACCAGGTAGCCACTGCAGGCCTCTCGGCGCCGGAGATTGCGCAACCGATCCGCTCCATCCTGTCCAACCGTCCCAATGTCACCGTTCTGCTCGACCAAGTCACTGGCATCGATCTGGCGGGTCGGTCGGTGAACTTGGAGCAAGGATCGGTCGGCTACGACTACCTGGTCCTCGCATTGGGAGGTTGTACCAGCTACTTCGGGCATCCGGAGTGGGAGCAATTCGCCCCGGGACTAAAATCGCTCGACGACGCCATGGCCATTCGCCGCAACATCCTGCTCGCGTTCGAAAAAGCCGAGGCGGCGGGTCACCCGGGGGAACATGGGCGCTGGATGACGA
>CAYYMW010000088.1:0-19923 GCA_964472515.1 uncultured Verrucomicrobiota bacterium | reverse complement strand
CCCGGATGGGTACGTGAATGTCTTGGCCGACGGTGCGGATAGTGTCGTGGATCTGAGCGGCTTGGAGTCCTACAGCCCGGCCGTGAGCCATTACGGCCAGATGGAAGCCAAGAACGGCGGCGTCATTCTGCTCTCCGCGCTGGGCGCGGCTCCGCGGACGGCCTTCACCATGCATGCCGGCGCCGGCCTCGCTCTGCCCGCGCTGACCAACTTGTCCGGCGGCGGCCTCAGCGCCGTGGGGGTGGGCGCCTTCAACCTGACCGTGCTCACGAACCTCGACAACGTCGACCTTTCGGCCAGAGATGGCGCGGTGCTTTCCTTCCCGAAGGTGCAGTCCGTTCGATCCACTGCCGGCACATGGGAGGCGGCGGGCGCGGGCAGCCGGCTCGTGCTGGCCAACCTGGCCGAGGCCTCGTTGGGCGCGGGCGGTTGGATGAATCTCTACGCCCGGGGGGGCGGTCGCTTGGAACTCGCCGCCCTGACGGCCCTGTCGGATGGCTATCTGAACGTCCTGGCGGACGGCACAGACAGTGTCGTGGAGCTGAGCAGCCTCAACGCCTGCGAACCGGCCTTGAACCAGTATGGTCAGATGGAAGCCAAGAACGAAGGTACCATCCTTGTGCCGGTCCTTGGACAGGCCCTCCGGATGAGGTTCACGATCCACCTGGATTCCCACCTGGCGCTGCCGGTCCTCACCAACCTCTTCGGTGGCAGCCTCACCGCGATCGGCGCCGGCGCCCTGACCATGAGCCAGTTGGCCAACCTGGACGAAGTGGATCTCGCCGCGCGCGATGGAGCCGTCCTCTCCTTCCCGAACGTGCAGCGGATCAACACGACCGGCGCCACGTGGGAGGCCAACGGGGCGGACAGCCGTTTGGTCCTGGCCAACCTGGCCGAAGCCTCGCTGGGAAGCGCCAGTTGGATGTATCTGAATGCGCGCAACGGCGGACGGCTGGAACTGCCCGCCCTGACCGGCCTGGCGGACGGCTACATCAGCATCCTGGCGGACGGCCCGGACAGTGTGGTCGATCTCAGTCAACTCTCCGGCCTGGTCCTGCGGCAGAAACAGGGGCAGGTGGTGGCCAAGAACGGCGGGGTCATCCTCTTCAACGAGGACGGCATGCTGCTCTCGAACGTGAGTATCGACATCCCGGCGGGCAACCCGATCCTCCCTCCAACCGTAACGGCCTCCCCCTCGCTCAGCCTCTACGGCATGGCGTGGCACAGCTACTGGATCGAGGTGCGGGACGCGACCGACCTCGCCTCCGAGTGGAACCTCCTGTTCCGTGTCCCGCTCACCAACGACCTGCAGGTGCTCGCCTCGTCGCCCGCGCGCGAGACCGTGTACCGGGTGCATGAGTTCGTGGCCGACCCGCCGCTGGTGGACCTGTGGTTGGACGCGCCCAAGACGGCGCACTTCGTCATCTACGGCAAGCCCGGCGCCAGCTTCCATCTCGAGGCGGCCGCCGCCGTGCCCGCCGCCCCGGCGGGTTGGACGCCATGGGGGGCCAGCACCGGCGTGATGACCAACAGCTTCCGCATCACCCCGACCTTCGAAACCACCGGCCCCCGGCAGTTCTTCCGCGCCCGGCAGGAATAGCGCCGGGGGCGCTGTTTCGTGCAGACGAAGGCAGCTCGCGATCTGCGACGCACCTCGTGTGTCTTCGTGACGGCCATTCCTCCTCAGCCCGGACTTGGTGGACAGGGAATCGGTTCCTCCCGGCCGTTTCCAAACCTTGAGAAGCGGCCCCGCGTTTGTGGCTCCCGCCTCAACCGGGGCGGGTGGAAAGGCGGGTCAGCAGTTCGGCCGCCTTGCCGGAGTCGATGAGGTTCTGGGCGAGTTCGATGCCTTCCTCGATTGTCTCCGCGCGTCCGACCATCCGGAGGGCCAGCGCGGCATTGGCCACGACCATCCCCCGCCGGGCATCCTGCACCCGTCCGGCAAGCATCTCGCGAACGGTGCCCGCATTGCTGAACTTGTCGCCGCCGCGGAGCGTGGCGAGGGAGGCGGCGCCGGGGAACTGCCGGCGGAGATCGAGCTTGTATTCATGCACCCCCATCTCGGGGGAGAACTCCGCCGCCGTGGTGGGACCCAGGATGGAGGCTTCATCCAGCCACGCCCAAGTGCCGTCGTCCATGGGGGCGGAACCGCTCACCACCAGGCCTCGCTGCACGCCCAGGCTCTGCAGGGCGCGGGCGAGGGGCACGCACAACGCTGGATTCGGCACGCCCACCAACTGCGCGGTGGGCCGGGCCGGGTTGAGCAGCGGTCCCAGGAAATTGAAAATGGTGCGCTGGCCCTGTTCGGCGCACAACTTCCGGGCCGGCGCGATGTGCTTGAAAGCGGGATGGTAGAGGGGGGCGAAGAAGAAGGCGAAACCGTGCGCGCGCAGCGCTTCCGCCGCCTCGGCCGGGCCGAGCGTCACCGGCACGCCCAGGGCTTCGAGGACATCCGCGCTGCCGGACTGCGAAGTAATGGCCCGGTTCCCGTGCTTGGCCACAACCAGCCCGGCGCTGGCGACCACCAGCGCGACGGTGGTGGAGACGTTGAAGGTGCCGAGCTTGTCGCCGCCGGTGCCGCACACATCCACCAGGCCGGCCTCCCGCACGGAGGCATGGACGGGCACCGCCACCGAGAGTTCCCGCAGCGCCCGGGCAAAGTCGGCAATCTCGCCCGGCGTTTCCCCTTTGAGGGCAAGGGCGACGAGGAGAGCCGCCTTGGTCTCAGGCGCGATTTCCGGGTGGGTCATGGCGGCCACGGCACTGGCGATCTGCTTGGGCGGCAGCTCCAGGCCGTCGGCCAACTGCTTGGTCAAGGCGTCCAACACGGGCGCAGTATACACCCCCGCCGGCGATTCCAGAAGTCTAAACTGCCGGGGCTCGTGCGGCGCGGGGGTCGCAGCAAGCGATGGCCTCCCAATCGCGCCCCCCCTAAAGGAAGAGGCCGGGCTTGCGCCCGGCCTCTCTGAATAACACTAGGAAGCTTCGGTCAGCTTACCTCTTGATGCGACCGAACGTCATCGCCGCTGTCGGCGAGAGCGTGTACGGGCTGGCCGCGCCGGGCACGTCCTGCCACGGTCCGGTCACTTCCGCCGCAGCCTGCAGCGTGCCACCGCCGGTCCACTCGATCGTGATCGTGCCGTCGGTGTTCTTCTTGATGCTGGTGAACTGCGGCTGCGTCACATCTTCCACCACAGGGGCGAAGAGGAGGAAGTCGAAGTCACCGTTGCGATCATTGTAACGGACGGTCTGCGTGCCGCTCAGTTCCACCACCGCGAGGGTGTTGGTCGCGGCCGCATCGCGCAGCGGAACCAGGGAGTTGTTGCCCCAACCGCCGGTCGCAGGCCCGTCGAAGGCCCCGAGGATGGTCTGGGTACCACCGGAGACGAGGGCGAGGTTGCCACCCACGCGGGTCGCGGAGTCGGCGCCGTCGCCGTGCGAGAGGGCGGCGTACACGTTGTACTTGCCGGCCGGGAAGGTACGGGTGTAGTTGAACCAGTGACCACCACCCATCCAGCCCAGGCGGAAGTCAACCGCCACTTGGCCTTCGCCGCGACCGAAGTCGGACGCCTTGCTCATCGGGATGCGCAGGGTGTTGGGATAGCGATAGTACGGGTTCGAGGATTCGAACGGACCATCGTAGTCGGTACCGGCCACTGGGGCCAGCCCGGCATAGGCACCGCCGTGATACGGCATGACGCTGGCTTCCGCCTTGGTCTGGCCGCCGTTGTAGTCCATGTCCGCCGCCTCGATCCAGAAGGTCGGGGTCGCCGGGAGGGCCACGGTGAACTTCCAGGAGATGGTGCGATCCGTGAAGGTCAGATCGACCGAGTGCTGGCTGCCCAGGGCGAAGGCCGCCTCCGGCTTGTAGGAGACGGTGGTTTCGCCACCGGTCTTGGTCACAGTCGGGGTGACCACAGTGCCGTCGAGCTTGAGCACGATGGAGGAGGCTTCAACCGGGGTGGAGCCGTCCACGAGGATGGCGCCCACGCGGGCGTTCGCACCGGCGCGGCCCTTGCTGGCAGCGGAATCGGTGGAGTCCTGGCTCGGGAAGTAGCTCTTCACGAAGGTCGGGAACTTGCCGGCCGGATACTGATAGGCCTTGATGCCGCCGTTGGCGGTGTCGTTCAGGAGCACCTTGCCCATCTCGTTCGGGAGCCAGTGATTCTTCACTTGGAACCACTCGACGCTATTGCCGCCGCCGCCTTCTTCGAACACGAGGCGGAACGGATAGAGGCCGGCCTTGGTGATCTGGACGTCGAACCGGGTGAAGCCCCAGTTGTCCGTGCCGCGACCGCCGCTGAACTCGCCGGCGACCACCGGGAAGGTGGCGATTTCCTGGCCGTCGCCCACGATGACGCGGAAGCCGTCATCGCTGTTGACGCCGAAGGTGTAGGTGCCCACCGCCAGATCGAGGACGGTCTTGACTTCCAGCGCATAGTCGCCGATGCCGTTCTCCGGAGCGTTCGGGTTGTAGGCGATGCCCGGCATGTTCGGGGCCGCCGTGGGGTAGTAGGTGCCATCGTCCTCGAAGGTGCCCGTGTTGCCACCGGTCAGAGTCTCAGTGGCCGTATCGGGGCTGCCGCCGTTGTAGTTGATCGTGGCGGTCTCGATGAACGACGCCGCAGTGGCGAGGTTGGGCCAGCCATACCAGCCATTGACCAGCATCTCGCCGTCATAGGTGGAGTTGCCAGTGCGGTTGAAGTCCGTCGAACCGTTGTTCTTCATGCCGACCTGGACGGTCTTGACCGTGAAGCCAAGCTTGCTCTTGTCCACATCCGCCGCGTTCAGAGCCATGCTGGCCGGAACGGTGACGCCGCCGGTGGCGGTGAAGGTACGGGTGGCCTCATAGGTCTTGTCGCCATCCTTGAAGCTGATCTTCAGGGTGTTGTTCACCGGCAGCACCGGGTTCGGCGTGTAGACCGCCTTGCTCACCTTGCCGCTCTTGGTGACCGCCGGGGTCACGTCCGCGCCGTTCAGGTTGAACTTGATGTCGGACACAGCATTGGCGCCGTCGGTGATCTCGACGACGACCGGGGAACCGCTGTCGAAGGGACGGCCGGAACCGCGCGGAGGATCCACAAAGGAAACCGCGGCGGGCTCGGCGCCATTGTTGACTTGGTACGCCTTGAGGGCGCCCGTGGTGGTCGTGTCGTTGATCAGCGCGCGCACGCCGTCAGGGTTGATGGCCGCCCACTCGAGGTTGCCGCCGCCGCCGCCCTGGAGCCAAAGCGCCCGGAAGCCGTAGGTGCCGGCCTTGGGCACATAGAACCAGCTCATCACGTCCGAGGCACCCTTGCCCGCGTCGGTTTGGCCAACGATGGGCGAGGTGAGGATCTCCTTGGGGTTGGCAGCCGCCGTGATCCGGAAGCCGTCATCGCTGTTGAAGACCATCCTGTACGCGCCGACCTGCGGGAACTCGATGTAGGTGAAGATCTCCATGGCCGCGTCATCCAAGCCGTTCTCACGAATGGCGGTGCCGGGGAGACCGGGGAGGTTCGGGGCCGGGTCCATGCCCGCGACCGTGCCGTCATCCAAATAGGCGCCGATGTCGCCGGCGACGGAGTTGTAGTTGATGACCTTGGTCTCGGCGTAGGTTCCGCCGGCACCAGTGTACTTGGTCATGTCCGCGGTATTCGCGCCGAGGTCGCCGTGCAGAATACGCTCGGCGGAGGCGATCGCCACGTCGGTGTTCACGTCCGTGGCCTCGGCGTTGCCGGCCGCATCCTGCAGGTCAACCTGCGCGATGCGCAAGACGAAGCCCGGCTTGGTCTTGTCCACGTTCGTGGCTTCCCAAGCGGCGTCCAGCGAGGCGTAGGTGGGCACCGTGAACTCACGGTCACCCGACTGTTCCAAGCCGTTCTTGTCCTTGATGGTGATGGACACGATATGCTTGGCGCCCGAGCCCAGCGGGGCCGCGTTGTCCTTGAACGCCAGCGTGGTCGTGCCGCCATTCTTGGTGATCGAGGTGGGGGTCACAGCGGTGCCGTCGAGTTTGAAGGCAACGACCGCGCCCGCCTGGGTGGCGTCCACCACGGACCCGCCCGAGTCGCTCACCGTGACTTCGAATCCAGTCGGGGTGCCGCTGGCCGTGCCGATGATGAACTTCTCGGAGCCGACGGTGGTCAGCTTGATGTCATCGATGTGCTGGTTCTGGAAGGAACCGCCGGTACGAGCGCCGAAGACCAAGCGTCCCGCCCGGGGCGCAAAGGTAACCGGCATGGCGTTGACCACGTTAGAGCCCTTCCACCAGATGGACAGCTTGGTGTCCTCGGTCAACTGGACCTTGAAAGGCTGCCAGCAGAGAACGCTCACGTCGGCGGGGTCATCCGGATTCCGCGGCCCGGTCTGCAGGGAAGTGGGATCGTCGCAAGCGCCATTCTTGGTCGCCAGCGGGATCTGGGTGATCAGCTTGTTATCCACGCGGATGCTCAAGCCGATAACGTCGTCACCAGCACTGCCGTTCAGGTCGGCTGGCCACGCCAGCGAACCGCTCAACCAAGCGTCGAAACCGATCGCCAGACCGGTGATGGTGCCTTCCTCAGGCAGACCGGCCATGGAACCGTCGGTCGAACCCGGTTCACCCTGGGTGCCGGACCAACCGCCGTTCTGGTAGTTGCCGTCGCCGTCCTTGGTGAAGGTCGGATCACTCGCGCTGGCATAGTTGAGGCTGAACCCGTCGGCGGGATCAGCCGTGCCGTTGCCGATGCGCAGTTGGCACTCGAAGGTGAAGGCCGCGATCACCAGACCGTTGTCCATGTCGGGGAAGATGATCTTGGACCATTGGCTGCCCGTCGGGCCGGTGAGGGACAGGTAGCCGCCCGTGACGCCGCCGGTGTCAAGCCAGTCACCGCCGCCGGTGCCGCTGCCAAGGAGGGTCAGCGGGTTGGGCCCGGTGGTTGGGTCGGTATTGAAGTCCCATGTGGCGCTGCCTGCGAACGCCGACAGGGAACTCACGCCAAGCAATGCTGCCAAGCTCAGCGCCCTTTTCTGCATTTTTTTTCGCATATCGTTAGGTGTTTGTTGCTGCTCAGTACCCCCCGCCGTACCTGCCCCCAGCGCAACGCCAAAACCCATCGACGGCGCGAGGTAGCCCCTTCGGCAATTGGTATGTATTCTGAACGTGGTAATTCCACCCCCGGAACTCGCTGTCGTCAAGCCCGATTAATGGAAAGGGCGGGGAATTCCGGGCTGGAAGATAGAAAATCGACCCCAACCGGCCCCACTGCGCAACAATTTCACAATGAGCGGCATGCGCGTGGGCGTCTGGAACCACGCCAACCCGGCTCTCCCTTGGCGGCAACAAACTCGCCCCCCTGGCCGCGGTTGGCCCCTGATGACGGCGCGCCACGGGCGGATGCCGCCGTCCCGTCCGCTTACTTTTCCGAGGGCAACGGACTCGTCTGGAGCAAGGACCGGAGCGCCCGCAACTGCTGGGCCGCCGCCTGGTTGTCGGGTTGGAGCCTGAGCGTCTCGCGGAACTGGGCCTCGGCTTCGGGATAGCGGCCCTGCCGGGCCAAGGCGGTGCCGAGGTTCAAGTGAGCCAGGGGGAACTCCGGACGCAACCGGACCACCCAGGCAAACTCCTCGGCGGCCAACTGCACCGCCCCATCGACCGCCAATTCGACCCCCAGGTAGTAGCGCGCCTGCCAGTAGGAAGGCCGCAGGCGGATGGCCTCCCGAAGCGAGGCCAGGCACTCGGGGCGGCGCTTGAGGTCCGCGAGCACACCCGCCCGCTCGAAGGGAACCCGGGCATCCTCGGGACGCAGCCTGGCGGCCAGAGCGAATTGCTGCAAGGCCTCCTCCGGCTTGTGCTGGGCGGCGAGCACGCGGCCCAGTTCGAGGTAGCTGTCGACGTAATCGGGCCGCAGGCGGAGGGAATGCGTCAAGGCCGCCGCCGCCTCGGCATACTGCTGCAGCCGGGCTTGAGTGCGCCCCAGTTCGAAGAAGCCCAGGAAGTGGTGAGGCAGTTGGTCACAATAGCCCTGCCAGACCGGCACGGCTTCCTTGAACTGGCCGCTCATCTCGAGGAATTCGCCGTAGCAGGCCTGCAAATGGAAATCCCGGGGCGCGCGGCGAAGGGCCTCGAGGTAGTTCGAACGCACGGTCCCCTGATTGGCCGGGACCGCCTGCCGGGCCCAGTCCCGGAGCTGGCCGGAGAGGAAGCGCACCCGTTCGGTGTGTTCGAGCTGGTTGGTAAACGGCGCATCCGCCAGCCGGGCCAGCACATTCTCAAGCACCGCCCGCCAGTTCCACGCCGAGAGGCCGAGCCGCTGATCGCACCATTCCGGCGGAGCCCACGCAACGCCGGCGCCGGCCTTGGTCTGCGGAGGCAGGAGCCCGGCCACCTGGTCGGCCAGGCCCAGTGCCACCTGGTAGTTGCCACGCGGCGTCAGATGGACATGCTCGAAGAAGAGCTCCCGGCCAGGGACGCGGTTGGACGACACCGTGGCCAGCGCGTCCGCGGCATCGAAGCAGCGCACCCCGCGCGCGGCGAAGCGGGCGGCCAGATTGGTGATCGTTCCGCTGAGGCGGGAGTCCGCGCGGAAGGGCAGCGCATCGTAGTCCCGCGCCAGGGTGAAGTGAAGCCGGGCGGGCGCCAGCTCGCCGTCCGCCAACGCGAGGCTGGCCAGACGGTACTGGAGCTCGGCAAACCGATCATCCTGCCCGGCCGCGACGGCAAGCGCCTGGCGCGCCTCGGCGAGACGCCCCTCCGCTTGCGCCTTCAGGCCGTCGGCGTAGGCCGCCTTCCACGGACTCTCGGCGGCCAAGTAGTTCGAGCCGTGCCGCGAGGCGAACGGGGGGCAATCGCGGAGGTTGCTGGCCGGGTTGCAGAGCACGACTTGGGCGCCTGCCCCCAGCCCCGCCTTGATCATGTCGGCCAGGTTTGCCGCAAAGCTGGCGTAGACCGTCTGTTTCCGCGGGTCGTCAACGGGGGTCTCGGAGCCGAGGAACATCTTCATCCCCTCCCACGAAGAGCGGTCCGTCTTGGGCGGGCGCCAATGGCGTCCCAAGGCAACGAGGGCCTGGCCGCACCGGGTGGCCTCCAAGGCCAAGTAGGCGCGCACGGCCCAAACCGGCGGGGCGCGGGAACCGAAGACGGTGTTGGCGCCGAATGGCCCCACCATCTCGTTGTGGCCCATGTAGATGATCCACAGGTCGCCTTGATACTTGGCGCATTCGCGGGCCGCAGGCAGTAAGGCATGAGAGTTGATGGCCGTCATGGCCGCCGGAATGACCTCAAAACGGGTCGATGGATAACGCTCCTGCAGAAGCACTTCCAGATAACGAGCCATACCGAAGGCAGGGCGGGGGTCGCCCAAGGCCGCTGACTCGCCGAAGAGGAAGATGCGGTAGCTGCCCGGCGGCTTGGAGGGGGAAAAGACCACGGGAGGCGGGCTCCGGACTGCGGAAGGAGGAAAGAAACGGAGCCCAAACCATTGGTTTTCAACGAGTTTGGATTCACCGCGGATGACCTCAGGACGAAAGAACGAGGTGCGGTAACCGTACCCCCCCAACCGCAGAGCCAACTCAGCGAGACAGAAAAGCAGCAGTGGCAAGAGCAGCAAAGCGGCCAGGCGGAAGGTCCAGCGCTTGGCGGGACTGAATCCGGAGGGAGCCGAAGCCCGGGCGGGAGGCTGGCCGAACCCCTCGGTCGAAGGCTTCCCGTGGCCGCCGGATGGATCGCGATGCTTCAATGGGGGCAGCCTAGCAGTCGCACAAGGGAAGGTGAATCGAAAACGACCGGCGGGTTCGGCAGCGCGGTGGCTCAGGGGGCGGTATTCTGATCGGCGGCCTCCTCCATGTGCGCATCGCGGCCATGCGCCCCGGTGGAGGCGCCAGTCACCGGAACGCCGGTGGGAGCGGCAGGGGTCAGCACCACGTCCGGTTTGAGGATGGCCTCGGCAAACCGAGCCTGAGGCAGCGAGACCGGCCGCGCGACCAACTCCGGGACGTTGAGGGTCTGGAGGCACTCGTCGAAGTAGCCGGGATCCTCCTGGGGCAGCAGGAAGGGCTTGGAACTGCGGCCCTCGCGGTCAATGTAGCTGAAGTAAGGCCGGGCGAAGAGACCGTCCCGCCGTTTGCTGCTGAAGACCAACCAGCGGCCGTTGGAGGACCAGCAGTGCCAGGAATCGGCGGCGGCGCTGTTGAGTTCCATGCGGCGCCGCGTGCCTTCCCGCAGGTCCATCAAGTACAGGTCGGCGGCGGGTTGGTAGATGGGGAAATTGCCGTAGGGCGCCAGAACGAAAACCAGGAACCGCCCGTCGGGCGAGAGACGCGGCTGGCAGGCGCTGAGTTGGGTCTCGGCCGCCGCCACCATCACCTCGCGCGGCCCCCACGTGTCGTGTTCGAGATCGTAGCCCACGCGCACCAAGTCGTACCGGACTTCGCGATACTGGCGTCGCTCGAGTTTCGGGGCGCTGCAGTAGTAGAGGTGGCGCCCGTCGGGAGCCCAGCAAGGCCAGGTCTCGTTGCGGTCGGGCAGGGCGATCGCCGGCGGGGTGAAGACGGTATTGGAATCCACCCGGTAGATGCCCAGATCGGAGTCCGCATCGAAAACGTCCCGGGTTTCGCCCGTGGTATGGAAGAAGAGGGAGAGCTTGTTCGAGGAAAAGGCCAGCAGCCGCCCGCTCGGGTGCCAGGAAAGGTAGCCCAAGGTCCTGGCCACCTGGGCCACCCGGTTGGAGCGGACCAGCAGCATCGGGTTGGCGGTGCCGGGTTTCCGGACGTGCAGCGCCATGGTTTCGGGCGTGTGGTTGAGGAAGGTGTGGCAATTCAGGCAGCCCCGGTCGAACCGGGTGTTCTCGAGTACGGGCCGCTCGTCGAAGGTCTCCAAGTCCCGCTGGTAGATGCCCAGGGTACGGTAGATATTGTAAAGGGGTTTCAGACGCCGGTAGACCAAGGTGCCGTCGATGGTTTCTCTGGCCACCAGGTTGGTGACGCGGTCGTACCGGCTCCACCGTCCCTGCGGGTCGGCCACGGAAACCTCGAGCCAGATCTCGCCGCCAGTGTTGGCACGCAACAGGTCCCGCCAACCCCGGGACGCGAACCGCAGGACGCCCGATTTGCTGGAGGCGCTCACGCTCCCGCCCGTGGGTCCGGACCAGGTGGCCCGGTACCGCGCGCCGGGCTCGGCCACGACGAAATTCAACGGCGCGAGATTCGGCGGGATGGTCACGCCCGCATAGTCCGGGGACAAGCGGGGACTGCGATCCGCAGGAAGGCCCCCACCCTCTCCGTCCGCCGAGGCGCACCACCCCGTACAGGCCAGGCCTCCCAGCACGAGACCGGTCATCCACGCCCTAAGCCAGAACCTGAGTTTCGGTTTCATGCGCCACCTGCCTGCTTGGACGCCAAACGGCAACTGCCACTCCGGCCGAACACGCTGAAGTACCAGTAGGTGTCGCCGAAGCGGGGGGCAAGGCGCAGGCCGTTGTCGGGCGTTGCGCCCCCCCCCTGATTAAGCGCCGTCTGAAACTCGCGCCAGCGGCGCAGGGTGTCTTCGCTGGGTTGCCGGCCACCGGCCGTGGCGGACTGGCCCATCGCCAGCGCTTCCTCGAGGTAGCGAGGCGTTTCCCAGTAGCCCAATTCGTCCAGCGTGGCCAAGCTGGGGAACAGCACCTCGGGGCGGGCCGCGAGGAGGCACTGTCCCATCCAGCATTCATAGGCGAGCCGGTTGCGGGGATTGGACCGCAACAACTGCCGGAGCAAGGCCTCGGTTGGCAGCGCGCTCTCGGCGCGGTCCTCCCGGACCCGCACCAGGCGAACGCGGGCAATGTCGGCTTCTCCCGCCAAGGTGGGATCGGCCTCGAGCGCCCGGAGCCGGGCTTCGGCCTGCTCGCGATGGAACGGAACGTGGCGCAGCCGGCGCAGAAACACGCGTGCCGCCTGGGGCCGGTCCAGCAGCACATTGATGCGGGCCAATTGCCAGAGGAGGTGGGGGCGGTCCCCCGCCAGCTCGAGGGCTTCGTGGGCGAAGTGCTCGGCGAGGTTGACCTGGCCGAGTTCCAGCAGCGCGTCGCCAAGCAGGCCGCAGACCTCCGGCGCCTCGCGCATGGAAGGGAAGAAGTCCTGGCCGCGTTGTTGCGGAAAGGCGAACAACTCCGCCTTGAGCCGCCCGGTCTGAAAGAGGGCCATGTGGATGGCGAGCCTAGTGGCGGGGGGAATAGGGAGCTCGAGTTTCCGGGCCACCTCCAAGACGTCGTTCCATTGCCCGGCCTGGGCTGCCTGGTCGATCTGCACCAACCGCTGGCGGCGAACATCGATGGTCCCCAGCAGCAACCCCACGGCGGCCACGGCCAGCCCCGCTCCCCAAATCCAAGCCCGCCATCCGCCGGTTCGAGGCCCGACACTAATTTCCGCCACCAGCCCGGCCGGAGCCGGACGGTCGACCGCCGGCCCTTGCGGCCGCCGCGATCGAACCGCCCGGACAGCCATCAGAGGCAAGGCGGGCAGCCAGAGAGCCAGGAGACCCAACGCGGTTTTCGCAACCGGGCCGCCCCAGCCCGGCTCCCCGCCCGTCGCCGGCTCGACCAGCATGGTCCCCGCCCATACGATGCCGGCCGCCAGCCAGCAGAGCAGCGGCCGTCCGAAGCCGCCGTGACCAGCCCACTCGCACACGCCCCCCGCCGCCACGAACCAGAGGGTTGGCGCCGCGCCCGCGACCAGGTACAGGCCCGCCGCGATCGCCCAGAACAAAGCCACGCGAAGCCAACCATCCAACCGCCTGCAGGCCTGCCAGGCCACCAGCGCCCATACCGCCAGCGCCGCGCCCAGCTCGAGACTCCGCGCCGCGACGTCATACTGGCCTTCGAGCACAAGGAGCGCCAAGCCCCCCAGCAACGGCGGTGCCGGATGCCTCCACCCAAGCCCGCGCGTCAGGATCAACCCACCCCAGCAGGTCAACGCGATGAGACTGGCGCCGATGGCCGCGCCCAAGACAGGGCGCGCGTCCCACTGGGCAAGATACCCTCCGGCATACTCCAGCACCCCTCCTGGACGGAGCGATAGCGATTGAAAATGCGCCCAATCAAAGAAGAAGAGCGGCGCCGAGGCATGGTAACGCAAGGCCGGACGCACGAGGAAGAGCAGGCAAAGCCAGGCCACCAACCCCAGCACCAATGCCACCCATGGGGTGCGCACTCCTCGGGAAAGCGCCGCATCGGAAACGCCCGGGGGACGGTCGGCCGAGGGCGGCTCCGGCGTTGCCACCGCCGGGCATGCCGGCTCCGCCGGATGCTGCTTCCTTCGGCTCATGTGATACCGTGTACCAAGCCCTCGCGCTCCGGACAACACCAATCTGGCCCGCAGGAGGGGAAGCCGGTTTGCGGGCAGCCACTTGCGGAATTGCCAGTGCGTTCCGGTTGTCCGGTGCGGGCGACCGAGCCCTTCGTCGATCTGGAACGTCATCGCCGCACCGCTTATCAGGCGGTTGGTGGACGCCTTTGGAACCGGCCCAAGGCAACGAACGCAACTGGCAGATTCGGCACATGGAGATCCGACATCCCAATTGATCTGAAGATGCGCTTGGGAGCGGTGGTTTCAGCGCGAATCGAGAGGGTGAGAGCTAATCGGACCCTCGTCCCAACCCGGAGGCCAGCTACCCTCGCCGGCGGCACGAGGAGGTCGCGTCGACGATCGAGCATTGGCGGGCCCTGGCATGCTCATTCCCTCGTCCTCATCCAAACCAGGCCGAGCAGGAACAGGCTGACGAGGATGCAAGCATAGGCCAACCAGTACAGGCGGCGGTGCGCCTGATCCAGCAACGCTGGGCCGACGGTCCAGAAGCGGCGTTGTCGGTAGAGGGGCAACCGGGCGAAGAACAGCAAAAGAGTCCCGATGGCCCCCATCGCCACCCCGGTGGCGTACAGGTTCGCGGGGCCGGCACCCTTCAGGCGCGCGATCAGGGGCAGAAGGAGCCCCGCCAATGTCGCGATTCCTGAGACCAGAACGAGTGTGCCAAGATGCCAGAGCCAGTCGGGTGACAGAGCCCAATCGGAGGTACGCTTGTTCATGTGCTTGTGTTCGAGTCTCGATACTCGTCGTGCCGTTTGAGGACCGCGTCGAATTCCTGCTGCGAGAACTGCGGCACCGGGAGGTGGCAGCGGCGGCGGTGGGCCGAATACCTCCGCAGGTGCAGATGCACCCGGCGTGGGAAGCGCCAGTAGGCGGCGTAGACGGCCCAACGCGCTGCCGGGTCGAACCACATGTCCCACAGCCGATAGACATCCGGCCAGAAGATGGGGTGTTCCGGGGCACACTAGAAGATGGCGATCCGCATCAGGACTTGGCGCTCCAGATCCGCCGAACGCGCGGTCTCCCGCAGCCAATCCCATAGAGGTCCCTCACCTTGCCCCTCCGCCAGGAGATGGCCCACCTCGGTCATCAGGTCGCAGCGGAGTTGCCGGTTTGGGCACGGTAACCATCGCTCCACATACTCAAGAAAATCGCTGAGACGTCTCAACCGATCCACCGTCCGGCCGGCTCGCTTCACGGCTGCGGCCAATTCCTCCAGACGGACCTGCTCCGGGCAGAGTGGTCCAATGCTCCGCGTATGGACGGGTGACTCTGATATTCTGATCGAGCCTCTCACCCCAACGTTGCCGTGTTGGTGAGTTCGTGCTCCAGCCTACCCTGCCAGCCCGCCCCGACACAAGGAAACCCGGCGCTCCTTTTCTGCGCCGCCTCTCGGGCCTCGCCTTGGTCCGGCATGCGGAACTCCGCTTTGAACTGGAGAGGCTGGCCGGCAGCTTGGGAAACCTCGAACCGTTAGGAATCGCGAGCCCGGAAGGGGGCTGGGACGGCGGTCCAGAAGCGGCGTTGCCGGTAGAGGGGCAACCGGGCGAAGCACAACCACCCGGTTCCCACAGCCCCGGTCATCCACCCGGCTGCGCAGAGAGTGACGGGACCGGTCGCCGCGTCAAGCGGGCACGGCGCTTCGCGCAGGCGCACGGAGAGTCGCGAGCAGGCTCTCGAAGATGAGGCGGCCATCGGTTCCGCCGAGGACGTCTTCGCAGGCCCGTTCGGGATGCGGCATGAGGCCGGCAACGTTCCGGCCTTCGTTGCAGATGCCCGCAATGCCGAGCACGGCGCCATTGGGACTGGCCATTTCGCCGAGCTCGCCGCGCGCGTCGCAATACTGCCAGAGGATCTGATCCCTGGCCTGGAGCCCGGCGAGCGTCTCGGGATCGGCGAAGTAACAGCCCTCGCCGTGGGCCACGGGAATCCGGAGCACCGTGCCTTTGGGGGTCTTGCAGGTGAAGGGCGAATGGGCGGTGGCCACCCGCAGGTACACGTGCTCGCAACGGAACTGGAGCGAGCGGTTGCGGATCAGCGCGCCGGGCAGCAACCCCGCCTCGCAGAGAATCTGGAAACCGTTGCAGATGCCGATCACCAGTCCGCCGGCCGCGGCAAACTGCCGCACCTCCTGCATCACCGGGCTGAAGCGCGCGATGGCTCCGCAGCGGAGGTAGTCGCCGTAGCTGAAGCCGCCGGGGACGATCACGGCATCCGGCTGACCCAGGTCGTGGTCCTTGTGCCAGACGTACCTAGCCTCATGGCCGAGCAGGCGCACGGCATGGACGCAGTCCTGGTCGCAGTTGGAGGCGGGGAATTGGAGTACCGCGAAGCGCATAGGGCGAAAAGGATTCGGTCCGCTGCCTTCCCTGGCTTGGGGGAGGGAAGCGGACCAGCCACAAACTAGTCTTCGATCTCGAGGCGGAAGTCCTCGATCACCGGATTGCTCAGGAACCGGTGGCTCGCCTCGGCCAGTTCCTTCCGGGCAGCTTCCTTGTCCGACCCGGCGAGGTCGATTTCAAGGTACTTGCCGACGTGAACGGCGTTGATGCCATGATAGCCCATCTGAGCCAGTGCGCCCTGCACGGTCTTGCCTTGCGGGTCCAGCACGGCCTTCTTCGGGGTGATGATGATCTTTGCTTTCATCGGGCGGAGGCATCTTGTGGAATCGCCGCCCCCCATGCCAGCCAAAACTCGGTGCTCGTTGGACGCGGAATGCTCGGAAAAAAGAGGTTGACTTGGATCCGCCTCCCGGTCTAGGGTGCTGGGGACGGAATAAATCTAGCCATCCATCTTTTTGAAGATGAAACCCCAAGGACATCTTGCCTGCCTTGATCGCTGCTGTACCGCCTTGCTGAGGGCCGCCCTGCCAACGCTCATGGTGGGCTTGATTTTCCAAACGGGTCTGGTTGCTCAAAGTCTGGATCAAGCCTCCGCCTCAGCTCCGCTGCCCCCACCCCCGGGGAGTGTGGCAAACAAGGCGCGTCCCGCACGCATCCTGGTCCGCCCCAAGGCCGGAGTGGAGTTGTCGGCGACTCATGCCCGCCTGAAAGGGCGCTTGCACAAGAAGTTGGCTCACGTCCAGTGCGAAGTCGTGGAGGCTCCCGAGGGCCGTTCTGCACGCGATCTGTTGGAGAGCTACCGCTTGGACCCGAACGTCGAGTATGCCGAGGAAGACGTTGCGTACGAGTCGTACTGGCCAAGCACCCCCAACGACACCTACTTTCAGAACCGAGATCCCGGCTTGTGGGGGCTGTACAACGAGAATGCTGGAGAATGGCACATCAACGCGCCGGGTGCATGGACGAACATCAACAGCGCGCCCAACGTCGTAGTGGCGGTCTTGGATACGGGGGTACGGTACACGCACCAGGATCTCCAGGCCAACATGTGGCGGAACCCTGGCGAGACAGCGGGAGATGGGATCGATAACGACGGTAACGGGTACGTGGATGATGTGTTCGGGATCGATGCGGTCGGCCAGGACACAGCCCCGATGGATACCTATGGCCATGGGACTATTGTGGCGGGTATCATTGGTGCCTCCGGTGGTAACGCGATCGGCGTTGTGGGTGTCGCATGGCAGGTCAAACTGATGGCTATCAAGGCCAACGATAGCGTGTCTGGGAGTGACATTTACCTGCTGTCCGATCTTGTTGAGGGTGTAGAGTATGCCATCGCCAAAGGGGCGAACATCATCAACATCAGCTCTGGTAGCGGATCTTACAGCCGAATCTATCTCGATGCCTTGAAGGCGGCGCGCGCTGCCGGCATCATCGTTGTCTGTGCTGCGGGCAATGCTGGCGAGGATAATGATCAGAAGCCTAAGTATCCCACCAGCTACGAGTTGGACAATATCGTGTCCGTTAGCGGGTTGGACCGCAACGGCCTTCGCCAGGGATCCTCCCCCTACAACTACGGGCAGGTATCGGTGGATCTGGTAGCACCCGGCACAGGACTCACCTCCACGGGCAATTCCGCAGACGATGCCTATTTCACTGACTGCTTCGGAACCTCGTTCGCCGCACCCTATGTTAGCGGAGCGCTTGCTCTCTTGCGCGCGCGTTACCCGACGGAGGATTATCTTCAACTGATCAATCGGCTCTATGCCGGTGTCGCACTGGACGGCAGAACCGATTGTCAGATCGGGGGCAAGTTGAACCTAGCGTCGGCGGTGGCAGCCGCAAATTACCGCCCCGTGAACGACGCCTATGCGCGGAGGTTTACATTCTCTGCATCCGGCCTGACCAAGGTTCCGTCCGTAGCAAATAACCGGCATGCAACCAAGGAGGCCAATGAGGCAAACCATGCGGGGAACTCCGGTGGCAAGTCGCTGTGGTGGCGCTGGCAGCCCGCTCTCAGTGGTAAGTATGTGGTCTGCACCGAAGGCTCCGAATGCGATACGCTTCTGGCGATCTACCAGAGCACCGGGAACTTGCCAACCACCGGTACCACACCTGTCGCTCAAGACGACAACAGCGCTGGGGACGGAACATCAAGGCTGGTGGTCGATGTAACCGCCAACACATGGTACGATATCGCCGTGGACGGCAAGAACGGGGCCTTTGGCCAGATCAAGCTGTGGGTGTTGCCTGCTCCTCACTCCTACTTGGTGCGGGCCGCGAACACGCTGGGATACTCCCCCAGCTACAGCACCGCGGTGGCGGACACGATGCAGGTGGTCGGCAATTCTGCGAATTCTGGCGGTAATCTGAGGGCCGCCTCGTGGGCAAACGGGGTCACGACTGACTTGGGCACCCTGGGTGGGGCCGCGAGCGAGGCTTACGGTGTTAACGAGACCGGAGTCGTGATCGGGCGGGCGCAGCAAGCGAACGGATACTATCGAGCCTTTCGGTGGCAGAGCGGCACAATGTCGAACTTGGGCACCCTTGGAGGCACCGAGAGCGAGGCGAAAGCGGTCAACGGCCAAGGCCAGATCGTGGGCTGGTCGTTCAACGCGAGTGCGCAGCACCGCGCCTTTGTGTACGACAACGCCACCATGACCGCCTTGCCCACCCTCGGAGGCACGGAAGGTTATGCCTACGCGATGAGCGATGCGGGGTACATTGTCGGCGCGGCCTACACTTCTTCGGGAGAGCAACACGCCTGCCGTTGGTACAACGGCGTAGCCACCGATCTTCTGACCTTGGGTGGTAACTCGAGCTGTGCCTTCGCGATAAACGCCTACGGCTGGATTGCCGGCTCTGCGCGCAACGCCGCCGGTCAGGATCGCGCGTGCTTGTGGAACGCAGGCATACGTACGGACATGGGGACTCTTGGTGGAGCCACAGCAGTCGCCTACGGAATCAATAACGCCGGTCAAGTTGTGGGCAAGGCGGCGGTCGCAAGTGGGACCTTCCACGCGTTCCTTTGGGAAAATGGGCACATGTACGATCTGAATACGTTGATACCGGCAGCGTCGGGATGGGACCTCCGCGAGGCATGGGCGATCAATGAGAACGGCGAGATTGCCGGGTGGGGTGTCCAAGCCGGTGCCACGCGTTCCTTTCTACTTTCCTTGGCCGATTTCGGATATCGCCCAACCACCGCAACGCTCACCGTGAATCCCAACAGTCTAGTTTTCGCCTTTCAGCTCCGCGGCCAGCCCGGTGCGGCCATGTTGGTCCAGAGCAGAAGTACTCCCTCTGGTTTCACTGGTGGCACAACACACACCTTGGACGCAAGCGGGCTCGCGTCATACTCTGAGACATTGGACAGGGGAACCACGCGACGCTGCTATAGGCTGACGCCTGTCCAGCCTCAGGCCGGTTCCGTTGAGTTGCATCCTGCCTTTGTACGCATCGGCATCTATGCGGGATATTCCATGATAGCCAGCCCGCTCACGACTCAGGACTCCAGACTCTCACGTCTCTTGCCCAACATGCCTGATGGCACTATGGCCTACAAATGGAATGAAGCAACGGAATCCTACTCAACGAGTATCTACGAAGTCAACTACGGGGGCTGGGGCGATTCCGCAATGACCCTTCTTCCGAACGAGGGCGTGATTCTCAGAACGCCAGATGGCAGTCCGACCACTACAGTGTCGCTGATTGGTGCCTACGCCCTTTCCCCGCAGCCCAATCATCTTCCTCAAGGAATGGCGATCCGCTCTTTCATGCTACCCGCGTCTGGGGCTCTCCTGCTGAATTTGGGCTTTCCTGCGCGTGTAGGGGACAAGGTCTACAAGATTGTGCGAGGCACGACTCTTACTTACACAGAGTACACTGCCCTTGCTGGAGGAATGGACGTGGTGTGGTCCCCAACCGATCCGTGGATGGATGCGGGTGAATCGTTCTGGTCCAGCAAGAATCGGGCCGACGAGTGGACGTATCTCCTAGAGTAGGGACTTTTCTATTGCTGCGAGTATGCAATCACTTCAAATCATTGGTGGGTGGCTGACCCACGCCAAACGGGAGCCTAGGCAGGGATTTCTTTTGGCTGCGGCGGTGCTCCTAGCTGTCCAGAGCTTCCGTGCAAGTGCTGAACAGGTTCCCCGAGTGATATGGCGGGCTCCGGTCGCAACGAACGTGGTGCTGGCTCCCGCACTGGGCCGGGATGGAAGCGTGTACGTGTCCGTGGAGCCGGCGGCGTTGGTGGCGCTGGGGAAGGAGGGTGAAATCAGGT
>CAYYMW010000087.1:0-19945 GCA_964472515.1 uncultured Verrucomicrobiota bacterium | reverse complement strand
CTTCGGCCCTTACTCTTGCGGATAGACCAGGATGCGGTCGTGAACCAGCACGACCAAGTCGTTCTTGCCGTCGCCGGTCACGTCCACCACCAGGGCCTCGCGGGGCTCCGCCATCTCGCTCCGCCGGTTGCGGAAGCTTCGCTCCTCGAAGACCTGCCACCGATTCGCGGGCACCAGCTTGTGGGGCGGCTCGAACGTGACCAGGTCCAGGTGGTTGCGTCCGGTCTCCAAAAAGACCAGGTCCTTGCGTCCGTCCTGGTCCAAATCCCCCGAAACGACATCGTGGAGGAAACCGTCCTTGATGGGCGTCTCGTAGTCATCCAGATGCTGGAATTCCCATACCTGGCCTTGCAGCGGCAGCCAAGCCACCCCGTTCAGCCCGGCAAAGGCAACCGTGTTGGCTTGCGCGGCGCCAAGGCCGACGCCAAACAGCGCGGTGAAGTCCGTGACCGGCAGCGGCATCGTGCGCACCACCTGCCACACCCCCGAAGCGTTGCGCTCGCAGAGCGTCACCCCCTTGCGCTCCGCATCGAGCAGAAAGAGACTCGCGATGGGCTGCGAGCCGTTGCGCAGCGCGGCCGCCCCCACAATCCGCGAGTTGCTCGCCGCCCCGTTGATCTGCTCCTTCACCTTGAACGACCAACCCGCGCGGTTGGTCGAGCCCTTCGGCGGCGCCTCGGATTGGACCGCCACCGCCCGCAGAAAGTTCTTCTGGGCCAGGAGCAATTCCTCCTTGCCATCGCCGTCCACGTCCGCCACCGCCAGCCAGGGCTGCTCCGCGCTGCCTCCCGGTGGCGCAATGTCAGCCTCCTCAAACGGCTGGTCCTCGGCCTGCATGAGCACTTTCACCTTCTCGTACGGGATGAGAATGACCAGGTCGGCCAGGCCGTCCTGGTTCAAATCGTGGATGGTCAACGACGTGGGATTGGATTTGAAGGACTCGCTGAGCTTCTGCCGCGTGACCTGCCCTTCCGCCGTGCGCAGCAGGAGTTCGCGCTTGCCGTCCTGATCCTGGATCACCGCCAGCGAGGGTTTCCCCTTCGCGTCCAACCGCCCCACCGTCATGACCAGCGGGCGCCCCTCCACCGGTAGAATCGTGGGGAACGCGATGCGGCCGGCCTGGTCATACCGGGTCACCCCCACTTGGCGCTCGTCCGCGCTGAGGAGGAAGATCTCCGCCTGCCCGTCCCCGTCCCAGTCGGCCACCGCGATCTCGCTCACCCCCGTAAACGTCGGGAACGTCTGCGGCGCCCCCAGCCGGCCGTCGGCCTGTTGCAGAAAAAGCGAAACCTGGCCGCTGTCCGGCTCCGCCACCAGCAGGTCCGTGCGCCCGTCCCCGTTGATATCGGCCCACGTCACGCCCCGGCGCGCCTTGGTCGTCTTGGTGAGCGGCTGAAGCTGCAGTTGCCCCACGGAAAACGCCCCGCTCAGCGGCTCGGGCTCCTTTCGAACGAAATTCGCGATCTGCGCGCGCCCGGACTTCTGCGCGATCGTGATCACCTCGGTCTTCTTGTCCCCGTCCAGATCGTCCGCCCAGTAGGAACGGATGGCCGGCAGCGTGAAATGCACTTCCGGCCCAAACTGCCCCGTCGCCGTCTGCAGGCGGAAACGAAACGGATTGGCATGATCCCAATTCACCATCAGCAGGTCCTGCCGCCCGTCCCCATCCACATCCAGCACCTGGATCGCCTTGACCCCGCCGCCGTAAGGCAGTTTCTCCGGCTCCGCCAGTTGGTGGTCCGCCTTCTGGATCAGCAGGTAGATCGAGGTCTCCCCCAGCATCACCAAGTCCTCCAGGCCGTCCCCGTTCAGGTCGCCCGTCGTCAGCGCATTCGGGTCCAGCACCCCGTCGTCCAGCGCCCAGCGTTTGGGACTGCTCCAGCCGTTGGTGCCCTGGTTGTACTGCACCACCAGTTCCTTCGGTTCGCCGAAGTACGCCAAATCCAGACGTTTGTCCCCGTTCAAATCCCTCACCGCCAATGCCGTGATCCGCTTCTCGGAGGCCACCGAATCGAGCCGAAGACGCGCGTCCGGCGGCAAGTCGTTGATCTCGCGCCGCTTCTCCACCGGCGGCGCCACGTTCGTGCGCCCCGTCTGGTTCATCAGCAGCATCAGCTTCGACCGCGAGTTGTTCACCACCACCAAGTCCAGACGCCCATCTCCGTCGATATCCGCCTCGTGCAAATGACTGATCTGGCTGTCGATCGGGAAAATCTCCGGACCGGTGAAACCAAAACGATTGGTGCCCGCCGCGTGGAGCCAGTCGCCCGCGCCCAGGAGGCTGACGGCGAGCAACCAAGTGGCCCGGTGGCTTGGAACGTTCATAGTCATGCTGGCAAGATCACGTTGCGCCCTGAATGTGGCACTGGTCATGCCGTTTGGCGAGCCGTTTCCACCGTCCCCAAGGCTGCGAACCGCCAAACCCGGCCCATGCTGGCCACAGCCGGGCCCGGTCCGCTCCTCACTCTTCCGTGCCGGGCTTCGGACTGCCCTCCTACTCCGCCCGCTCAAGGCAACAGCAAGGTGCGCAGACTGGTGTCGAAGTCGGTGTAGAACTTGTACTCCCGGCATTCGAGCCAGGTAAGCGGCATCGCAGCACTGGCGTAGCCCACCGCCTGCGGCCGAATCTGGTCGTATGCCGAGTTCTGCGTAACGACCCGGGAACGAATCCACAGGCGTCCTTGCTCGTAGCCGCGGAGTTCGCAAATCTCCGCCCGCCCGGACGCCGATGGTTCGCTGAGAAAAACGACATCCGGCCGTCCAAAACCGAACACCGCCCCGCCGGGATAGTAGGCCAGGGCCATCGGTCCGATCCGATGGCTCTCCCACGAACCGTCTCCCCGTTGGGCTGCGCGAACCGCAAAGGTGGCCCCTTGGTTGGTCGCCCCCTGGAACTCCGACACGTACTCCGCAAACAAAATGTGCCCCTCTCCCTCCAAGCCGGCGGACACATCCCACACCCGGGCCTGGGTGCCGGGCGGAGATACGTAGACCGGAGCCGCATCCAGCGCCCCTGCCGACGTTCCCAAGTTCCTGCCACTCCCGTCGAGCCACGTTCCCCCCGCATCGACGGAACGCACAAAGTAAACGTCTTGGTGCCGCTTGTTGGCCGCGTCATAGACGCTCCAGGCGACCAGCAGCTGATTCCCCCAGGCCCGCACCGGACCGGCATAGACCACCCCGCCCGGCGGCGCGTCCACCACGACTCGGGGCTCGCTCCAACTCGCAGCGGCATCCGCGCTTGAAGTCAAAAACAGCGCCATCCGCCCGCTATTGTCCCCGGCCGGCGGCCCCCGGAAGAACAGATGCAGCCGCCCATCGGCCGTCTCCACCAGACGCGGATAGCTCGCCGAACCGCCGTAGACCTGGCGCGGTTCCTGCCACCGCGCCACCTCCTCCAACTCCTGCGCTGCCCGGACATAGAGTGGCGAGTTGTGGTGGCAATACGCCAAAACGGGCAGCCCGGCCTTCGCCCCCGCCCGCATCACGTGAAGCGACGGTGCCGCGTGGTCATCCGGCTGCGCCCACTGCCACAAACTCACCCGGTCCGTAAACGCCGCCTCCGTGTGGTCGTACGCCGCCACCTGCATTTCCCCGGTCCGCGTCGCCCAGGCATAGTAGGTCCGCTCCCGCGCCCCTCGATAATACTCGGCCGACGGCTCGTTGTACCACAGGGTAATACCGACCGGGCTCACCTCGCGCACGCTTCCCGTCGTGGCCCCCTCGAGATTCAGCGGCGGCGGATCGCCCTCCCCGGGCGAAGGAACAGCCTGCGTGCCGAAGAACTCCCCCGTCTCTCCGTCGGTGGCCACCCAGACGCGTCCGGGCGCCTCCGAAACCCGCAGGATCGGCCCGCGCGGAGTCCACTCTCGCAGATCGCGACTCGCCACCAACTGCACCAGCGCGTTCGTCCCCGCGTTCAAGGACAACTCCAACGACCCGCCCGGCCGCAGGCGCGCCCCCATCTGCGGCAACTCCCCCGCCGCCGCCAACCCCAACCACAACGCCGCTGCCAACGCCGCCAATGCGCGCTGCCAACGAGATGCGGGTGCAAACCATTCCATACCTGCCAACGGCCAGTTCGCCGAATCTAGACGGCGCTGTCCGGGACTGTCAACGACCGTCCAGCGCATGGCATCCCCGGTCTCCACCGCTGCGCCTCCGCGTTCCTCCCTCGCCACGCCGGCTCGCCCTGAATGCGTTCCGCGAATCCCCGCCTCCCCCTTAGCTCAACTCCAGATCCGTGGCGTCCACCTTCACCGCCGCCGCCTGTCCGATGAAATCCAGCCGGAGCATCACCTCCACCGGGTGATTCCGGCTCTCCACCCATCCCTCCATCCCTTGCAAGGGGCCGGACTTGATCTTCACCCGGCAGCCCGGATTGATGGTGGGGGCCAGGCGGATTTCCACCTCGCGCTCGAGGGCGAGGAGGATATCGCCCAACTGTTGCTGGAACTCCCGCTGGTCAGGCACGTCCAACAGGTTGGCGATGTGATCGCTGCGGAACGCCTTCTGCCGCTGCGGCACCGTCAGTTGTAGAAAGACATAATTCGGAAAGAGCGGCTTGTGAAACACCACCGTCTTGCCCCGGTACTTCTTCACGCTCTTGTACAGCGGCAACGTGTGGGCCAAACCCTCCCGCTGGCAGTACTCCGCCAACTTCTTCTCGCACCGCGGCCGTGTATGCGCCACAAACCAGAGCAGCGCCGCCTCCGCTAAGGCCGCCTCGCTCGTTTCCGTTGTTGACTGATCGGTCATCACAAGCGGTGCAAAATGGCCAATCCGCCCCCCGCGAGGCAAGCGCGAAATGCCCCCCGGCCCGCGCTCACTTGCCGCCCGGCAGCGCCGGCCAGATGTCCTCGGCCCGCCCCAAAGTCGCCTTCACCTCGCGCTCCTGCTTCTCTCCCGGTCGCCGGTAGCGGATGGCCACCGACTCCCCGGGCTGATGTGCCCGCACCACGCTCAACAAGTCCCCAATCCGCAGCATAGGCCGCCCCTCCACCGTCAGCAGCACATCCTTCACCACCAGCCCCGCTTTGGCTGCCGGCCCGTCACCCTTCACCACGCTCAACACCAACCCCTCCACCTTGGGCGGAAGCTGCTTGAGCGTCTCCGCCGACTGTTGCCAGAGTTCGTCCACCGCCGCGCCCAGCGTCGGCGTGTGGGCATGGGCGCGTTCCCTCAGCAAGCGGCGCACGGCGTCCTCGGGGCTCATGAACGACACCCCAATGGGTTTGCCGTCCAAGGACATGATGCTCGATTGCACCCCCACGACTTCCCCACGCCCGTTCACCCAGGGTCCGCCCGAGGTGCCGGGTTGCATCATCGCGTCCAGCATCCGCGTGCGCGCATACTCGACGAACGCGCCCGTGAACTCGTAGCGATCGTGCGGCGAGGCCAGCCGCCCCCGCTGCATCGCCCCCGCCCGGAACAGCGGGGATCCAAATTGGCGCAACTCCTCCCCGAGCGCGGCAGGCTTTCTGGCCAGCGGCAGGAACGCCCAAGTCCGGGCCGAGCCGGTCACTCGCAGACACGCCAGGTCGTGCCCCCGGTCCACCCCCAGCAGTTCGGCGGGCACGCGTTCGCCATTGGCGCACAGCAACTCCAGCGGCAGGTCGGGGCGTTCGAACAAATGCCCGGCCGTGACGACGGTGCCTCCTGCATCGGCAAACCACCCCGAACCGGCGTGCCTCCCCTCCACCAGCACCTCCACACCCGCGGCCTCGCAGCGCCGGTACAACGTCGCTTCATCCATCGCCCGCGCCAAAAACATACCGCTGGCAAACATTGCCAACCCTGTTGCCAGCATTACTACTAACCGAGCCATCCGTGCCAGTCTCATTGGCACGCGAGTGTACGCGTTCAAGCCCGAACGGTCCAGACGCAGGCCACGATGCAAGCTCGCTCACTGGGAATTGCATCATCCAGGGCAGCGACGTCCAAGCAAACCGGGTGAGGACCAACCAACGTGGTGTCGGTGCCGCATGACTCCTCCGACGCGGCTGTTCGCCCCGGCAACGGCTTGCTTCCCAGCACCGCGACCGTTATGCTCGTCTAGCACATGAACCTACGGCCCATGCTCCAGTCTCGCGGGCGAGTCGAGGAGTTTCTTCGCCAGCATCGCCTCGGGTTGCTGACACTTCTCTTCACCGACATGGTCGGATCGACCAAGCTCAAACAGGACTTGGGCGATCAGGAAGCGGTCCATTTAATCAAGGGGCACCATGCGCTGGTGCGCGGTCTGCTCACGGAATTTCCAGAGGCCGAGGAAATCGACACGGCGGGCGACTCCTTCTTCATCGTCTTTGCCAAACCCTCAGATGCGGTGCGATTCTCGCTGCTGCTGCAGTCGCAACTCCGGCGGTTCGGCGCCGCGCACTCCAACAGCATCCGCGACCGGATCGGCATTCACGTCGGCGAGGTCATGATCGAGGAACGCGATGGATCGAAGGACCTTTACGGGCTCCAAGTGGATACCTGCGCGCGGGTGATGTCTCTCGGGGAAGGTGACCAAATCCTTCTCACCCGCTCCCCCTTCGACAACGCCCGCCAGGTGCTCAAAGGACAGGAGATCGAGGGAGTGTGCCCTTTGGCGTGGCTCAGTCACGGAGCTTACCGGCTGAAAGGCGTCGAGGAACCGTTGGAAATCTGCGAGGTGGGCGAAGTTGGGGCTGCCGTCCTGCAGGCCCCGGGCGATTCCGAGAAGGTCCAACGGTGCGTCTCGCCGGATGCGGAGCCCGTTCTGGGATGGCGACCGGCGATCGGTCAGGCCGTGTCAGACACCGGATGGGTCCTCCAAGAGAAACTGGGCGAAGGCGGCTTCGGTGAGGTCTGGCTGGCGCAACACCAAACGCTCAAAGAACGGCGCGTTTTCAAGTTCTGCTTCCGAGCAGATCGCGTCCGCAGCCTGCGCCGTGAGGTGGCGCTCTTCCGAATCATCAGGGACCAGATCGGGGAACATCCCCATATTGTGGCGCTTCGCGAGGTCTACTTCGATCACCCACCCTACTACGTGGCCATGGACTATGTGGCCGGGCGCGACCTCAAGAGTTGGAGCGAGGCCAAGGGAGGGTTGGCGGGAATCCCCATGGAGACGCGATTGGAGTTGGTGGCGCAAGTCGCCGACGCATTGCAGGCAGCCCACCAAACCGGGGTGATTCACCGTGACGTTAAGCCGTCCAACATCCTGCTGGTAGAAGGCAGAGTTCCGGGTGTAAGCACGCCGATGGTGGCCAAGCTAAGCGACTTTGGTATCGGGCAGGTGGTGTCCCAGGAGATGCTCGCCGGGATGACCCAGGCCGGGTTTACCCAGACTCTGATGGGCGCGGGGGCATCCTCCCAGACCGGCACCCCCGTCTACATGGCTCCGGAACTGCTGGTGGGCAAGCCCGCGTCGGCCAAGTCGGACATCTACTCGCTGGGCGTGATCTTGTACCAACTGCTGGTCGGGGATTTCGGCAGGCCGCTGACCACTGACTGGCACCAGCACATCCCCGACCCGCTCTTGAGGGAAATTCTGACCTCGTGCTTCGCCGGAGACCCTGCAGGCCGATTTGAGCGGGCGGGCGATCTAGCCGTCCAATTGCGCCAGTTGGAGAAGAGGCGTGCGTTCGTGACCCGGACGAAGGTTCAAACGAAGCGCGCCCACGCGGTCAAATGGGGATTCGCTGTGTTGGTGGCAATCACGCTCTGTGTGTTGGGAGCAGTAGGGCTTCGCTCGCGTCCTCAGGCCAAGGAGTCACTGGCTTCCGGCCTCAAAGTCGTGAATGTTGAAGTGGTAAACCCGAGTAGTGACCGCCGAAAGATCACCATCGGAGTCCAATTTGAGCGGATCAACGCGGTCGCTGATCTCTCGCAGATCAACCTCGAGGTGAGCTGGAAGGAAGATGCATCCACGGTTGAGTTCTTCGGCGTACTCCCTGGCCTTGTGGACACCAGCCTCCGGAACTACCTGCTATTCCCCGTCGTGTTCATGCCTGAAGGACGTACAAACAGTCTCGTCACCGATCGGGTGAAAGTGTATTCCCTTGATCCAGCGACAGGGAATCGGCTTGTGCTGGCCGATCAGAGGCTGGTTCTGGATTGGGAAGTCCCGCCCTCTTTCGAGTCGGCGGATGCGGCCAATCCCAGACTTGGGCAGGCCGAAGCGCGGACCAAGGTCAGGGAATCACTGCCTCCCGGCCTCAAAGTTGTGGATGTTGACGTTGTCGCCCGGAGTGTCTCTCGCGACAAGATGACCATCCTGGTCGGGTTCGAGCGGATTGATGCGATCCCGACGAATTCACTGATTACGGTGGAGGTGAGCCGCAAGGAAGATCCCTCTTCGGTTGGACTCTTCGTCGTACGCCCGGCCTATGTGGACAAACAGTATAGGAATTACCTGCTTTTTCCTGCGACATTTTCGCCTCAGGGACGTGCCACCAATCTCATATCGGACCGAGTGGTGGTCTACTATCTCGATCCAAAGACTGGACATCGATCTGTGATCGCCGACGAGACGATTGTGTTGCGCTGGAGTGATGGGCAGACAGTAGTCTCCGCCACCGTTGAAGACACTGAACTCGCGGACACGCAAGCGCGGGTGAAAGCCGAGCAAGCCGCGCTCGCCGAGGCAAAGCGACTCTCGGAGGAGGCTCAAGCACGGGCGATGATGACAAGCAAGACCAATACCCCGGCAGGACGAGCTGGCAAGTAGTCGATCGATCCCGGCACAAGAAGGCGGCAGCGAGACCCTACTCATGCAGCCGCCGACGGCTTCATCCACCAAACCGGTCAGGCCGCTGGTGGGGGCCGTAACCCGCTACTGCTCTCCCGTAATGGCCGTGGGCCAGACCCAATCGCCCTGTTCCAGGTCCACCTGGTCGGGCAAGGCCGGTTTCATCGCCACCTTCCCGCCGTCGTCCGTGGTGTTCCAGCCCACGGCGTAGAGCAGGAAAGTGCCATCGTCCTTCAAGCGGTAGTGCAGCGGTTCCCCCGTGCACACGTCCTTGGGCAGGCGCTCCGCAAAACGTGGCACCAGCTCCTCGAGCTTTCCCGGATAGCGCCCTTCCGCGCGACGATAGCGCTCGAGCGCACACGCCAGCGCGGCTTGTTGCATGGCGGTCTGGCAACGGGCTGTAGCGAGTTCCGCACGTACGAAGTTCGGGATGCCGATGCTGGCCAGCCACGTGTAAGGGTGGCGTCGCCGGGCCAGGGCCTCCAGTTCCCGGCCAAAGTCCTCCAATCGCCGTGGGAACACGGTCGCGAGCTCTGGGTTGATGGCGCCAAGCATGTTCATCATGCAGCGATTGTGCGTCACCAGGTTCTGATAGACCCATCCCGCCGGCACCGCGGCGTATAGGCACTCTTCGACCCATTCGCGCACAGACCGGGTATTGCCGGAGCCCTGACCCGCCCTTTGGGAGCTGGCGAAAATGCCTCCCAAGGAGTTTCTGTGCTTGATCACCAACTGCGAGACGCTCACCATCTCCCCGGCCCGCATACTCCGATCCACATCTGCCACGACGTTCACTGCCGCAAATCGCCGCTGAAACTCCAAGAGTTGCTGGTCCGTCCATTGCCTGCGGACCCACCCTTCCCAAAACGGTTGCACGACCAATCCCTGCAAGACGGCTACCCGGATCATCGCCGACACGAGGTACGCCTGTTGTTCCAGCGCATCCGCGAGGCGGTGGATCGCAAGGATGTCCGCAAAGGCCGGCTCGGTCTCGCCCACCCGGAGGTGGGCGGCGGCCGAAGTCTCCAGTACCTGCCCGATCCTTCGGACGGCCACATAGTTCGGCACGGTCGCATCGGGGTCCAACTCCACAGGCGTCGCAAACTGCGCGTAGGGACGGCGGCTGGCCGCGCGCAATTCCTCCAGTTGCGGTTCTACGGCCGCCAGGATGGCCAGGCAGTCCCGGGCGGCGCTATCCGCCGCGCGAGTTGCTGGCGCTGGTGGGTTGTTTGAATCATCCATGCTTCGCTGCAAGTCAAACACCCGGCCGAGTTGCCAGTCGCCTCCATTCCTGATCCCTTTCGAGGCCTCGGTGAACCGGCCCCACACATTCGTGTCGACCCTGCCCCGGTATCCCACCGCCTTGAGAAACGGGGTGGCCGCGAAGTTCTCCTCGTCCGGCACCGGCTTCGGCACGTAGTAGGCCCAATCGGTATGGAACCCCTGCGCCGCCGCCTCCTTTTGATAGGCGGCCCAAGCGCGGCGTCCCCGCCAGTTCTCGATGCCGTAGAAGGCCGCCACCAGCGTGGCGAGCAGGGCGAATACGAACAAGACCCGGCCCCAACGACGGCCCGGAGTCGCGGGATTTGCAGATGGATTCTCAAACGACGTAGTCATAAGTTTAAAACATTGGAATTGGGCCACCTCACCCCCACGCACCGACAGCGAAGGCGTAAACCGGTGGTACCCTCAAGCCCAGTGGCACTCCACCACCAACTCCGTCCGCCGCAGCGGGCGGGCCGGCTCGGGGCGCGGCGGGCTGCTAGGCTTGGGTTCCAGCAAATCGCTCAGCTCGCGACGCATTTCGACAAACGAAGCGACCGGCACGCCCCGCGCCGAAGTCGTGGCCACCGGACGCGAGACTCCGCCTTCGGGCTGCCATTGGAGCGCGGCCAGGAACACCCACGTCGCAGCCATGCCCGCCCACGCCACCGGATGCGGCCAGAACCATTCCCTCACCACGTCAAGCCATCGGGCCGAGGTCCGCCTCGGTTCCCCCTGCGCCCGGGCCGCCCGGAGCACCTGCTCCCGCCACTCGCCCGGCAAGGGGCGCAATGGCTGCTGGCGTAACCGGTTCTCGAAGTCGTCGCCGTTCATCGCAATTCTTCGTAGAGAGGACGCAGCCGGGCGCGGAGTTTGTCTAGCCCGTAACGATAGCGGCTGGCCACCGTGTTGGGAGAGGCGTCCAACGTCTCGGCGATCACCTCAAAGGTCATTCCCTCCCAGAGCTTTAGATGGACCACCACCCGTTGGTCCGCGGGCAGTTCCCCCAGTGCTTCGCTCAGCGCCTGGCGAAAGGCGGCCTCATCCGGATCCGGACTGGCCTCAAAGATCTCCCCCTGCTCCCGACCCGCCGCCTCATGGTACCGCTGCCGGGTGCTTTCGCGCCGAAAACGGTCCAAGGCCAGACGATGCGCGATCCGGATCAGAAAAGACCTCGGCGCGGCCACCCCCTCCAGCAGCGCCGGCTGACGCACCACCCGCACGAACACTTCCTGCAACAGGTCGCGGGTCGCCGCTTCGTCCCGCGTCACGTTCAGCAGGAACGCATACAGCGCTGGGGCATGGTCGTCATAGAGGTGCGCCAGATCCACGATATCCTTTCGCGGTAAGGACGCACCAAACCCGCACATTTGTCTACCAAGTAACTTAGCTCGTCCAAGGGGGCAGGATGGGAGATCGCCCGGTATTCTTGCGGGGGGACGGCGCGAGGGAGCGCCTGCCGACTGAAAGTCGGCGATACAGCAGGTTTGGAAACCTGCGGTACGAGAGCGCGTTGCCCCACTCCTTCCCCCGCCGCATCGCCTCGGTCCGCGCCGGAGTCGGACTGTCGGTTATGGCCGCCAACCAAGGAAAACGCCTCAAGCAGGCTCGCTGTGTTGGGTGCCTAATGATTCGCATAAGCCTCAGGCCTGTTGGTGCCGACATTAAACACGCCATTAACTCGATTGAACTTTCCTGTTGACGAAAGCTCGCGCTTGAGAGAGAAAAGGGGCCGTTCGGAACAATTAGCACTGAGAAACAAGCGTCAAGAACGCTCATAGAAGAGTTGTGTGCCCGCGAAATGCGAACTGGCTCAACAAAACCGAGATTGTGAAAGCAGGGTGGGTGGCAAGCGTGATGGCGATGGCTCTGGGGGGCCTCGCATGGGCTGAGGAAATCAACGTCATCGAGGCAGGACCGCATCATCGCGTGATGCAGGTCATCCGGGAGGAGCTCGACCCCTCGGGCGAGACCAAGTTGATACCCCACCAGTGGCAGGAATTGGCCACCGGTTTGAACCGGTGGGATGACGCGACCCAAGCCCACGTGCCGGCCGAAGTGGAATGGGAACCACTCGACACGGGCCACGTCATTGCCCGCAAGACGGCTCACCAACTCATTCTCTCGCCGCAACTCGGTGCGGAGGGAGCAGTCGAGTTGTGGGGGCCGGACAACTTGTACTTGCGCTCTACGATCCTGGGTATCGGGGTCGTGGATTCGGTCACCGGCACCAACTTCCTCTTGGCGACGGTCAAAGAGAAAGCGGAATTGGAAGTGGTATCGGGCTCGGAGGTCCTGATCCGGGATGCCTTCGACACCCTGGTTGGGGACCTCCGGTACTCCATCGGTCTGAATCGTTTTGAGCAGGATCTTATTCTTAGGGAACATGTTACACCAGAACTGCTAGCCGACTTGGGCATCAATCCCAAGAACGCCCAGCTCTTCCTGATGACCGAGTTCTTTCAACCGCCCCAACCGCAGACCAAGGAGTCTGCCGTGGCCACCACCTCGGGCAAGACACTGGCCGACACCACGCTGGACTTCGGTTCTATGAGCATCGGCGCGGGCCGGGCATTCTCCGATGAAGATAGTCCCTTGGACTCCGCAGCAGCCTCGGCAGTTCAGCCTTCCGTGGGGGTGGGCAAGGAATGGAAAGTACTGGATGGCCGCCAGTTCCTGATCGAAACCGTGCAATACGAGGACTTGGCGCCGATCCTGGAAAAGTTGCCGATCTTGGATCAGGCCCGAGCCGATACAATCAAGGACAGAGTCCGGCGAACCGCCTCTTTGCCGAAGACCAAGACGTTGCGGCAGGCCCATGCGCCGCGCTTCGACCACGGTCGAATGGTGTTGGGCAGCGCCAAAGTCGCCGACGTGAGCCGAAAACTGGAAGGGATTGTGGCTGCACGAACCGCTGGGGCGGTGATCGATTATTCGATTGTCAACAGCTCCGCAACCCTCACGCTGACGGGCAATATGACTTGGTATGTCCTTGGCACTGTTAATGTTAGCTCTTCACTGGTCATCGAGGGCGGAGCTGTGATCAAGTACACGAATGGTGCCAACGCCAGCCTTGTCTGCAATGGCACGGTAACCTGCCAGACTGATCCGTATCGGCCAGCCGTGTTCACTTCCAAGGACGATAATACGGTTGGCGAATCCGTGCCGGGATCGACGGGCAACCCTTGGACCAACTACTGCGCCAGCACGGCGCTGCAGTTGAACACCACCGGTATCACTGCCCCGCTGCAGTGGTTGCGATTTGCTCATGCTCAGACCGGGCTCGCCATCGGCACCAGCAATCCTTCGGCTCCGGGCACGAACACGCTGCGGCACGCGCAATTCATCCACTGCCAAACCGGCCTCTCCGCTTCTGGCACGTACTATATGGGACAGAACTATCGCAAGGTTCTGTACGCCGGCAACCTGTTGTTTCAAGGCGTGGCCACTGCCCTGAACGGCTATGAACTTGATGCCACTGCGGAGCACTGGACCGTGGATGGAGCTGCAACCCTGGCCTCGATGAGCGGTCCAGGCATGAACACTCTGGCCCTCCGCAATGCAGTGCTCGCCAGCGTGACTTCGCAAGGCTCGGGCTATTCGCTTAGCGCCGCCTACAACGGCTTCTACGCCACCACGCCTACCGGTAGCAACACCTACACCAACGCCAGCAACCCGTTCCAAGTCATCGGCGCGGGAGCCCATTACTTGGGCAGCGGTTCCGGTTTTCGAAGTGTGGGCACGACTGGAATTGAAGCCACTCTGGCCAGCGACTTGAAAGCGCTTACCACCTATGCTCCAGCTCTGGTCTACAGCGGAGTTCGACTCAGCACGAACCTGGTGCTCGGTCCGCAAGTGGCTCGCAACACCGGGACGCCTGACCTTGGCTACCATTACGCGCCTGTGGATGTGGCTGCCTCAGGATTGGCCGTCACCAACTCCGCCACGTTGGTACTGACTAACGGAGTGGTGGTGGCCGCCTTCGGGGACAGCGGCTTGGTCTTGGAGAACGGAGGCGCGCTGGTGGCACAAGGGTCTCCCTTGGCTCCGGTTCGGATCATGCGCTACCCAGCAGTCCAAGAACTGTCCACCAACTGGGGCAATGCCCAGTACCAGCCCAACGCCGTCGTGGGGCCGGGGCACGATTACGTTGGACCAGCCCCTACGGTGAGCCTCCGCTTTGTTCGATTTGACGGCTTGGGCAATTACGGCCACCATATCTACGGTGGAAATGGCTGGTTCTTATTCGGTTCGATGAATATTCGAGACTGCGAATTCCGCAACTAAAAGGCGGAATTCGGCGGCGGCACTGGCACGACCATCTCGCTGAACAACAACCTGTTCCAGCGAGTGCAGACCCACTACTATGCGTGGCCGCAGGTGAACGCGTACAACAACTTGCATTGGGGCGGCACCAACCGACTTGAGCGCTTCAACGGCGGTTCATCCGGAGTCTGGACCTTCCGCGACAATGCCTTCCACGACAACGGCTTCTACGACTACCCCGGAGGCATCACCAACAGCCACAATGCGTTCGTCGGGGCCGGACAAGCCCAGTTCGCCACCACCCAGGGAAGCAATGTGGTCCTGACCAACGGATTCAATTACGCCAGCGGCCCGCTGGGCAGTTACTACCAAAGCTCCACGAACCTCCTTAACGCCGGGAGCCGGTCTGCCGCTCTGGCCGGCCTCTACCACTTCACCACTCTGGCCAGCCAGACCAAGGAAACCAACTCGACCGTCGATATCGGCTGGCATCGCGTGGCGCTGGTGAACGGCGCAGCAGCAGACACCGATGGCGATGGCACCGCGGATTACGTCGAGGACGTTGATGGAGACGGAACCGTGGACCCAGGCGAGTATAGCTGGTCAAATCCTGACACCGATGGTGACGGCCGCACCGACGCCGAGGAACTGCTCACTGATGGGACGAACCCCTTTGACCCGGATTGCGACGACGATGGCCGCACCGATGGTCAGGAGGCTTCCGCCGGCACGAACCCCTGGGATGTGGATACGGATTACGATGGGCGCAATGATGCCGAAGAGGCGGTCGAAGGTACTAGTCCAGTGAATTCCGCCAGCTACACCCCAGTCTGCCTCTCCTGGTTCCGCTTCAACACGAACACCTGGATGGGCGAACGCGGCCAGTTGCCCTATTCCGCCAGCGGAATCACCTGCTCCACGGGTTGGTGCGGCCAGGCGGCAATGATCGTCGGGACCAACGCGCTGCTCAGTTACCGCGACGTGGAATCCGATGCCAAAGCCAACCTCAACTACCGCAACGGCTCCTTGTGTTTCCTCTACCGTCCTGACTGGTGGAGCAACCTGGCCCCAGGCGATGAAGAATACAACGAAGCAGGCAACGGTCCGACCAACTGGGTGCGACTCATTGAGGCCGGTTCCCTTACCAACACCAACGGGTTTTTCGCCCTCTCAATCGATCCGAATGGAACAAATCTGATTTTCCAGACGAGCACCCCTGGCGGCGGCAGCATCACCAATCTGACGCTTCCCATCCGGGTACTGAGCGGGACTGCCCGCACATGGCCATGGGACCAACGGACGCGCCACTGGTACAGCGTGGGGCTCAGTTGGTCAGCCCAGGAAGTCCGGCTCTACTTCTCCTCCCTTAGTATGTTTACTGTTCCTGAAGCAGTCGGACCAGGACTGGCGAACGCTCCCATCGGTTTGCGTGGCCAGCCCTTCTGCGTAGGAACGAGCGCCAACCGCTCGATGCCTGCGAACGGTTGGATTGACGAACTGGAGATCTTCAACTACCCGGTAGCGCTCTGGGACACCAAGCCCTCAGGAGTAGGCGTCGATCCGTCGGGGCCGAGCGACGCGCTCAAGCTCACATGGACCTCCCCCACGAACCGATTGGTGTACCTGTATCGCCGGCTGGCCAGCGACACCAACTGGGTCTGGGTTGGCCGCAGCGCCAGCAACACCTTCACGGATGTAACCGTACCCGCCGCCGCGGAGTACGAGTATTCCGTCTCCTCGCGCCTCCGCTACGACCAGCCGAATCAGTTGGTGAACAACGCGTGGTACACCGCCAGCCTAACAGCCGGCTACCGCCTGCCGCCCGTCGAGTACCGAGGCCGGGTGCGTTTGATTACCACTTCAACGTACGCTGCTGATCTCGCACCCGAGTTGGCCGTCTACCGCACAAATCTGGTAGGGGATGGCTGGGACGTCTCCATGTGGACAAATGCCTCCTTCCATCTGTCTTCTTGGTTCGAAACGAACGTACCGATGTACACAAATGCCGTTTGGTCAGTTCGAACCAATATCCAAGGATTCTACAACGAAAGCCCATCAAACACCAACATGGTCATTCTCCTCGGCCATGTTGCCATACCTCACTCCGGCATTAACCTCACCGAGTATGGTCACGGTGACTATGGTGCGTGGCCAGCTGACCTCTACTACGCCGACCTTGATGGCATTTGGACAGACACTAGCACAAATAATCGAACGGATAGCTCCATCCGGCTGAATGTGGTTGGAGACGGCAAGTGGGACCAACAGTCAGCGCTCCCGGCGAACGCTTCAGGTCAAGCAGCGCTCGAACTGGGAATAGGTCGAATTGATATGGCCGATTTGCCATCTTTTGCGACACATTCACCTTTCCTCTTCGACGCCGACCTGCTGAAACGCTATTTCGCGAAGAACGACGCCTTTCGTAAAAACAGCACCAGTTATCCCAAGAGGATCGTGTGGCAGGACAATATTGGTGATGACATGACGCCATGCGTGACCCTTCACTGGCCGGCATGGTTTGGACCATCGACCACCAATTCCATCAAGGGGGACGTTTTCACCAACGGTCCGGCCGCGCTATGGGGAGCACACGCAGGATACGGCGGTGGCACCTCCATCAACAACTTCACAAACGACGTCCGGCGACACACTACTACCGACTTAGCGCTACTCTCGGTGCAACAGATCCCACAAGTTGGTTTCTATTTCCTACGCGGATCCTATTTCGGCGAGTGGAACAATGGTAGTGACAACTTCCTTAGGGCCTGCCTTGCCATGACCAACCACGGCCTAGCCGCGATGTGGGTGGCCGACACCTACAGTCCATGGAATCTCCAGAGAGTTGCTCTCGGTGAAAGTCTAGGTCAAGGGTTGAAGGAAACTGTGGAAAAGGCCAACGGATCTGTCTCGCCCCGCACAGCGTACATCATGGGTGATCCAACCCTGCGGCCGTTCGTGGTAGCTCCCCCGTCCAATTTGACATCTGCCGGGACGAGCGCAGTCTGCTTAACTTGGACTGCCTCCCTAGGCTTGGATGCTACATACTTCGTTTATCGTTCGACCAATAGCGCCATTTCATCCTTTAGTCAGTTCGTTCGCTTGACTCCAACACCGCTAAATACTAATACTTTTACTGACAGCTCACCACCTTCGGGCGCCAAGACGTACATGGTCCGTACCCTTGAAACAACCACGACAGGTGGGGGCTCATTCACGAATCTGAGTCAGGCGGTGTTTTGCGTAACACAGTGACCTTATTCATCACCTAATCAGGAATCCTCTATGAGCAAACGTATCTCCTTGCCCTTGCTAGCAGCCGTATGTGCCTTTGGCTCTCCTTGTTTCGCTGGAACCTTCTCGAATCTTGATTTTGAAAACATTGCTGTTCCACCACTGGGCTCTTGGGGCAGGCTCATGCCTAGTTGGAGCCCATATGGTGGAGTCTGGAATATTGGACTCAATGAGCCACAAACGTGGTCGAATGCGTTGATAGTATATGACCAAGAGTGCCCTCTGAATCTGTTGTTCGAAGGGCGATATGCTGTGGCGCTCTTCCCGGCACCAGATCCATATGTGATTCCTAAAGGTTCCCCTATTATCCAAGGGATATTTCAGACAGGCGATCTGAGCGCAGATGCTGGGCTTCTCCACTTCAAGAACTGGGGCGAAAGGGTCCAGGTGTTTCTAGGAGAGAAGGAGATCCCAATCAGCTACACCGGAGATATCGGCGTAGGCGACATTTCAGCGTTTGCCGGGCAGAACGTCACCCTCAAGTTCCAGACCCTCGCAGACACCACCTGGCCCCAATACAGCGCCTTGGATAGCATCTGGTTCTCGCCCATCCCCGAGCCCTCCACCTTCGCCCTGATCGGTTTTGGCGGCTTGGGTCTTGGCTGGTGGCTGCGCCGGCGGCAGAGGTAACTGGGGATGGCCCATGGGCTGGCATCCATCTGGGTCGAGAACCAACACAGTCCTTGGCGGTTGGGGATACTGGCTTTGGGAGAGTGCCTGGGACAGGCCTTGACCCGTTCTGTCGATGCTGCGGGAGGGAGTCTCTCAGTCCGCACGATGTATATTATGGGTGACCCGACTTTGAGGCCCCTCGTCATTGCGCCACCTACAGCACTAAGCGGCACACGGAGTGGATCAGTGTACCTTGCGTGGACGGCCTCCGGCGAAGCAGGTGCGACTTATCATGTCTATCGCTCCAGCAATGCGACTCTGGCCGGATTCGGTCAATTTGCCAGGCTTACTAGCACCCCACTAAGCGGTACCAACTACACGGACTCAAACCCTCCTCCCGGGACCAACACCACCTACATGGTGCGAGCCCTATCGGTCACTTCCGCAGGCTCCGGTTCCTACACCAACATAAGCCAGGGAGCCACCATCGTTCGATGAAGCACCTCAACAACTCTCATAGTATGATAAATAGATACGCGACCCAGATGTGCGATGCAAGCCGATTCGCCCGTTGGATGGGCATCATCCTCGCCTCCGTTGGTTTCTCGGCAAAAGCTGACCCATTTGCGAACATGGGTTTTGATGGAGTCATACTTCCACATACGCATGATGCCCTGAGGCTATTCCCGCATTGGGGGCCGGAGGGCGGAGTCGTAAACATCGGCTTGAACGCGCCTGCCGATGACGTTTGGTTCATGTCGATGATTGTGTACAATCAGGACTGCACCCTTCACATTCCGTTTGAGGGGCAGTACGGGCTGGCGCTCCTTCCGACGCCGAACCCGATGGGTAACCTCGGCGAGCCTCCGGTCATCCAGACCCTGGCCCAACTGGGCGAGCTGCCGGGCGATGCGGGCTTGCTTCACTTCAAGAACTGGGGAGAGCGCGTACAGGTCTTTCTCGGCGATCCGGTCACATTCGTTGAGCACGAAATCCCGATCACCTATACCGGTGATAGCGGCGTGGGCGACATCTCGGCCTATGCGGGGCAATCCATGTGGCTGAAGTTCCGCACCCTGCCCGCCACCGAGCAGCCCCAATACAGCGCCTTGGACAGCATCTGGTTCTCGCCCATCCCCGAACCCTCCACCTTCGCCCTTCTGGGCTTGGGCGGCTTAGGCCTCGGCTGGTGGCTGCGCCGTCGCCCGCCCGTCGCCTGACGGCGCTTCATCTTTTCTCCCCACCGAGTGCACTGAGTCCATGGACGCTGCGGCGCGCCTCGCCCTCCGCGCTATCGTGTCGTCGTGAACGCGTTCCAGCGCGATTCAGGACAGAGTGGAAGCGGCGTCCCGCCGCTTGCGCCCCAGTCCAGTTGTAGGAGACAAAGTCATGAGTCTCTGACCTCAAGTCGCAGTTGGCACCGCCTGCCCCGTTCCCTTGTGGGGAGCGCGCCCGCCTCGGGTGCCGTGCCCGGCCTCTCGGCGGCCATGACCGAGTTCCCGCTCTCAAGATCCCGGAGGGATCGCAAGCCGTTAGCCGGTGGGAAGCGCAGCGCGCCCACCGGTCAAACCCGCCCCGCGATTCCCACCGCACCCCGGAGGGGTGCGCAGACCCCACTCCTGCCGCCAACTCTCCAGCCGTATCGCGGGCATCTTTGCCTGCTGGTGGCGAGGGCTTCCAGCCTCGCCCCTCCGAATCCAGCCCCGCCATGCGCCGCCCCGCCCCATCCCATCTTGTGAATCCTGTTCATCCTGTCTTCTCCCATATCGCCGACCGCAGGTCCGTGCGCAGCACCGC
>CAYYMW010000086.1:0-20010 GCA_964472515.1 uncultured Verrucomicrobiota bacterium | reverse complement strand
CGCCGCGCGCGGCGCCGAGGTAGATGGCGGTGCCGGCCCGGTCACGGAACTCGTTCTGTTCGATCACCACGTCGTGGATGGCCTCCCCCTCCGCCAAGCCGTGTCCCAAGCGGCAACCTCTCACCGCCAGCGCCGCTCCGGCAGGCGACTCCGCATAGCCTAGGCACGTGCCGCCGCGCAGGAAGCGGTTGCGCCGGATCGTGATGCCCCACGGCACCGGGCCTTCGGGCCAGTCGGGTTCGTTGGTGAGCACCACGCCCGCGCCGGTGGTGTCCTCGAAGAGGTTGTCCTCCACCACGCCCGCGCCCGCGCGCAACAGGCAGCCGTAGCGGCGGTTGCCGTGCATGGTGTTTCGCCGAATCTGAAACCCGGTCCCGCAGCCGTCCAGGTTGTAGAGCGTGTCGCCTGTCCGGTGATCCTCCCCGGCCGCCACGCCGTCCAGCGTTCGCTCCAACGTCAGCTCCCACAGGCCGCCCGCCGGCTTCACTTCGATGGCCTTCACCTCGCCGCGCACCCGGCCGGTCTTGGGGTCCAGCACCTGCAGGCGGTCGCCCGCCGCGATGAACGCGCCCGCGGAGACGGCCCAGTGGGTCGGCGAGTGAACGGCCCGCAGCACGTTCGGCGGGGCGTACATGTTAATCGCGTCGTCGGCCATGCCTTCGAAATAGCACTCCTCGATGATGGGCCCCGCCCGGTTCTGCTGACAATGCACACCGTCGGCGTTGGCCGTGAGCAGCCGCGTCGTACCGGGGGCAAAGCGCACCTGGAGGCCGCGCACCAGGATTTCGCCGCGGTTCGCCACCAACCCCACCACCAATCCGGGGGAGGCGTACACCGTGACGTTCTCGATGCGCACTCCGTCGTTGCCGTGGGCAAACACGGCGCAGCCGTTGCCCCGCGCCAAGTGGACGTAGGCGTCGCCGGGCCGCATGGATTGCAGGCAGTAGCGGTAATGCTCGCCCTGGGTGAAGAACCGCCAGACCCGGCCTTCGCGGTGCTCCCAGCGGGGCGTCATGAAGTGGTCCGACGTGCCGGCCCGGATGCGGCGCACGGCGGGGTCCATGATCATGCCCCATTTGCCGTAAGGTTCAGCCGCGCGGATGAAATTGGTGGCGTCTGGCGTCGGATAACCGGCTTCCACCTCAAGATCGAAATGACCGGCAGCTTGGTCCACCGCGCGCACCACGCCTTGGCAGAAGGGCAGCGGGTCGTAATCAAGGCTGAAGTCGCGGAGGGTCACGCGCTGGCTGCCGCTGACGTTGACGGCGGTGGCCTCGGGATCGGTCACGATCAGCTTCGTGGCCGCGCCAGCGCCCCGCAGAGTCAGGTTGGTGACGCCGTTCAAGGGAAGGCAGGTCCCACGCGGCGTGTCCGGCCCCACCCGATACGTGCCAGCCTCCAACACCACCTCGCTGCCGGAACCGGCGGCCATCGCCGCCTGGATGGCCCGCCGCAGCGCGGGCCCGGAGTTAGTGGCAACATCCGGAGTCGCTCCGAAGTCGCGCGCGTGAACGACGGCGAGCTTGGCGGCGGTGTCATTGGCCCGGAGCAAGGTGGTTGGCGTCACGATTCCGCACAGTGCGACCAAGAGCACGGGCAGCGGACACGAGGCGATTCTACGCCGCAGGGGAGACCGCCGCCGACCATCGATTTCAGAGCGGACCGCGCACGGTTGGTTGGGCAATCGCACAGGCAACGTGAATCGATTCATGTGGCGGTTATAGTGGAAGCCAGAGTCCTCCGCCATCCGAATCAGGGGGTGGGGCAGAAATCTCCCCGGGAGCGGATGTGGCCGCTCTTTGTGGCGTTGGCATATGTCAAATCGCCCGCGTCCAGCGCCCGGACCGCGGCATCCTCAGCGTCCTGCACCAAGGCTGCCGGCCACGAAGCCCTCCCCCTGGCAGCCTGAACGCCCGAGCTTGGTCTCATACCCGAATCAGCGCCGAGACGACTCCACTGACGGCAGAAATCAGACTTGCGCGCTGGCAGCCGCGGTCTAGCATGGCGGCCGATAGTTACCCATATTCATACTATGTTTCGGGATGTCAGGCTCAGGAACGGATGGCGAAAGTCACTATGGTACATGCTGACGGGGTTGCTGTGCCTTCAAGGCCTGGCAGTGGCCGAAACGCCGGCGTTTCGCCTCGTGGGTTGGGGCGCCAACGAAACCGGCCAGGTGGACGCCCCCGTGGATTTGGTCAGCGTGGTGGCGGTTGCAGGTGGTTTGGGACACACCCTGGCACTCGAAGCGGACGGCGTGGTGCGTGCCTGGGGAGACAACACCAAGGGCCAAGCCGGCGTCCCCGTCGATCTCGCCGATGCCATTGCCATTGCCGCTGGAGACAACCACAGCCTCGCGGTGCGGAGCAATGGAGCGGTCGTTGGGTGGGGCGACGACTCCGCCAACCAACTGACCGTGCCGGAGTGGGTCACCAACCTGATCGCGGTTTCCGCCGGACGGGCGCACAACATAGGCCTGCGAGCGGACCGAGTGGTCGTTTGCTGGGGAGATCAATCCGCCGGGCAATGGCTGATCCGCACGCCTGCCAGCAATGCGGTGGCCGTGGCGGCGGGTGGCAACCACTCGGTGGCGCTGCTGGCCGGAGGATGGGTTACCAACTGGGGCAGGATCAGCCTGACGCCGGTTGAGGCCACACGCCAAACCAACCTGGTGGCGGTGGCCTGCGGTTCCGACCATGTGCTGGCCCTGCGCGCGGACGGTCGGGTGTTCGGCTGGGGGTCCAACACCTTCGGCCAGATCGCCATTCCCGAATTCTCGGTCCCCATCGTGGCCGTGGCGGCAGGCGGCAACCACTCGCTGGCCCTGGGTAGCGACGGCAGCGTGTTCGCCTGGGGCGCAGACGATAAGGGGCAGATCGATCTCCCCGCCCTGCTGACGAACGTGGTTGCGGTTGCGGCCGGGGCCAAGCATAGCTTCGCCATCACCGGTGAAGCCGCCGCTCCGCACGTGGCGGCCGGACCCTGGCCGATGCGCGCCACCCTGGGAGGGTCGGTTCTGCTGTCGGCGAAGGTGCTTGGCGCGTTGCCCATGCATTACCAATGGCTCTTCAACGGTCAACCGTTGCCGGGAGCCACCAACCCCGCTCTGCGTCTCTCCGGCATGGCGCTTCCGCAAGCAGGTGGTTACCAGATGGTGGTCGGCAATACGTTTGGCGCCGCCACAAGCACGGTTGCCCGCGTGGATTTCGGTCCAGTCATCGTCTGGGGCTATGCCAAGTCGAACCCCTTGGCACCGCCCGCCGATCTGCAAGACGTGGTGGCGATAGGAGCGGGCAAGGACCATTGCACGGCCTTGGATTCTCGCGGCCGCTTGCGCAGTTGGGGGCGTTGGTTTCCCGAGGTCCCGGCCTCTGTTGATGACGTGACCGCGTTCGCGGTGACCAGACTATCGTCCTACGCCACCACCGGCGGCATTCTGGCTCTACATCGGGATGGGACGGTCACTGGGTGGGGGCAGGGGGAGCTGATTACGAAGCTCCCGAATCTCACCAACGTCGTGGCCATCTCGGCGGACGGACGGGGTGCCGCCTTGAGAGGGAATGGAACGGTAACCTCTTGGGGAGCCACGGTATCGTACGAGACCGACAACGCGATTGGGGTCAGTGCGGGGTACCCCGGGGCGGTGGCACTTCGAGGAGACGGACGGGTCGTGGAGTTGTTCACCTCTTGGGGTTCACGATTCGCATCCATCTCGAACGCCGTGGCGGTCGTGACGGCTTCAGACCGTCGCCTGGGGCTGCGTGATGACGGCACAGTCGCCATGTGGGGAAAGGGCACCTGCGTGACTTCGGCGGTGCCTGATTCGGTCACCAACGTAGTGGCGGTGGACGCCTGCGGTTGCGTGAACGCCGCCCTCCGAAACGATGGAACGGTGGTCTTGTGGGGGGATCCAAGCTGGCCATGCACGCCGCCCGAAGGGCTCTCGAACGTTGTGGCCATTTCGTTGGGCGGTAACCACGCCATGGCGTTGGTAGCGGAAGCCATGCCGCCCTTGATCCGGCAGCAACCGTTGCCTCAGGCGGCGGGAGCCGAAGAGGGGGCCGGCTTCCGTATCGACGCGGTGGGCTCACTACCCATGCTCTACCAATGGTACCGCGACGGTGTCCCAATTCCCGGCGCCACGAATGCCTGGTATCGTCTCCCGCTGGTTCTCGAGGATCACTTGGGCGAATACTCGGCGGCGGTCAGCAACCGGTTCGGCAGCGCGATGAGCACGGGTGCCTCCCTGCGTTTGAATCCGGTGGTGGTTTGGGGCAGCCCAACCAGCTCTCCAGGGGGTGATCTTGCCACGCCAGCTACCCTTGCGGACGTCGTCGAGATCCGGGCTGGAATCAGTGTGGATCAAGCCTATATGCGTGACGGGACAATGCTTACTTGGGGCGATCCCAATTCCGCGCCCACGGCTGGTGTTCGCTCCACCAACAGCGTCGGAGTCATCGCCACGACCCGCGGCACAGCCCACACATTGACGCTCACAAGCGACGGCCGGGTGACGGCCTCGGGCCGGAACACCTCAGGCCAGTGCACCGTGCCTCTGGACTTGGACGATGTGGTGGCGATCGCAGCCACCTGGAACGCTAGCCTTGCCCTTCGTGGCGACGGCAGCTTGGTGGTATGGGGGGAATACGCCAGGGTGCCACCCGAGGCAACGAATCTCATCGCGATCAGCTACAGCAACGATTTCCTGGGCCTGCGCGCGGACGGTTCGGTCGTATCCTGGTCCTGGCTGGGAACCCCGCGCGCACCAGTGCCACCCGACCTGGGCAGGGCGGTGGCAATCACCTCCGGCACGATGTTTAGCGTGGCTCTGCTTGAGAACGGTACCGTTCGAGCCTGGGGCTACGACAACAGCCGGGGACAACTAGACGCGCCCGCCGGGTTGACGGGAGTGACACAGATCTCGGCCAGCATGTTTCACACGCTGGCGCTCCGCGCGTCTCGGCAGGCACCCATCATCCTCCAGCAACCCACGGCCCGCCGCGCGTGGGTCAATGGGCCAATGTCGCTCGGGGTCCGCGCCACGGGAAGCGTGCCCCTGCGCTACCAATGGCAGTTCAAGCATCAGGATCTTGTCGGCGCCACCAACTGGTTCATGCATCTGGACCGGGTCAGCGAAGCGGATGCCGGTGATTACTCGGTGGAGATCGCCAACGACTTCGGCTCCCTCGTCAGCTCCAACGCGACTGTCACGGTGGGGAGCAGTGTGCCGCTGGTGCTGACTCCCGCGGTCGAACGCGGCGTCTGCCCCGGTGAAAACCGAACGCTGGTGGTGGACACGGATGGCCCGAAACCGATGCGCCTCCAATGGTATCGAAACGGGGAGGTGGTCGAGGGGGCCACCAACCAGACCCTGGCGCTGACGGCGCTCTACGGTGAGCAGACCGGGGATTACTCAGTGGAGGTTGTCAACGCGTTTGGCACGAATTCGGCCGAGATTGCCCGTTTGACCATGGTGCCCGTGGCGACGTGGGGGTCGAGCGAGTCCGGTCTAGCCAACCTGCCGGTGACGCTCACGAACACCGTGGCGCTCGCAGGGGGTGGGGCGCACTCGGTGGCCTTGCGCGCCGACGGCACCATCGTCGCTTGGGGGAGCAACGACCGCGGTCAAGCAAGTGTCCCAGCCGATCTTACCGACGCCAAGGCCATTGCGTGCGGTCTGTCGCATACCCTTGCCTTGCGCCAGGATGGAACCGTGGCCGCATGGGGCATGAACAACGACGGGCAATGCAACGTTCCAACCAACCTCCCGCCTGTCACCGCCATCGCCGCCGGGGCGGTGATCAGCCTCGCCCTCACGGAAACCGGCACACTGGTAGCGTGGGGTTCGAGTTATGGCACAGGCACGAACCTGGGAACTAACATCCTGGCCGTTTCGGCTCGCAACCATCATGTATTGGCCGCCACTCGTGACCGCCAGTTGGCTGCATGGGGCTCCTATTTCCCCGGCTCAGTCACGGATTTACTGCCGCCCCTATCCAACGTCGTGGCCGTGGCAGCCGGCAGTTCACACGGGATGGCGCTGACTGAGGACGGCCAAGTGCTCGCCTGGGGCGCCAACGTCTACGGCCAAACGAACGTGCCCGTTCTCCCCGGACGAGTGAAGGCGATCGCTGCCAGCGACTCCCACTGTCTGGCGCTTACCGAAGCAGGGCAGGTGGTGGGCTGGGGCGGGGGCGCCGATTGGTGGGCCGCCAATACGCCACCGGCCGCCCGCAACGCCAAGGCCATCGCGGCGGGCTCCAGTCATTTCCTGGCGCTGATTGCCAGCCTCGATGCCCCGCCACGACTCGCCGTCCGCGTCTTGGGCGACCGGTTGGAACTCGAACTCCGGGCACCAACGGGCCGGGAGTGCCGTATCGAGTACGCCGCGCGCCTGGGCCGCGACACCACTTGGGAGACCTTGGCGAACCTCGTAATAACCAACGGAACACACGTACTCACCGAACCATGGCCCGCCGGACAGTCGGCGCGTTTCTTCAGAGCCGTTTCAACGCCCTAAGCGACAGGTGTCCCCGCGAGTCCGCGGCTCCCGCCGCGCCGGGCTTAGAACAGCGAGGCGCGGTAGAACCGCCACTCGGCGCCGGGCGGCGGCAGTTCGGTCATGATGACCTCGTCGCTGGTGGTCGAGACCACGCGAACGGTCGTCCAGTCGCGCAGGTTGTTGCTCCATTCCAACCGCAAGGCGTAGCCGGGCTGGGCGGTGAGACGGAACTCGATCTGACCGTCCTCCAACCATCGCGTTTCTTTGAAGCGCGGGATCACGGTGGGATTGGGTTTGCGGACATAGAGCCCCACCGTGGCGGTTTCACTGTAGGTCAGGCCATCCCAGACCTTGTAGGTGAAAGAGTCTGGGCCGGTGAAGTCGGGTGTCGGCGTGTAGACATAGTTGGTTCCCCTCCCGGCAAGGCGGCCGTGCTGCGGGCCTTTGAGGATGGCGCAACGCAGCAACTGCGGGTCCGGGTCGCTTAGGGCCAGGGACAAGCGCATGGGTTCGTTGCGGAAGACATCGATCCACTGGTTGGTTACAGTCGGGGCCTGGTTGGGGACAATGACGTTGATCGTCATCGTGCCCGTGCCGCTCCAGAGCTCGCCGTCATACGCGCGGAACAGAATCCGGTCCGGACCCAAATAGCCTGCTGCGGGCATGTAGCTCCACGGCAGAGTCGCGCTTTCGAGCCGGCCGTGGGCCGGGGGAGCGTCGATCTGGTACACGAGCGGGTCGTTTTCCTCGTCCACTGCACCGGGGGTAAGGAGAGTCACTTGGCCGACTTTGGCGTTAACACTGCTGTCGCTGACTTGCGGGGCGGTGTTCTGGTCGGTGACCCGCAAGGTCACGATGGCCTCGTCGCGGCCCCCTTGCCCATCCTCTACCGCGAAGTGGAAGGAATCCTCTCCGAGGAACCCCGCCGCCGGCTGGAACGTGAAGTCTGCGTTGGTCCCACTCAGAGTCCCGTGCTGGGGTTGGCTGACGATCGAGAAGGTCAGCGGATCGTCGTCCAAGTCGGTGGCCTCGAGATGCAGGTTGAGGGGACGGTCCACCCGGGTGGTCTGGCGTTGATCCTCGGCCGTGGGCGGGTTGTTTTGGGCGAGCACGTCGAACGTGATGGTGGCCACCTCGCTCAGCACGTACCCATCGTCGGCTTGGTACTGCATGGTGTCGCTGCCCACGTACCCCTTGTTGGGAAAGTAGGTCGCCACGGTCGGATAAGCCCACAGCGCGCCTTGCGTGGGTCCATTGACGACCTTGTAGGTCAAGGCGGCTCCCTCGGCATCGAAGCCGGCGTAAATAATCTCCTGCTTCGAGTTGCGATTGAGGGTGAAGTGCAGGTCCCGGATCGTCGGCGGGTCGTTGACGGGTTTCACCATGATGGCCACGGTGCCGGAAGCCTCCACCCCGACCGAGTTCGTTATCCAATAGGTAAACTCATCCAGGCCAAACAGGTTGATCCGGGGCCGGTAGAGAAACCGGCCCGGCCCCAAGACTTCCAGCGTGCCCAAGGTCGGGCTGGTGTACCCGCTCACTGACAACACCCCGCCGTCCGGATCGTAATCGTTCGCCAGCACCTCCACCTCGGCGGGGACATCCTCGTCGGTGATGAGGCGGTCATCGGCCACGACCGGTGGATCGGGGACCGGGGTTACGGTCATCAGCACGTTGCCCAAGGCCAAGCCCCCCTCGCTGTTGGTCAGGACGTAGGTGAAATTGTCGGCGCCAAAGTAGTTGGTGCCGGGCCGGTAGCGAACCGTCCCCGCCGGCAGCGCTTCGGCAGTGCCGTGCAAGGGCCGGTTCACCCGCCAGACACCCAGCGGCCGGTTCTCCGGATCGTAATCGTTGGCGAGCACGGCAATGTCGAGGGCGGTGTCCTCGGCAACCACGGGAAGATCGTCCTCCGCCACCGGCGGTTGGTAGTGGGCCAGCACGGAGAAGGTGGCGCTGGTGGCGGCCACCCGCCCCAGGGGATCGCGCACCGTGAACTCCAGGGTTTCTTCCCCGGTCCACTCTGCGTCAGGCGGTTGCACCGTAAGCACCCGGTTCGTGTCCAGGTCGACCCGCAATTGCATCGCCCCCGTCACGGTCCAAATCAACTCGGCCTTGGCGAATTCAGGCGAGTCCACGTAGCGGTCGAGGGGCAGGGGAATGAACGCTCCGCCCTTCGCCACCCGCTGGTTGGGGATGCCCGCCACCACGGTGGGGGCAATCACCCGGGGCGGCGGTTCCAGGCATCCGGTGCGCCGGGGGTTCTGTTGGAGGGTGGGCCAGGGAGCGTTGGTGGCCACAAAGGGAATCGGAAGTTCCCAGGCATACAACGAGTAGCGGTCCTTCCGCCGGCTGTTGGGCGCCGTCGGCGCGTACGCGCGGTTCTCGATGCTGGCCACGACGATATCGAGACGCCCGTTCCCATCCAGATCCGTGATCGTCGGTGGGGCGGACTTAAGCCGTGAAGCCCCGCCCGCTCCTTCCATCAGCAAACCCATCAGGTTGGGATGTGGATTCAGGTCGATCCGGCCCTTGTACCAGTTCCACGCCAACACCCCGCCCAGCGGCTCATAGCTGCCGGACGTCGACGCCGCGAGCCATTGGCTGGGGGAGACGATCACCACGTCCGGCAACCCATCGCCGTCCACATCCGCAATGACGGGGTTGGCACGGATCGCGGTCTGGCCAAACGGGCCCGCCGGCCAGCCTTCGGCCTCGAACCCGTCCGAGCGGATGACATGGAGCTTTCGCGAATACCAACTGGGAATCACGATCTCGAGGCGGCCGTCGCCGTCGAGGTCGCCCAAGGCCGGGGTGGCTTCGAACGATTCCTCCACCAACACGGGCCAACCGGATCGCACCCGCCCAAGGTGGTCGAAGACGTAGATGCCGCCGGAGAACGCGGACGCCGTTCCAACGTTGGGATCATAAGACGGCACCACCAGTTCAACCTGGCCGTCATGATCGAGGTCACCCACCACCGGCGAACCCGCCACCGACCCCGCGACCTGCACCTTCCAGACGGGCTGGTCCAGCTGATTCCAATCGTAGAGTGACAGTTCGTTGCAGCCCGACTTGGCCACGATCTCCATGGCCGGATCGGCATCGAAGTTGGCTGCCACCGGAAAGCGTTGGGGCAGGTCGGTTCCGGGCCGGCAACGCAGCGTTTCCCATTGCCGGAGCACCTGGCCCTGGGCGCTCACCACCAGCAACCGCTCCAAGGAGACACTGGATGAGGTGAGCACTTCCCCTTGCACCACCACCTCCAGGCGGCCGTCTCCATTAACGTCCGCCAGGCATTTTCCCCCTCCGCCGATCCCCAGCACCACCGGCCAGCCGGGCAGCGCGTTGCCGAGCGCATCAAAAGCAAAGAGGCGGCCGTCGCGTCCCGCGCCGGTGACGATGTCGGGCCGGCCGTCGCCGTCGAGATCGCCCACCACCGGTACATCGGAAACAGGTTCTCCGGGATCCAGCGGCCGGGACCAGCGCACGGTGCCGTCCAAATTGAAGACGGTGAGTTGCGCCGGGGCGCCGTCCGCAGTCGAGGGTTCCACCCGCAGGATCTCCTGACGCCCGTCCCCATCCAGGTCGGAGATCGTCAACTCCCGCCAATCGTTGGTGACGTACGGAGTCAGGATGGGCAAGTGCCGGGGCCAGCCTTCCCGAAGGGCACCGTCGAAGTACAACATCTGGGTGATGGCCTCCGCCTCTTGCTTCCCCTCCCGTGTCACCGATAACCTCAGACAGTAGAACTGGTTCGTTTCGAGCCCGGAGGTATCCCAACTGGCCAGTTTGCCCTCCATCACCTCTTTCAAGCCTTGGTTCTCCAGCACGACGCCCGCGGAAGTCCATTGTTGCGGACGCCAGCCAGTGCCGTACTCGATCCGGTAGTGGCGGCCCGTCCCAAAGACGGTGCCGGTGATGGTCACTGGGTCCCCCGTCCGAAACAGGTCATTGTGGTTGGGGCTGATGATGCGGGCGTTGTTGAGTTCCGTGAAGGTCCGGGCGATGGCCTCCTGTCCCAGCGTGTCCCGCACCCGCAGGCGGAAGGTGTACTTCCCCTCCGGAATGCCCGCCGTCGTGAAACCGCTCAACAGCACCCCATTGGTTACCGGCGTCGTGCTCTCGTGGACCTGCGTCCAATTGGTCGGGTAAAGCCCGGCGCCGTATTCGATCCGATAGCTCTCAAACCGCGCGCCCCATGCGCTGCCGGGCAACGCGACGATCCCGGAAATCATTGCCGGCAGTCGCACCTGGGCGGTTGGCAACGGAGCGTCGGTGGTCAAGGCCTTGAGGGCGTCCAACCGTCCCAGACCGATGTAGGTGCTCTCCTGCACGTCGTCCACCGCGTTCTGCAAGACACGGCTCAAATCGCTGGCCGGCAAACCGGGGTTCAGCTCCGCGAACAAGGCCGCGACGCCGGTAACAAACGGCGCCGCCATCGAGGTGCCGCTCAGGTAGTCGTACAGATTGTTCGGCAAGGTCGAGTAGATGCGGTCTCCGGGAGCCGCCAGCGAGACATGCTCCCCGTAGCTGGAAAAGCGGGAGCGCCGGTCATTTCGATCCGTGGCCGCCACGGCCACCACCCCGGGATAGGCGGCGGGATAGAGCGCCGTCTCGCTGCTGCCGTTTCCTGCCGCCGCCACGAACACCACCCCCGCCCGGAGCGCTTCGTTGACCGCCTCACCCAGCGCCAGGCTCTTCTCATAGTCGCCCCAGCTCGCATTGATGATCCGCGCCCCCGCCCGGATCGCGTAGTGAATGGCCACCACGACCTCCGAGATCGCCGCCTGTCCGCGGTCATCGAACGCTTTCAAGGCCATCATCTGCGCCCGCCAGCAAACGCCGGCCACCCCGACATTGTTATCTCCCACCGCGCCGATGATTCCGGCCACGTGGGTGCCGTGCCCCTGATCGTCCATCGGATCGGAGTCATCGCTCACGAAGTCGTAGCCGTTCACGTCGTCGATGTAGCCGTTTCCGTCGTCATCGAGGCCGTTGCCAGGAATCTCGCCGGGGTTGACCCAGACATTCGTCTCCAATTCGGGGTGGTAGTAATCGATCCCGGTGTCGATCACGGCAACCAGCGCCTGCCCCTGCCCGGTGGTCAGCGCCCAAGCCGCGCCAGCGTGCATATCCGCCCCCGGCGTCCCGCCCTCCTGGCCGGTGTTCTCCAACCCCCACTGTTTGGCGAGATCGAAGTCGTTGGGCAACCGTTCTGCGGGGAGTTCCTGGCTGAGACTGACGACGTAGTTGGGCTCCGCGTAGAGCACCTCCGGGCGCTCCCGCCAGTACCGGAGGGCGGCCTCTGTCTCCATCCCTGCGGCGGTCTGGGCCACAGCCAGGTGCGAGAGCGCATCCTCGGAGGCCGCACCTTGGAGCTGAATAGCTTGCGAACGCAAGCGTGGGTCCAACCAACGCAGCGTTCCCGGCCAACTCTGCGCTGCCACCGCGCGTGACGCCGGCGAAACGCTCGCTCGAAACCGCACAAGGATTTGCCCCGGGATGACGCGCGGGGCGGGGGGATCGGCCTCCTCGGCAGGAACCCTCGTTTCATCCCCGACGACAGCGACCGCGCCGAACGCCACCCAGACAGCCACGCTCGCGGCCAACACCTCACTCCGCAGGACCGAGAGCATTCCCCAAACCCCGAGCAATCGGATCTTCATGGCAAAACGGTGGCGGCCGCACATGTCGCGGGGTACTCTAAGCCCCAGCCACCCAACCGCCAAGGCTGGCGGTGAGGTTTCACCGAAACCTCCGAACCTTTTGCGGGTCCCATGCGTATCAGTGGCTGAACGAACGATGCAGCGCAACGCTCCAACTACCGTGTGCCGGCTTCCCCGGCAGGAGGCGGCCCCTCTCGCATGAGCGCGTTCCTCGATCTCTTTTCGCCTGGCCGCGAGGTGCTTACAGATGAGCAAGCCATGTGGCGGGTGCAGACTACGGAGGATCACGCGGCCTTCGAGGAATTGGTCGCCCGGTGGCAGAATCCCATCCGGCGTCTCTGTCAACGGATGACCGGCGACGAGACCCGGGGCGATGACCTCGCCCAAGAGGCCTTCCTGCGGGTGTTCCTGCATCGTGACAAGTACCAATCCGGCCGCAAGTTCTCCACCTGGCTGTGGCAGGTCGCCCTCAACCTGTGCCATGACGAGTTGCGCCGGCGCCAACGCCGGGGCGAGGAACCGCTGGCCCAAGGAGAAGACGGCGAGGAGCTGGAGACGCCCGGCCACGACCTCCTGCCCGATCAGTCCGCCACCCGCAACGAACGCGCCGAACTCGTTCGCCGGGCGCTGCAGGTTCTGCCGGAAACCCATCGGGCCGTGCTGGTTCTGCGCGAGTACGAGGGTCTCAAGCTGCGCGAAATTGCGGAAGTGCTGCAGATCCCAGAAGGCACCGTCAAATCCCGGATGACCGACGCCCTGGGCCGCATGGCTCACCTGCTGCGACCGCTCATGACCGAGACGCCCGTCGGCGCGCCCTGCCCACCCCACCTCTTACCCAGTGTTGTGTTATGAATCACCCCTCCCGCGAAGACTTGGTCTGTTACCTGTACGACGAGTTGGACGCCACCGCCCGTCCCGCCGTGGCTGACCACCTCAAGGGCTGCGCCGAGTGCCGCCAGACGCTGGAAAGCCTCCAAGCCGTGCGACGCGGCTTGGCCGAATGGCAGATCGCCGACGCACCCCGGATCGCCGCGGTGAGAAAAGCGCGCCTGGCGTTGCCCACCGTGGTGCGCTGGGCCGCTTCGGCCGCCGCCATGGTCGCGCTCGGTTTCGGCCTGGCCCGCTGGAGTACCCCCAATCCCGAGGCCGCCCGTGCCGCCATCGCCGCCGAAGTGCGTCAAGAGTTGCGCCAGGAACTCCAGCAATTTGCCTCCTCCCAAGATGCCCGGTTGCGTGAGTACCGTGAGGCCATGACCACCGTGCTCGGCCAGATGGAGGCGCAACGGGTGGCCGACTACGCCGACCTGCGCCGTGACATGGAAACCGTGGCCATCACCGCGGAAACCGGGCTGCGGAGCACCTCGAAGGGCCTCTATCAGCTCGCCGCCATCGCCAACCGTTCCAAACCCGCCCAAAACCCTTAGGAATTTGCCGAACCCCAACTGCAACCCCTTGTTGTTATGAACCGTTCGTTTCTGACCCCCTTGTTCGTTGGCACCGCTCTCCTCGTGGCGCCCGCCTGGCCGGCCGACCCTCCACCGCCTCCCGCGGCTCATGAAGCCCCTGAGTTGCCGGAACCGCCGGAGCCGCCCGAGCCGCCGGAACCCCCCGAAGCCGCCTCCGACATGCAGGACCTCCAACGCGACCTGCAAGAGATGCAGGTGGAGGTCCAACGCGCCGTGGCGGAAGCCGTGCGCGCCGGCCAGGAAGGCGCCCGCGCCGGTCTGGCGGTCGCCGCGGACGTCGTGCCCGGCGTTATGGAATGGACCGGACAGTGGTTTGGCGAACCGCGCCGCGAACGCTCGGCGGTACTGAGTCCCAAACCGATGGACGACAAGGTCCGGACCGAGTGGATCGAAGACCTGAATGTGATGGCCCGGTTGATGGAGAAGTCCGTTGCCCAAGTCGAACAGGGCTCCGGCGCCTACCGCCACGCCATGGGAATTCCCGTGACGGCGTGGGATGGAAATGCCGCCTTGCAGAACTACTACATCGACGGCCACGGCGTGGTGCTGAGCCTGAGCACCCGCCTCCCGCTGAAGACCGGCACGAAAGCCGACAAGGACGACAAGGAAAAGGCGTCCAAACCCTCGGCTTGGGAGCAAACCCGGAAGGAGCTCTACGGCGGCAAAGACGGCAAGTCCGAAGGGATCCGGGACGGACGCCGTGTCTATGTCCGCACCGAGAGCCGCAAGGGCAAGCCTCAAGTCGAGTTCAACGCCCTCGCCTTCGAACAACTCCAGAACGCCCTCGCGGACGGCATGAAGGAAGCCGCGAACATGCGCCACCTGCAGTCGGGCGACACCATCACGGTAACCGTCTCCGGCCGCGACGACGCCGGCGCCCCCGCCCGCCTGACGATGATCGTCAAGAAGAGCGAAGCCAAGGACTACGCGGAGGGCAAGCTGACCGCCGAAGCCTTCCGGAAGAAGATTGCCTCCACCCTCTACTGAGTTGTTGGTGGGTTACGTTGAGGTACGCCTCAAGTGCCTGCAGAAGACGCCACTCGCCCTGCCTCGGGCGGGTGGCGTCGTTTATCGGAAGTCCCGTGGGGGTGGCGTGCGTCGCGTAAAGCCAATTGACCAACGCCGGGCGGCCGGTGCGCGCAACCGGCGGGGCTGGCTGCCCCGACGGGGAACCGGTTCCGTCCAGACTGCGGCTCAAGGCGCGGGCCCCGGCTGAGTCGCACCGTGGGATGGAGGCGAACCTCCTTCCGGTGATTCGTTGGCCTATTGGCGGCCGCCCCGAGAGTCGTCGCCCACCTCCTCGATCCCCCAGCTCTGGCCAGCCCGATTCCGGCGGGCGCAGCGCGCCGGCAACTTCGGTGACCGTTCGCTCTTCCGTTCCTGCCGCCGGTTCCTTCCCGCCGGCCTTTCAGCGTCTTTACTCCGTGAGTCAATGCTCGCTTATACCTTCTCCGGTCCGCCCTCTCCGGTTTGAAATGGCGCGAGGCGCCGCTTGCTTTGCCGGGCAACCTGCGGCACAGTGTCAACCTCAAGTTCAGTCAAAGCAGAAACACTGTGAAGCAAAGCATAGACCCCTCTATGAACTCTATCCTGATTACTGCTGGGCGAACCGGACAACCCCACCGCTTCCACCGCGCCGCGGCCCTGGCCGCCGTCGCGCTGGGCTGTTGCGGGGCCTGGGCGCAGACCCCCTTGGAGATCTACGATGCCGCCGTCGTTGCGGACTCCGCTGCGCTGCCACCCGTGGCCACGCTGACCAGCGCCGTGACCCTGACCGGCGCTGGCGGATCCCCCTTCGACTTTGGGGTAACCTCCGACGACGCGACCATCGAATTCATCGTGCAAGGGAACCCGGGGGCGAACAACAGCTCCTATCTGGCGGTTGGGGCCACACCCGCCAGCAGCCTGCGCTACGAGGTATGGGACAACACCGCCGAGCTGGGCTTCACGCAGGCGGGCGTGGCGGATTACCAGTTCTCGCCCGGGGTGCCCTCGCCGGCTGAGGCAACCCACGTTGCCTACGTCTGGGATCCGACCAACCAGGTCATGCGCCTGTACGTCAACGGTTCGCTGGCGGGTTCGACCACCGGCGTGGCCGCCGCCTTCGCCATGCCGTCCGGCCAGGGTCGTCTGGGCGCCAACGAGAACGGCGAGGAGGGCATGGTCGGCACCATCCACCGGGTAACAGTCTACGACAGCGCCCTGGCGGCGTCAGTCATCAAGCGCCACGCCAGTGCCTTCGGCGCCCATGTCAGCAAAGCCCTGGCCGCCTATGATGCCGCCATTACCACGGATGCGGGGACCGGGCTCAACCCGACGGCCAAGCAGGCTTCCGCCTTGATTCTGAACGGCAGCGGCGGGGTCGACTTCGATTACGGGGCCAACTCGGATGATGTCACCATGGAATTCATCCTGGAGGGCGATCCGGACTTTGGCAATGGGGCCTACCTGGCGGTTGGCGAAAATGTGGACAGCAACCTGCGCTACGAGGTTTGGGGCCTCCCGAACCAGATGGGCTTCACCCAGCTCCGCGTGGCGGACTACAACTTCTCTCCCGGCATGGCCGCGCCCACACTGCCCACCCATATCGCCTATACGTGGAATGCCACGACCTTCACCATGAGCGGCTACGTCAATGGCGTGCTCGCCGGCTCGGGGACCGGCATCAACGACGCCTTTGCGATGCCGTATGGCATGGGCAAGCTCGGCAGCAACCCCGGCGGGGTGGAGGCAATGTCCGGCGCCATCTACCGGGTGACGGTCTACGACAACCTGCTCGACGACGCGGCGATCCTTCGCCACGCCAAGGCGTTTGCCGATCTGCTGAGCCCGCCCACCATCCTCTCCTTCACCGTCACCCCGGCGGCAGTGGCGGCGGGACAGTCCGCCACCCTGAACTGGGAAGCGAAGAACGCGACCAGGGTCCTGCTCAACGGAGTGGAGCAGACCGGCGCCACCAGCTTGACCGTCTCGCCCCGGATTTCCAGCAGCTATACGCTCACCGCCGAGAATGCCCTCGGCAAAGTGAGCAAGACCGTCAGGTTGCAGATCAATCCTGACCTCGCTGCCTATGACACCGCCATCGCGGCCGATACTTCTGCCGGACTGACCCCCGTGGCCAAACTCACCACGCCGGTGCTCGCCGTTGGCGATTGGGCGGGGGTGCCGTTCGACTTTGGCGCCACCTCGGGCGACGCCACCATGGAGTTCATTCTCGAAGGTGACCCGACCACCGGCAACGGTACCGGCATTGCCACCGACTATGACGAAAGCAACGTCTGGCGGCACAGCCTCCGCTACTCCCAGTGGGATGCCGCCGGGCAGATCGGTTTCACCAAGCGGGCCGTGGCCGACTACGCCTTCACGCCGCCGGTGCCAGCCTCCAGTTGGCCCACGCACCTGACCTTTGTCTGGGACTCGACGGCCCTGACCCTGAAGGTATACGTGAACGGCTCACTGGCGGGATCGAAGACCGAGGTCGATCCCGAGTTTGCCCTGCCCACCGGTCCGGGCATCCTGGGCGAAGGCATGGTAGGCACCATCTTCCGCGTCACCGTCTACTCCGGGCAGGTTCCTGAGGCCAAGATCCTCAGCCACGCCAACGCCTTCCTCACGCAAGCCGCGCCGGCGCTGAGTACCTACGACAGCACGGTGGCCCAGGATGCGGCGGGCGGCTTGCAGCCGCTGGCCCGGCTCTACGCCCCGGTGACGTTGACTGGCTCCGTGGGGGTCACCTTCGACTTCGGCGCCGGGTCCGGCGACGAGAGCTTCGAATTCATCCTCGAAGGCAATCCTGCCGCCAACGAGAGCGGTTTCCTGGCGGTGGCGACCGGCAGTGGCAGCAGCCTGCGCTACAAGGTCTGGGGCAGCCCGAACGAACTCGGCTTCACCCTCGGCGGCGTGGCCGACTACCAGTTCAGTCCTGGCGTGCCTTCGCCGACCAAGCCCACCCACGTGGCGTACGTCTGGAACGCCGCCACCTTCGCCATGGAGTTGTACCTGAACGGGAAACTCGCGGGCACCACGACCGGGGTCGGTGACGCCTTTGTCATGCCCACCGGTGCAGGATTCCTCGGCGCGGCCTCCCTGACCGGCAGCGAACCCATGGTGGGCACCATCCATCGCGTCACGGTGTACGGCAGCAAGCTCACTCCCGAAGTCCTGCTCAAGCATGCCCGGGCCTTTGTGGGCGCCGACGCCACGCCGCCGGTCTTGTCCCTGGCCGTGGGAGGCAATTCACCCTTGCTTCTCCTGAGCCAAGGCGTGACGGGCGCTCACTACCGCGTCGAGTACCGCGATTCGCTCGGTTCCGCCGATGCCTGGCAACTGCTTCAGGATATCCCGAGCTTGAGCGGACCTACGGTCCAAGTGCCGGACGCGACCTCCGCTGCCGGTCGGACCGCGCGCTTCTATCGCGCCGTCCTGGTCCAGTAGTGGGCCACGCCCTTGCCCTTCCAAAGACTCCCGGAGTTCTCCTCTCCGGGAGTCTTCCTTTATCCCGGTCTCCCGACGCAGCCAATCGCTCGGTGCAGGGGACAATCCGGTTCTCTCGAGGGGGCTGCGGGTGACGTGCCCTGCGCCTTGCTGCCAACAGTCACTCGTCGTCGTGACCCGCTCTTTCGGTCCCCCTCGGCTTGCTCGGCGCAGATAGGCCACGACGGACGCGGATCGGCGGGGCGACTCCACTGGTCCTGGGAATGGGGAACCCCTCAGCCCCATGGCGTCCCGAATCCGGGATGGGTTCGTCGTCCTGCATATCAGCCTGTCCCAAGACGGCCCCACCCCGCCTCTTCCCGTCCTGCCAGCGGTTCGTTCGCCGGATTCCGCATTGCTGAGGGTCCTTGAATAAGGCAGACTCGTTCCACGTCAACAGAGCCAACAACCTAGCGAACAACCGCGCACATTACATGAAACGACGTCAATTCGTGAAATCCGCCGCCTACGCCGGCGCCGCCTCCATGATCCTCCCCCGGCTGAAGCTCTTCGGAGCCGACGCCCCGAGCAACAAGCTCAACATCGCCCTGCTCGGCACCTGGGGCCGCGGCGAGGCGCACTTCGGCGCCATCAGCACCCAGAACGTGGTCGCCCTGTGCGATATCAACGGCGATCACCTCGCCTTCGGCGCCAAACGCTTCCCCCAGGCCAAGACCTACGCCGACTGGCGCGAATGCCTGGAGCAGAAAGACATCGACGCGGTGGTCTGCTGCACCGCCGACCACACCCACGCCTTCGTCGCCAATTGGGCCATGAACCGGGGCAAACACGTTTATTGTGAGAAACCGCTGGCCAACAGCGTCGAGGAAGCCCGCGTCGTCCGCGCCAATTACCTCAAAAACAAGAGCAAGCTGGCCACCCAGTGCGGCACCCAGCGCCACGAATTCGAGAATTTCAACCGCGTGCGCGAACTCGTCCTGGACGGCGCCATTGGCGAACTGGAAGCCGTCTCCGCCTGGGGCAACCGCCAGCTCGGCCGGCCCGGCTACCTCCCCGCCAAGGGCACGCCCCCCAAGGACTTCTACTGGGACCTCTGGCTCGGCCCATCACCGGAACACCCGTACAACCCTGACTACTTCTCGGGTGGTTCCGGCATGAACTGCCTCCAATGGAACATGTACTGGGACTTCGGCAGCGGCCAGGTCGGCGACATGGGCAGCCATACCATGGACATTGCCTGGAACGCCATCGACGCCACCCTCCCCACCTCGATCGAAGCCAAGGGCGACCCCTTCAACCCCGACGTCACCCCGGTCAAGCTCCAGGCCCACTTCGAGCACCCCGCGAACAGTTGGCGCAAGGGCATCACCGTTTCCTGGTACCAGGGCGGCGCCATGCCGGAGTCGCCCAACCGCGGCATCGACCTCAACCGCATCGACCACGGCGCCCTCTTCGAAGGCAGCAAGGGCTTCCTCGTCGCTGACTTCACCACCCGCATCCTCTACCCGAACGGCGACGGCGCGGACATGACCTACTACAAACCCCGCCCCAAGAACGCCGTCCTGCCCAAGATGGGCAGCTTCCAACAGCAATGGATCAAGGCGTGCAAGGGCGATCTCAAGACCTCCTGCGACTTCGAGTACAGCGGCAACATGATCGAGCAACTGTTGCTCGGCCTGGTGGCCTACCGGGTCGGCAAGAAGATCGCTTACGATCCCGTGGCGGGCAAAGTCACCAACTCCCCTGAGGCAGACGCCCTGCTGCGCCGCACCTATCGCCCGGGCTGGAAGCTCAACGGGTAGGTCCGCTCCTCATCTGAAAACTGGCGGGCAGGAACGCGCGCTGCGTGTGTCCTGCCCGTTCTGCTTCACCCCGAGGGCCCGACGCGGTGTCGCGGTGCGGCGACGCCTCGTCGCCATCCCCAATCCGGTCAATGCTGTCG
>CAYYMW010000085.1:0-20083 GCA_964472515.1 uncultured Verrucomicrobiota bacterium | reverse complement strand
GGGCAGTAGCTGTAACAACGGCCGCAGGCCACGCACAGCGAGCGGTCGGGCTCGAACAGGCTGCGCCGGGAAGGATAAACCAAGGCGGCGAGCTTCACCGCCAATACAAAACCCGCCAGCGCTCCGAGCAGCATGGCCCCGAGGTCGAACTGCTGCCGCACCCGCAGCGCCTCCGCGTAGAGTTCCTCCTTGGGACGCCCGGTTTGCCGGAACGCCTTGCTGGCCAGCTTGAGGTTCTCCGGCTTGGTGTCCGGCGCGGGCACGAGGGTCACCGGGTTGGCGGCGGGGTCCTTGGTGGGATCCTGGGCCTGCCCGGCCTCTTCGGCCGCGATCCGCTCCGCCAATTGCACCGTGCGATGCTGCTGGGAAAGGGGAACCGCCGTCTGCCGTCCCAGCCAGGCGCCCCCAAGCACCAGCAGCGGAATCAGGATCAACCGGGCCAGGAACGGCCGCCAATCGCTGTTCTGCGCCTGGCGGGCGGCCAGTTCGGTGGGGTCGCTGATCGCGCCGTAGGGACACGCGTGCTCGCAGATCTGACACCGAATGCAGTCGGTCGGCGCCAGCGTCACATTCCATTTCGAAACGCGGGAGAGCAGGCTCAAGATGGCCCCGTAGGGACAGAAGAACCGGCAGTAAGGCCGGCCCACAAACAGGCCCACGCCGATGAAAATCCCCCCCAGCACGAGCATGGAGAGACTGCCGTTCCGACGAAACAGGGCGATGAAGGGATCGTAATCGCAGATGATGAAAGCCGTGCCGGTGGCGGCCATCAGCACGGCCAGCCCCAAATACAGAAAGGGGATCAACCCCAGCGCTTCCTCCAGCCAGTGAGGCAGTTTGACCGGACGCCACACCACGATGTCCTGCATGGCTCCCAACGGGCACACCGACGCGCAGAAACCGCGCCCGAAGAAGAGCGTGAACAGCAAGGGCGCCAGAAAGAAAACCACCACCGACACCGGCACCGTGTAGCCAGGCTGGAAGAGCGCCAGCGTCACGTTCTGGATCGAGCCGATCGGGCAGACACAGCCTTCACGGATGAAGCCGAAGTAGATCAGGGATCCCACCATCAGCACCAGGATGTGACGGCGGGAGCGCTTCACGAGCACAAAGTAGGAGGCCGCCGAGAGCGCGAGCAGCAGCAGGGCCATGTCCACGTACTCCATCACCGGCGCGCGCGCCGGCGGGCGCGTGGGATTGGGCATGGTGTAGGTGCCGGGCTCAAACTCAGGCGGTGGAAAGCGCTCCACCCCGAAGGCCGGCAACATGGTCATCAAGACTGCGGCCATGCACAGCCACCTTGAAAACCTCGAACGCCATGCCTGCGCCCACAGCCGGCGGCAGGCAGCCACAAGTTGGACAGTCCGGGTCGTCATGCGGGCTGCTGGTGCCGGAAAAGGTAGGGTTGGCTGGCCGGCACCCGGCTCCAGGCATCGGCGGGACAAACCTTGGCGATCGAGCACTCGTTGCAGTTCAGGCAGCGGTCGTGCCGCACTTGCAGGAAGAACGAGCCGTTCCCGAAGAGCACGCAGCCCACCACGCACTTGCCGCAGCCGATGCAAAGGGGCTCGTCGATCATGTACTCGTAATACGGATCCTCCAAGGCCCGCCGCTTGATGGCGCCGGTCGGGCACACCTGGTTCTCCGCCGCGGTGTTGAGGGCGTTGGGTTGCGGCTCGAAATAGCCGGTGCAGAGCTTGCAGTAGCCGCAAATCGGATTCAACTGGACGCACTTGACCGCGGAGGGCGTCATCACGCAATGCGTCGCGCAACGCGAACAGGCAATGCATTTCTGCGGGTCAAGTTGCCAGACGGTGCGCTCCTTCCGGCCCCGCCGGAAGATCAGGGTCGTGCCCGCTCCCAGCAGGAACAACGCCGCGCCCCGCAACGCCTCCATCATGAATCGTCGCCGCGCCGACGGAGGCGTGATCGGAGGCAGCGGTGCGGGCTTGGGGGCGGGATCAGCCATGGTTCAGGATGGATCGTCTTTGCTCCGGCGCCGGTGGGCCTGGGCCGAGGGCAGTTCGCAGCCTCCCAGACGAGGGCACTGGTCGCACAACCGGACCGGCGGGCACTGTCCTTCCCTGGCCGCCCGCTGCTGCCGGTTGACCAGCACCGCGCCCACGGTGATCAACACCGCCACCACCGGGTAACGCAGGCATGCCGCCAGGAAGGCGCGGCGATCCACCTCGCTGGCGGGACGGCTGGACACCGGTTGGTCTGGACCGCTCATTCGGCTCGCGCTGTCACCCCATCTGGTCATGCTGACTTCCTTTGAAAAACTCGGACCTCCTTGCCCAACACATCCGCCACCAGCACCCGGCCGGCGGCATCCACCGCCACATCCATGGGCACCGGAGTGACGTTCGGCTTGGCCAGGTAGGCCGGAAAACTGTCCGGCCCGGCCACCACGCATTCGAAATCGCCCTTGGCGGAGTAGATCTTGATCCGCGGCAACCCCTTCTCGCTGGTCACAAACCGGCCGTCCCCCAACCGCGCAAAGTAGCTCGGGTTGCAGCAACCGCAGAACCCTTGAATCGCAAAGCCCGGCACTCCCCAGACCTCTTGCATCTCCCCCTCCCGCGTGTAGGCCTCCAAGCGATGGCGGCCGGGATTCACCGCCCAAACCAGACCCTCAGCGTCGGTCTTCAGGTCAAAATACGGGCTGGGAATCACGAACCCAAGGATGTTCCGCTGCGGGTCTTTCTGCCCCAGCTTGCCCAGCACTTTGCCCGCCGCATCGTGCCGCAGGACCACGCGGTTTCCCGCGTCGGCGGCAAAAACCTCATTGTCCAGCAAACCGATCCCGCTGAACCACGGTTTGCCCTCGGGCGCCGGCCAGGCCGCCTGCCGCTTGCCGGTGCGGTCGAAAACCTCCAAGTGATCCCGTAATCCGATGTAGACCAAGTCTTTTGCCACCGCGAACGAGCGGGCTGGGGAGGGTAATTGAATCTCCCGCCGGACCCGGCCATCCAAGCCCATTTCGCTCAGGTATTCGCCAGCAGCGACCCAGAGGCTGTCCTCCACCACCTCGATGCGACGCGGTTCTCCCCGCGGGCTGGGGATCCGGCCAGCCTCCGCGTACCGGATCAGTGCGGCGTCCACTTTCCGCAATTCCGCCAGATTGTACGTGTAGGCTTCCTCCTCCGTCGAAGCCGCGCGCGATTTCGCGGCCAGGCTCGCCGCCCCGGCGACAGCCAGCCCCTTCCGCAGGAAGTTCCTGCGATTCAGTGCATTCTGTTGGGTCGCTTTCACGGCGCGCAATGGTTCGATGCCAAAACGGGTCCGAACATTCAAAATGCCCGATGCCGGGGCATCCCGAAGTCAACCTAAGCCCAACCAATCGTTCCTACTACCCATTCCTTGTACAAAGCCAACCAATTTTTGGCTAGTCAAACCCCGGCAGAACCCAGACCGGCTTGCGGGCAGGCGTGAACCCCGAGCACACTGCTGGCCTTCGCGCCTACCGCCGCCGCAACTGCCATTCCAAGTACTCGATGTCCGAGTGGGTGGTGATCTTGGGGTTGGGAAGTGGGCTCTCGACCAACTTGACCGGTTGACCGATCAACTCGCAGGCGGCGGTGTCATCGGTCACCAAGAGGCCTTGGTCACGCACCTGACCTAAAGCGCGCAAGATGACCTCGCGGCGGAAAGCTTGGGGAGTCTGCACGGCCCAGAGCCGGGAACGGTCCAGGTGCCGGGCGATCATCTCTCCTTCGCCCGCTTCCTTGACGGTGTCCGTCACCCGCTGAGCGGTGACGGCGGCCCCGAATTGCGCAGCGGCATCCAGGGTGGCGGCGATCACGGCAGGGTCGGTGCAAGGGCGGGCGCCATCTTGAATGGCAACCAACTCGCACTCGGGTGGCAGGGCTTGCAGGCCGGCCCAAACCGAATCCTGCCGCTCCTTGCCTCCCGCAGCCAGGCGCCAAGGCTTGGTCAGCGGCAATTGGGCGGCCATCTCGGTAAAGGCGGATTCCATGCCGGCGCGAACGACCAGCACGATGGTGTCCACGCAGGGTGCGGCGTCGAACCGCAGCCAGGTGTGGGCCACCACCGGGCGGCCCGCGATTTCAAGGAACAGCTTGTCGATCCCGGGACCCATGCGGGTCCCACGTCCGGCGGCAACGATGACAACACCCTTCATGAGGAACTTGTTTACGGCAGACTCAGCTTTTGCGCCTTCAGCGCGTCAAACGCGAACTGCACCGCCACGGCGGCGAGCAGCAACCCCATGATGCGGGTCGTGATGCGCAAAACAATGGGATTGAGCCATTTGGCCCCGTGCGCAGAGAGGCGGAAGATCACGTAGGTAGCCGCCGCCACGAGGAGGATGACGACCAAGAGGGCGACCTGCTTGCCCACCGTGTCGGCTTGATTCCGAAGCAGAATGGAGGTGGTCATGGCGCCCGGTCCTGCAAGCATGGGCACCGCCAGAGGCGTGATGGCGATATCGTCCTTGGCCGCGCCGGCATCGGTTTCGGCAGCGGTGGAGCGGACCGGTGAAATCTGGGCGCGCAGCATGTCCAGCGCCACCAGCATCAGCACCACGCTCCCCGCCAACTGAAAGGCCGGGAGGGTGATGCCGAGGAGTTTGAAAACCAACTTGCCCACCCACGCGAAGGCCACCAGCACGATGGTCATGACGATGCAGGCGAGGCGGGCCATCTTGACGCGCTGCTCCGGGGTGTCGTGGGGCGTCATGGCCAGGAAGGCCGGAACCACCGCGATGGGATCGACAATCACGAAGAGCGAACTGAAGGCCAATAGCGTGAACTCGACCATAGTCAGACACAGCAAGGGGCCAGGACGGCATCGCGCATGCCGTGGATGATCTTCTTATCGGCGGGGCAGACGGTGGCCAGAACGCCGCTCAACTGGGTCCGGGCATGGTCGCCGTCGCCCACCACAAAGTAGTAGGGACAGAGCCGGACCCGGCCTTCGAACGGAACAAGGGCTCCGGAACCCTCGTCGACCCAGGAGAACTTGGCCAAGCGGGGCCGATGGAATCGCTGGAGCACGTAGGGTTGACGGTCGGCGGAAGCCAGCGCCTGGTCCACCGCTGCCGCCCAGTCCCCCGAGGAAACGTCACTGCCCAGTACCACGCTGCGCGCTCCCCACGCCAGTTCCGAGTAGCCGGAGACCTTCAGAATCAGCTCGCGCTCGCGTTGCGAAAGGGCCTTGAGCTGCCGCCAGTCAGTCAGGTTAAGCTCGGGGATGGCGCCGTGCGGCGGCAGCGGAGCCGGGTCCACCAGCCACGTGTACGGCACATGCTTTTGCAGACGGCGTTGAAACCCCTCGCCGAGTTCGCGCCGCCAAAAATCGCGCAGGTTGCGGTTCCAGAACAGCGCGAACAGCGACTTCTCCTCAAAGAGCGGCTTCAGGGGGGGCGTCAGGCGGATGCGCCGCTCGGAAGCCAAAGCAAAGAGCCTGGCGGCAGCTGGCACGTTCGCCAGATCGAACAACTCGAAAAACCGATAGACCGCGTCGCCATCGGCGAATTCCTCAGCCGCCTGGGAGCAGACCTTGAACCGCTCGCCCCCGAATTGGCCCGCGAGCCACTCCATCTCGGGCCGGTAGGTCGAGGCCTCCTCCGAGATCACGAGGTGGACTTTGGGTGCCTCACCAAAAACGCCGGCAAAGCCCCGCTGCATGCCCTCCGCGCCACCGATCACCTCCCCTGCCCCGGTGCCGCTGTAGGCCGCATTCAACCAAGCCGTCAGGCCAATGCCACCCGGGACGCTGTCCAACTCGGTGATGGCAAAGCCATCCTCAGTGAGCAACAAATCCGGGCGGATGACGCGCGGCACTTCGCTCTTGAAGGCCGGATGCCGTTGCCATTCGAGCAAGGAGGCGGGCTTGCCACGATCCAGCCACTCGGCGACCCAGGCCGGTTCCTGCCCTGCCACGCTGCGGCGGTAGAGCAGGTTCGCGGCACGATAGAATTGCAGCAAGACCCGGCCCAGGGAATCGAGCGACTCCGCCAAGTCTGGCCCCAAGGGAAACGGGGCAGGTGCAAAACGCCAATCCAGCCCGGCGAACAAGCCACCGGCAGGCAAACGCTGGCGGATGGACCGCACGCGGGACACCGCCTCGTTGGTCTGATTTTCCTGTTCCACAGCCTGCCTCCCCTGCCCTAGCCCCGGATCTGTCCAGTGCCGTAGCCGCACCACTTGTAGGTGGTCAACTCTTCCAACCCCATCGGCCCGCGCGCGCCCACCTTGTCGGTGCTGATGCCGATCTCCGCCCCCATGCCGAACTCGCCCCCATCGGTGAAGCGGGTCGAGGCATTCCAGTAGACCGCCGCGGAATCCACCTCGGCCAGGAAGCGTTGCGCCGTGGCTTCATCGCGGGTCACGACGCTGTCCGAGTGCGCGGAGCCATAGCGGTTGATATGGTCGATGGCCGCCCCCACCCCGTCCACTACCCGTACGTTCATGACGTAATCGTTGTACTCGGTGAAGTAGTCCTGCTCGGTGGCGGGCTTGACCCGGAGGTTCGCCACGGGTGGCTGCACTGCCTTCAGCAAGCTGGAGGCGGTTTCATCCGCCCGCAGTTCCACGTTCTTCTCACTCAGTTTGCGGCTGATGGCGGGGAGGAAGCTCTCCGCCACGGCGCGGTCGACCAGCAGGGTCTCCATGGCGTTGCACACCGCCGGACGCTGCACCTTGGCATTCATGACAATGCTCTCGGCGATGGCCGGGTCCGCGGCGCGATCCACGTAGACGTGGCACACGCCCTTGTAGTGCTTGATCACCGGCACCCGCGAGCACTCCGCGACAGCGCGGATTAAACCCTCGCCGCCGCGCGGCATGCAGAGGTCGACATACTGGGTGAGGGAAAGCAGCTCGCGGATGGCGTCCCGATCCGTGGTTTGCACCAACTGCACAGCTTCCGCGGGAAATGAGGGCAGAGAGGTCTTCCCAGCCCTGACCAACACGTTGGCGATGGCCTGGTTGGAGTGCATGGCCTCCTTGCCCCCCCGGAGGATGGTCGCGTTACCCGATTTGAAGCACAGGCTGGCGGCGTCCGCCGTCACGTTGGGGCGCGATTCGTAGATGATCACCACCACGCCGATCGGCACCGCCACCTTGCGCAGGCGCAGGCCATTCGGGCGGGTCCGTTCGTCCAGGACGCGGCCGACTGGGTCGGGCAGGGCCGCCACTTCCCGCAGCCCTTTGGCCATCCCCGCGATGCGTTTGTCATCCAGCTTCAACCGATCCAGCATGGCCGGGGAAAGGCCGGCCTGCGCGCCCGCTTCCATGTCGAGGGCGTTGGCGGCCTTCAACTCGGGCGCGGCGGCTTCGAGGGCATCCGCCATGGCCAGCAGGACGTCGTTCTTCTGCTGGGCGGTCAGTTGGCCCAGGGCCCGGGAGGCCGTTTTGGCCTGCTGGGCGAGGAGCACCATTTGATCACGCAACGTCATGCGCGCAAGCTAGGCCATGCAGCCCCCAAAGCAAGCGCGATCCTTGTCTTACCGTCCATGGAACCCTCACCTGCTCCGTGTCGAATCGCCTGCGGTCCGGTCGCCTCGCCGGCTGCCAGCGGTCACTTTGTCCACGTGACGGATATTTTGGTTGCGTGTTGCTGAACAATCCTTCAATAAGGAACGGTACTCAATGCGAACGTGCCATCACGCATCAAAAAGCGCCTGCGCTAAGACCCCAACCAACTAATTGCCATGCCCCGACGCGACGATATCAAGAAGGTTCTGATCATTGGCTCCGGCCCGATCATCATCGGCCAGGCCTGCGAATTCGACTACTCCGGCACCCAGGCCTGCAAGGCCCTCCGCTCCCTCGGCTACCAAATCGTGCTGGTGAACTCGAATCCGGCCACCATCATGACCGACCCGGGGATGGCCGACGTGACGTACATCGAGCCGTTGACCCTCCAGGCCGTCACGGAGATCATCGAGCGCGAGCGTCCCGATGCCCTGCTCCCCAATTTGGGAGGCCAGACCGGCCTGAACCTGTCGTCCCAGCTTGCCAAGTCCGGCGTCCTGGCGAAGTACGGGGTCCGCATCATCGGTGTGGAAGCCGATGCCATCGAGAAGGGCGAAGACCGCATCGTATTCAAGGAGACGATGAAGCGGCTGGGCATCGACATGCCCCGGAGCGCCCCGGCCTTCACGGTGGAGGAAGCCGAGAAGGTGGCGGCCGAACTGGGTTACCCGGTGGTGATCCGGCCCGCCTACACCCTGGGCGGCACCGGGGGCGGCCATGTCTACAATGTCGAGGAACTGCGCGTGGTGGCCAGTCGCGGGCTGGCGGCCAGCATGGTCAACCAGATCCTGGTCGAGGAATCCGTGCTCGGGTGGGAGGAACTGGAATTGGAGGTGGTCCGGGATGCCAAGAACCGGATGATCACGGTCTGTTATATCGAGAACGTCGATGCCATGGGCGTGCATACGGGCGATTCCTACTGCGTCGCGCCGATGCTGACCATCGATCCCAAGCTGCAAGCCAAGCTGCAGGAATACTCCTACCGCATCGTGGAATCGATCGGGGTCATTGGCGGAACGAACATCCAGTTCGCGCACGATCCGGTCACGGGGCGGGTGGTGGTGATCGAGATCAACCCGCGCACCTCGCGTTCCTCCGCGCTGGCCTCGAAGGCCACCGGCTTCCCCATTGCCTTGGTCTCCGCCAAGCTCGCTGGCGGCCTTGCCTTGGACGAAATCCCCTACTGGCGGGACGGCACCCTCGATAAGTACACGCCCTCGGGCGATTACGTGGTGGTGAAGTTCTCGCGCTTCGCCTTCGAGAAGTTCAAGGGTTCGGAGGACAAGCTGGGCACCCAGATGCGCGCGGTGGGCGAGGTGATGAGCATCGGCAAGACCTACAAGGAGGCGTTCCAGAAAGCCATCCGCTCACTCGAAAATGGGCGCTACGGCCTGGGTTTTGCCAAGGACTACAACAAACGCCCGCTCGCCGAATTGATGACGCTGCTGAACGAACCCTCCAGCGAGCGCCAATGGATCATGTACGAGGCGTTGCGGAAGGGAGCGGATATCCAGGAACTTTACCGCAAGACCCACCTGAAGCCCTGGTTCATCCAGCAGATGAAGGAGTTGGTCGAGCTCGAGGAGCAGATCCTTAAGCACCAGGGCGGGTTGCTGCCCGCGCCCCTGCTGCGTCAGGCCAAACAGGACGGCTTTGCCGACCGCTATCTGGCCAAGCTGCTGGGGGTTTCCGAGGCCTTGATCCGCGAACAACGCCAGCAGTTGGGCGTGGTCGAGGCCTGGGACGCCGTGCCGGTCAGCGGCGTGGAGAACGCCGCGTACTACTACTCCACCTACAACGGCCCGGACCGCGTGCCGGTCAGCGAACGGAAGAAGGTCATGGTGCTGGGGGGCGGCCCGAACCGGATCGGCCAGGGCATCGAGTTCGACTATTGCTGCGTCCATGCCGCCTTTGCCCTGCGGGAGGCGGGTTACGAGACCATCATGGTCAACTGCAATCCCGAGACGGTCTCCACCGACTACGACACCTCGGACAAGCTCTACTTTGAGCCGCTGACTGTGGAAGACGTGCTCAGCATCTACGCCAAGGAGAAGCCGCTGGGGGTCATCGTGCAGTTCGGCGGCCAGACGCCGCTGAACATCGCGGGCGAGCTGGCGGCGGCCGGGGTGAAGATTCTCGGCACCTCGCCTGACACCATCGATCTGGCGGAAGACCGCGACCGGTTCCGCAAGATGATGGAGCAATTAGGCATCCCCATGCCGGAGTCCGGCATGGCCAGCAGTTTTGACGACGCCCGGGCCATCGCCCGGCGAATCGGCTACCCCGTGATGGTGCGGCCATCGTTCGTCCTGGGCGGACGCGGCATGGAGGTCGTGCATGACGAGGAGATGCTCCGCGAGTACGTCAATAAAGCGGTTGATATCACCCCGGAACGCCCCATCCTGATTGACCGATTCCTCGACAACGCCATCGAGGCGGAGGCCGATGCGCTGGCGGACGGAACGGACGCGTTCGTGCCCGCGATCATGGAGCACATCGAACTGGCGGGCATCCACTCTGGCGACTCCGCCTGCGCCATCCCGCCGGTAACGGTGCCCGCGCCGCACCTGCAGACGATTGAGGAGTACACGCTCCGCATCAGCCGCGAGCTGAAGGTCTGCGGCGTCATGAACATCCAGTACGCCATTTGTCAGGACAAGGTGTACGTCCTGGAGGCAAACCCCCGCGCCTCGCGGACGGTCCCGCTGGTGTCGAAAGTCTGCAACGTGCCCATGGCGCGCCTGGCGCTGCAACTCATGCTGGGCACGCGGTTGGCGGACCTCAACCTGAAGCGGAAACAGATCCCGCACATCGGCGTGAAAGAGGTCGTCCTGCCCTTCAACATGTTCCCGGAAGTCGACCCGGTCCTGGGGCCGGAAATGCGCTCCACCGGCGAGGTGCTGGGCATGGCGTCCACGTTCGCCCTGGCCTATTTCAAATCCCAGGAGGCCGCTCAACCCGCCCTGCCGCTGAAAGGCACCGTCTTCATCTCCGTCAGCGACGCCGACAAGCCGGCGATTCTCGAGGTGGCGCAGCGTTTCCAGGAACTCGGCTTCCGCCTCAAGGCCACCAACGGCACGTGCGAGTACCTGCTCAAGCATGGCGTCAAGGCCGAGCTGAGCTACAAGGTCCACGAATCGCGCCGGCCCAACGTGGCCGATGAGATCAAGAGCCGCCAAATCGACCTGATCATCAACACCCCCATCGGGAAGATGAGCAAGACCGACGACGCGTACATCCGCAAAGCCGCCATCAAGTACAAGGTGCCTTACCTGACCACCACCGCCGCAGCCAAGGCGTCCGTCCAAGGCATCGCGGCGTATCGCTCCGGCCATGGCGGGGTCAAATCCCTCCAGGAATACCACCGCGAGATCGTCTAGCGCCCGCCCCCTTCCCTTCCCGAACCGGGATTCGCCGCCCGGTTTGGGGAGGATCGGAAGAGATTAGCGTTGCGTCTCGCCAGGCTCCAGCGTTGGATGCCAGCGATGGTTGATGACACGCATGCTCCGGGCAACGACGTTCCGCTGGAACTGCCCATCGACGGCGTCCTTGACCTGCATACCTTCCCACCCAAGTTGGTGAAGGAGGTGGTGTTGGAGTATCTTGCCGCCTGCCAGGAACGCGGCATCCTTGAGGTCCGAGTGATCCACGGCAAGGGGATCGGCCAGCTTCGCCAGACCGTGCATTCCTTGCTTCAGAAGCATCCGGAGGTTCTGGGTTTTGCGGAAGCCAGCGCCGCGTATGGAGGCTGGGGCGCCACCATGGTGCGGTTGCGGCCCCGGACTCCCGTTCCGCCGCCAGAGCCGCAACGCTAGGCCGCCATCAGGAAATCCCGCCCTTCCACGAAGCCCCGTTGCCGCAACTGGCTGCGCGCGAACTCGCGCGCCCCACGCTTCGCGACGTAGCCAATCACAAAGGCTGTCGACGGCGGCGGGAGTTCCTCCGGGCCAATGACTCGCCGGCCCGCCAACGCTCGCCCCACTTTGCGCGGGTCGATGTCGATATACCCATCGATGCGGATGCCATGGGCAGCCAGAAACTCCGCCCGTTTGCGCGTGGGACGCCCCGCTCCCCAGATCAGGAGCTGGCGGGATTCAGTGGCTTGGCGTTCCAGCCAACGGGCCAGGTACTCCGCCTTGCACCGGTAGAAGGCCTCGGCCGCGTAGCGGGCATCCGTGCGGGAAAGCCGGTTAGGCGAATCGTGCCAAACCAACAATGGCCGCGGCACCTTGGCCATAACCACTCCAGCGTCCAGCCACCTCAGCCACAGCTCGTAGTCCTCGGGGAATTCCCCGTCGCAGTAGCCTCCATGCCGGTCGATCAGGTCCCGTCGAAAGAGGACGGATGGGTGGGCAAACGGAGCCTCCACGAACCGGTTCAGGCTGATCTGTTCTGGGGTGAGCAGGCGGTTGAGCCAGTCCACATGCAAGGCATAGCCTCCGGCCGCGGCCCGGTCGCCGCCGAACTCCACCTGGCAGCCCACCAGCCCAGCTTCCGGATGCGCCTGAAGGAAACGGAACTGTTCAGCCAAACGTTCCGGATGGCACTCATCGTCGGCGTCCATCCGGGCGATGAAACGGCCCCGGGCGGCCTCGAGGCCAGCGTTCAAAGCCGCCACCAAGCCGCTGGCCCCCAGCGGTGCATGACGGATACGAACATCGCGCGCTGCCCAGTCCCTCAGCATGGACGCCGTCGCGTCCGTCGAGCCGTCGTCCACCGCCACCAACTCCCAGTCCGTCAGGGTCTGTCGCCGCAGGCTCTCCACCGCCCGCGGCAGGGTGGCAGCGCCGTTGCGGACAGGCATGACGATGCTGATCTCCGGCAGCGCCACGCCTATGGCTGGTTGGTTGAAGCCATGCCCGCGGCCACCCAAGCGGCCTCGCCCTCTTTTCGTCCCGAATCCAAGAGCCGCTCAAAAAGCCACCCCAAGCCCTCGGTGATGACTTCTTTGGCGCCCTCGCTGGTCCGCCACCACCGCGCGCCGTCGTAATCGTCCGGTGGGCGCGAGATCACTCCCACCGACACCCCGGGACCGAACACCTTCTGGTAGACCAGCCTCGTCCGGCGCGCATGCGGCCCTTGGCTGAACACGACGATTCCGCGGACCGGCACCCTCATCTCCAGCAGCTTGGCCTGGGCTGACCGGGCGGCATTATAGGTTCGGTTGCGAAAGGTGAAGCGACCGGGCGCCACCACCATGCGGTTGGTATCCGCGCCGAAGCTGCGCAAGATCAGCCCGGCGCTTTGCGCGTAGTTTGTCGTCCCTCCCACGGTGTAGCCGTAGCCCAACGGCCCACCTGAGGTTACCAGACGCTCGTACCCACCGCGCCGAAACTCCGCCAGCGCGTCCCGCAAGGCAAAATCGGAGACCCAACCCTCCACTACGAGCACGGTGGCGGGGACTCGCTCCGTGACGGCGAGCAGAGGATACGCACCCGCCAGGCAGAGGCGGCCCACGACGAGCGCCGCCCCCAGCAGGCCCAGCCAGCCCAGCCAGGTCGGCACATACATCAAACGTTGTCGAATCAGTCGCAACTCCATACCAAGGGACTCCGCCGAGCCAGGCCCGTGGGAGCCCCGCCCTGTAAATACCATACCGCCGGTCCGGCACAAGCGACAAGCGAGGGCACGGGCGTCCGCCCCCAAAATTGAGGCCAAAGCCCGGCTTGACCAGCTCGTTCGAGGCTTGTAGTCTCGGGGATGGCTCGCCCACTTATGACGCCATATGCTTAGACGCTTAACGGCTCTTGCCAGCCGCCGCTCCGCTGCACCAAGGGCAGCCGCCGGCACCAAGGGCCACTTCTGGTCTGTTCTGCCCCGCAGCACACAACTCTCGCTTGCGCTTGCGGCGATCGGCGGGTTGGGTGCCATCGGTCAAACCATCCCCAACCCCAGTTTCGAGACGGATACGTTCGCCACGTTCCCGGGGTACATCAGCGGCAACGGCCCGATCACCGGTTGGACCGGCGAGCCCGCCGCCCGGGTGGGTCTCAATCCCGCCGGCGGCAGCCCCTTCGCCGATAACGGCACGCTGCCGGACGGCAAGAATGCGGCTTTCATTCAAGCCAACGTGGATGATCCCGCCACTCCAACCACCCTGAGCACCACGGTCACGGGACTCACCTCGGGCAAGACCTATAAGGTCCGGTTCCAGGCGAACGCGCGCAACGGGCAGGTCGGGAACCTCCGCGTAGCGGTGGACGGCACGGAAATCGTGGCCACCTCCGTCTGGTCGGCGGGCGGCGCCAACCCGTACTGGTATATCGCCTTCGAGTTCACCGCCGCCGGTTCGACGGCGGCTCTGACTCTGAGCAACGACGCCACGACCGACCAAACGGTCAATGTGGACAACTTCGTGATCGCCGAGTCCACCGGCTCGTGGAAGGTCAATGCTTGGACCGGGGATGAGGATTCGGGCGTCGACAGCAAGTATTTCTATACGCACGCCTATAATTTCGGCAGCAGCGCCAGTCCCGACATCAACGGGGTGACCTTCACCGGCCTTGCGGGAGGCAGCCCGACCGTGGCCGACCGTCTGGCTACGACTTATTTCGGCAACGTCTATAACGCTGACGCCAACAGCGTCACTGCGGCAGGACAGGCCACCGCCGCGCTGGCCACCGACTTCGTCTACGGCGGCACCATTCCGGTGGGCAGCTACCAGGCGATCACGATGCTGGGCTTGACGCCCGGGACCGAATACATCGCCACGCTGTACACGGTGGGCTGGGACGAACCCTCGCTGACCGCGCGCTGGGCCGATGTCAGCATCGGAAACGATCACTTCACCTTCAACCAGGACCTGTTCTTCACCGACGGCGGCCTCACCGTCTCCTGCCGGTACACGGCGGACGAGACGGGCACGGCCATGCTGAAGATCATCCCGATCAATCCGAATAACCAGAGCATTCACACCTATGGCTTCAGCAACCGCGAGGCGGTCAGCCGCAACGTGGCGCCGGTGATTCTGAGCGAACCGCAGGGTTCTGTCGTTTCCCCGGGAGTGGACGTGTCCTTCGCGGTCTCCGCCACCGGCCTGCCGGTGCCCACCTACCAGTGGCGCTTCAAGGGGGCGAACATCAACGGCGCGAACGCCGCCACCTACACGGTGACGGGGGTCACCGCCGCCAACGCGGGTGACTACGATGTGGTCGTCGCCAACAGCGTGAGTTCGGTCACCAGCAAGGCGGCCAAGCTCACCGTGGGCGTCCCCATGGAGAATCCGAGCTTCGAGGTGGACATCTTCCCGACGTGGCCAGGCTACGTGCGAGACAACTCCCCCATCACCAGTTGGACCACGTTGGGCGGACACGGCATCAACCCGGTCGAAGACGGCCGCGGGCCGTTCGCCGACAACGGCATCATTCCGAACGGCACCCATGTGGCCTTCATGCAGGATGCGGGGGCTCTGACCCAGACAGTCAGCGGTCTGAGTGCGGGTTCCCTCTATTACGTGCATTATTACGAAAACGCGCGCAACGGCGGCACTCCTTCGATGGAGGTCAAGGTTGACGGCACAACTGTAGTGGCCGTCCATGGCGTCACCCAGGTCGGCGGCGGCGCCTACCATGAGGTCTACAGCGACGTGTTCACCGCTGCCGGCACTTCGGCCGAATTGTCGTTCATTAAGGGTGTTATCGAAGGCGCTGACACCACGGCGTTGATCGACAACGTGGCCATCATCCCCGTGCCCGCCGGCACCGCCCCGTTCATCACCAGCAATCCCCAGCCGCAGTTGGTCTCCGTGGGCGATTCGGCCACCTTCACGGCGCACGCCGTGGGCAGCCCCACGCTCACCTACCAATGGCTGAAGAACGGCGTGGCGATCGACCAGGCCACCGGCACCAGCTTCACGCTGAGCAACATCCAGAAGGTTGACGAAGCGGACTACGCCCTCAAGGTTACCAGCGAAGCCGGCACGGCCACCAGCGCCGCGGCCAAACTCACGGTCTACGAACCGATTCCCGACCTGTTTAGCACCGGTTTGGACGACAAACGCCAACCCCTCGCCGATGGGGCGACGGACCCGCACTGGCGCCTGATCGACAATCCGGACGGCGGCACCCCCGAAGCCATTGTTCAGACTCCGCCAGGAGCGTGGCTCGCCAACAATGCCGCTGGCAAGTGGATCGGACCGAAGCAAGACACCGTTGCCAGCCCCGTCGGTCAGTATACTTACCGCACGGTGCTCGATCTGACCGGCCGCGACCCCAGCACCCTCGTGATCGAGGGCGTGTGGGCGGTCGACAACGCCGGCCGGGACATTCGCGTCAACGGCCTCTCCACCGGCAATCCGCAGAACACGGCGGGATTCGCTTCCTGGACCACCTTCCGCATCGACAGCTCGAACGCCAGCTTCATCGCGGGCTCGAACAGCCTCGAATTCGTGGTGGATAACCTGACCGATCCGGGGTACACCGGTCTGCGGATGCAGATCGTGCGCAGCAACCTGCGCATCCCGCCCGGCACGCCGCCCGAGATTCTGACCCAACCCATCGGCACCGAGATGGCCGAGGGCGAAACCCTCACTCTCACCGCCACCGCCCGTGGCACCGCTCCCTTGGCCTATCAGTGGAACAAGGACGGCGTGGCCATTCCTGGCCAAACCACCCTCACGCTGACCATTCCGAACGTGACGTCCGCAGACTCGGGCGCGTACACCATCACGGTGTCCAACTCGGTCGGCAGCAAGACCAGCGATCCGGCCAACGTCTGCGTTTGTCTGCGCCCGCTGCCGGTGGCCTTCGGCACCGGTGTGGACGCCTCGGGCGCTCTGCTGGCCGACGCCGCCGTGGATCCTCACTATAAGATGACGGTCAGCCCCGATCCCACCTACGTCGGCCCCGACGCAGTCGCCATCAACAACGTGTGGCCGATTGCTCCGGCAGGCCCGTGGTTGGCCAACGGCCCCGGTTCCCGCTGGATTGGACCGCAACCCGATCAGACCGCCGCCGGTGGCAACTACGCCGGCGACTACACCTACGAGACGACCGTCGACCTGACGGGTTACGATGTGACCAAGGTCAAACTGGTCGGTGGCTGGGCCTCCGATAACGGGGGCTTGGACATCCTGCTCAACGGCACGAGCCTGGGTCTTACCAACCCTGGTTTCGGATCGCTGAACCCGTTCACCATCACCAGCGGCCTCGTCGCGGGCAAGAACACCCTCGCCTTCGTCATGAACAACGCCGCGGGTGACACCGAACTCAACCCCACGGGCCTGCGGGTGGATCTCCGCGCCCTCCTGACCATCGAACCGGCGGTCAAACCGGCCCTGACCATCACCCGGAACGCCGGGAACGTCTCGGTCAGTTGGGCTCCTGCGGCGGCTGGCCAGCAACTCCAGTCCGCCCCGGCCGTCACCGGCCCGTGGACGGAAGTGAGCAACGCCACGAACCCCTACTCCACCGCCACGAGCGGCGCGGCCACGTTCTACCGCGTGGTCAAACCGTAGTGATTCGCTCCTAGGCTCTGAGCCGGCCATTTGGGCCGGCTTCAGGCCGCTCTTACAGGCGCATCCCGGGCACAACCCGGGATGCGCTTTTTTCGTCAGGGCTCAGCGAACCACTCGGCCACCGAGGCAAGGCATGCCCGATGGTGACAGTCAGACATCCCTCAATTTGCGGGCGGGCACGCCCCCCCAGATCTCCCCGGCCCCCACATCCTTGGTGACCACGCACCCCGCCGCCAGGATGGCTCCATCTCCCACCGTGCAACCCGGAAGCACCGTCACCCGGGCGCCGATCCACACGTTGTCGCCGATCCGCACGCCCGTGCGCTCCTGATCGAACGGCAGGTCCTGAAAGTCCCTTCCCTTCTCGATGCTGTGGTTGGCGCCGATCAGCGACACTCCTTGCGCCAGCAGGCACTTCCGCCCCACCACCACCACGCCGCCCTCCGCGCGCAGATTGGCCTGGGCCCCCACGGCCGAGCGCTCTCCGATCGTCAGGCCGCCCGTCACCCGCGAGTGGACGCTCGTCCGCTTGACCAGCACCTCGGAAAACGCGCCGATGGACGAACCCGGTCCCAAGGAGATCGCGGAAACCTCGTCGAACTCCCACTGGATGGGAAAACCGAGGAGGCACTCCGGATTCCGGCGCCAAACCCGCCAGGTCCGGTACCATTGCCGAAGCCAGTAATAGGGCGGCCGCAGGAGCAGGCCAAGGGATCGGGTTGCGCTCATGAAACCAAGGGGGGCGACCGGTTTAACCGCCAAGCGCCGAGGCCTGCAGCAGGACCGGCCGGGGTTGGGGGGTCCAGTGGGCGAACCCCTTCAAGCGAAAACGGTAGCGGGGCTGCTTTTCCTTCAGCCAGGCGAGGATTTCGCGGTAGTGCTCATCGGTATGGTAGGTGGTCACGGCAAGCTGGGGCGCGCTCTCCTTGATGATGCCTTCGGCCCCGCGCAGGACGTCGTGATCCGCACCTTCCGCGTCGACCTTGATGAGGTCTTTGGGACCGAGGATCAAGCCGTGCCGGCGGCAATAGTCGTCCAGGGCCACGGCTGGCACCCGGCGCACGGTCCGCTCCGGGGCCGCAGCGCTGCCGCCGGCCGCCACAATCCGGCTGGCCTCGGCCCCTCCCTCCGCGGCAAAGAGCACCTCGCCGGTGCTGGCCGCCACCGCGAGCGGCTCGACGACCATCCCCTGTCCCACCCCGTTGGCCTCGGCGCCCCGGCGGATCAGGTTCGCCATCTGCGGATCGGGCTCAAAACAGACCACCTGGCATGCCGCACCGGTCTTCAGCACCCGGAACGCGAACAACCCTTCGCAGGCCCCCACATCGAGCACCCGGCTCTCCCGCTCCAGCCGGATCGGCGCGGTGGTATAGTGGTGAGGATCCCTCGCGCTGAGCTCCTGCTCGATCAGATACCAGAGATATGTCTCCGGCTTCGCCGGCCAGAAGAACGTGAGGGCAGCCTCGGGGAGATCCACCTGAGCGGTCCCATCCGGCAGCACGGTGATGCGTGCCCGCGCGGCCAGCGACCGCTCCGCCCGCCGATAGTGGAAACGGGTGGGCAGTAACACCCGGCAGCCGTGGAGCAGCGCGTCCTGCGGCGAAAACACCCCCGGGTAGCCACGCATCCGTCCCCATGTGCGCGCCATCACCCAGGCATGGATCAGAGGATTCTTCACGCGCGGGCAACCTCCCCCCCGGCGTGCCGTCGAAAAGCCATCCAACCCAGCGCCAGCAGCAGAGCCTCGCTCCCCAGGTTGAGCCAGCCCGCCGCATCGATTCCCCAGCGGGGGACCAGCCACACGTGCAGGCCCAGGCTCGCAGCCAGCGGCACCGCGCAGCAACCGACGGCCAGCCAGTCGCGCTGGCAGGCAAACAACCCCCACACCAGGAACCCGCTGGCCAGGGCCAGAAACTTGCCGGCCACCAGCGCGGGCAGGATTCTGGCCCCCGGTTGGTAGGCCTTGCCCAACAGGACGAACACCGGCTCGCGCAGCAGCCAAGTCAGACAGAAACCCAACACCGCCATGACGCACAAAGCCGCCGTCAGCACCGTCAGCCGCCGACGAAAAGCCTGAGGGTCCTCCTGCCGCCAGCGGACAATACGCGGGTTCAGCATCAGGGCAAAGTAGCTCAGAAACGCCTGGCAGGCGGCCACCAGCACCATCGACGACCGGTAGTACCCCGCCTCGCGGTTGCCCGCCTCACCCAGCAGCCAACTGACCAGCGGCAGCCCCATGTTGGCCATCGCAAAGTAGATGAGGTTGAACGTCCACGTCGGCCGTCCTTCGCGGAAGAGTTCCCAGGCCGCCCGGTAACCGTCGCGGTCGATCAACTGCATCCCCAGACGGCGGTGCAGGTACCAGTAGACCAGCATGGTGGCCAGACCGTTGAAGACCATCGTCACCCACAGATCGTTGCCCACCGGCTCTCCCGGGCGGAAGCAGAGCAGGAAGTAGACACTGGTAAGGACCGTCGCCGCGTTCTGCACGAACGAGAAGACCGGCATCCGATCCGTGGCTTGGAAGAACCAACTATAGTTCATCGCCAGGAACAGGAGATGGCAGGCCCCGATGCCCCACACCCATCGCGCCTCGCGCGACATGGGCAGGAAGGCCATCACGCCAAACCAAGCCAGCGTCGCCACCACCGACGCCAGCGCTCTCAACGTGCAGACTGCGGAGGTCACTCGCGCCAGCGTCATGGTTCCCGCCGCCACATGCCGCACGGACACAATCTCCAAGCCAAAATCCAGGACCAACTGGCCGAACATGGCCGCCACCAGCACCGTCCCCGACAACCCCACGCTCGCCGGCCCCAGACAGCGCAGGGCATAGATCGCCCCCACAAACTGCAGGAGTTTGCCGAGGGCCTGCCAGGCCATGGCGCTTCCCACCCTGCGGACAAAGCGGGCGCCTTTGCCCTGGCGCAATTCCGTTACGCTCTGGCCCAGATGGGCCATCAGTCCGGATGCCTTGGCGGGTGTATCGGTGGCTGCCATGCCGTTCGCCTCGCTACTCTGGCCGCCGCCCGCCGGCAACGCAACCGAAACCCTCCCCCGCCTCGCCCGTGGCGGCCAGGCCCGGGTCCGCCTTCGAGTGCTGCCAGGCGGTAGCGGCAAGCCACCG
>CAYYMW010000084.1:0-20084 GCA_964472515.1 uncultured Verrucomicrobiota bacterium | reverse complement strand
GGGCGCGCCTGAGCCGCCCCCTCCCGCGGCCGGCTGAACGGCTCACCCCGCTCCCGCCGCAACTGCCCGTCGCACCCCTTCCGCCAGCCGGCGGATGCCCTCCTCGATCCGCTCCGGCGCGGCATGCGAGAAGTTCAGTCGCAACCGGTTCGCTCCTTCCCCGTCCAGGTGGAATTCCTGGCCCGGCACGAAGGCCACCCCTTGCTCCAGCGCCTCGGCCAGCAGCGTCGCCGCGTCCAGTCCGTCCGGCAGGGTCAACTCCAGGAAAAACCCGCCGGCGGGGCGCGTCCACGCCGTCCCCGGCGGCATGTGCCGCTCCAACGCGGCCAGCATGGCGTCCCGCCGCTCGCGGTAGGCTGCGCGCAGCCGGGGAAGCTGTGCCTCCAGCACCCCTTGGCGCAGCAACTCGATCACCAAGTGCTGGCTGAACGTGCTGGTGTGCAGGTCGGCCGCCTGCTTGGCCATGACCAGCTTCTCGATGACCGGCGTCGGCGCCACCACCCAGCCCACCCGCAATCCCGGCATGAGCACCTTCGAGAAACTCCCGGTGGAAATCACCATCCCGTCGTCCACCGCCTCGCCCGCCTCCGCCTGCAAGCCGGCAAAGCGCGGTTCCGGGCCTCCCTCATACCGCAACTCGCGGTACGGCGTGTCCTCCACCAGTGTCGTCTGGCGCTCCCGCAACCAGGCCAGGACCCGCCGCCGCCGTGATGCCGGCAGCGTCGTCCCGCGCGGGTTCTGAAAGTCCGGCACCAGGTAAACCAGCTTGGGCGCCGTGGAACCATACGCTTCCAGCGCCTCCGGGACCACACCCTCCGCGTCGCTGGCCAGCGCCTCAAACCGCACCCCCAGCGGCCGCCACGCCGAGAGCAAGGCCAGGTAAGTCGGGTTCTCCACCGCCACGGCGTCGCCCGGGTTCAGCAGCACGCGTCCCAGCAGATCGAGGGCCTGCTGCGAACCCGTGGTGATCAACACCTGGCGCCGGTCCACCTCGATCCCCTCCGCCGCATAGTGCCGGGCCACCCAGTCGCGCAACTCCGCCTCCCCTTCCGTCTCGCCATACTGCAGCGCCCGGTTGGCGCGGCCGGCCAGCACCCGCTCCGCGGCCACCCGCACGGCCTCGACCGGAAACAACTCCGGCGCCGGCAGCCCGCCCGCCAGCGAAATCATGTCGGCCCGGTGCGTCAATTTGAGCAATTCGCGCACGGCGCTGCGCCGCATCTGCTGCGTGCGCCGCGCAAAGCGTGTTTCCCAACTCCGCTCCGCGCGCGGAGCCGCCTGGGTGGGTGGATAAGTCGTCATGTCAGCATCGTTGTTGTCCGCTGTCCCCCAACCTACCGGCTGGCCGCCGCCCCCCGCCAATACTTCGTGGTTCGCAGAGTCATGCTCTTCGGTTATCATCGCCGCGTGGAACTGCGTCACTTGCGCTACTTCGCGGCGGTCGCGGACAGCCTGAACTTCACCCAGGCCGCCGCCCGCCTGCGCGTGGCGCAGCCCGCCCTCAGCCGTCAGATCCGTCAACTCGAGGACGAACTCGGCGTCCGCCTCCTCGAACGCGACCGCCGCCACGTCTCCCTCACCCCCGCCGGCCGCACCTTTCTGACCGAGGCCCGGGCCGTGCTCGAGCGCAGCGAACAGGCCGTGCGCGCCGCCCAGGGCGGCCAGAGCGGCGGCGGCGAACTCAACCTCGGCTACATCTGGGGCCTGTTCCATTCCCTGGTGCCGGAAGTCCTGGCCCGCTTCCGCCACGCCCACCCTCAAGTGGCCGTCAACCTCTTCGACTACCCGGCCACCACCCAGGCCCGGACCATCCGCGAAGGCCGGCTCGACGCCGGCTTCCTCGGCTTCGCGCACGAGGCGGACACCGCCGGTCTGGCCAAACGCTGCGTCGGCGTTTGCGAGTGGGTGGCGGTCCTCCCGGCGGGGCACCCCGCCGCCCGCAAACCCCGCGTCCCCCTCTCCGCCCTGGCGCGCGACTTCTTCGTCGCCATCTCCGAAGACACCTATCCGGGCGCCTCCCGGGAAGTCGCGCGCGCGTGCGAAATCGCCGGTTTCCGCCCCCGCATCCTTCAAGCCGCCGAACGCGGTTTCACTATCCTCGGCCTGGTCGCCGGCGGTTGCGGCGTTGCCCTGCTGCCCGAATCCCTGCGCGCCCTGCCCCATCGCGGCGTGGTCTTCCGTCCCCTCGCCCATCCCCCGCGCGCCGACCTCTTCTTCGCCTGGCACCCGGCCAGGCTGTCACCCACCCTCGGCGCCTTTCTGGAATCCTTGCCCCCCACCATCTAGTTCGGCCCCAACACCTCCGGCGGCCCATAGCCGTCATCAGGACTGCTTTTTCTGTTGTCGCGAGCCGTCCAATCGGTAGTGTAAGCCCTTGTCAGCCATGCCGACGGAAGCAGATACATGCCGAAAGTTGGTGCTGCCGAAGCTTTACGCGGCCGGTTGGAGCGACGATCAGATCACGGAACAACGGAGCTTCACCGACGGGCGGATCGTGGTGGCGGGGAAACAGGTGTCACGGCGTGCCCAGAAGCGCGCCGACTATATCCTGCGGTACACGCGCGACTTCGCCCTGGCCGTCGTGGAGGCAAAGGCCGAACACAAGCAGGCAGGGGACGGCCTGCAACAGGCCAAGGACTACGCGGAGGTCCTGGACGTCAAGTTCGCCTACGCCACCAACGGCGTCGAGATTCTCGAATTCGACTACTTCACCGGCAAAGAACGCTCCCTCAAGGCTTTCCCTTCCCCTGCGGAACTGTGGTCCCGGCTGCGCACCGGCGAGAAGCTGAAGGACAACACCTTGGCGGAGCGCCTGCTCACGCCGTCCTGCCACCAGGACGGCAAGCAACCCCGCTACTACCAGGAGATTGCCATCAACCGCGTGGTGCAGGGCGTCCTACAAGGTCGGCGGCGCCTGCTGCTGACCATGGCCACCGGCACCGGCAAGACCGTCGTGGCCTTCCAGATCTGCTGGAAGCTCTGGAACGCCCGGTGGAATCGGACCGGCGACCACCGGCGCCCGCGGATTCTCTACCTGGCCGACCGCAATATCCTGATCGACGATCCCAAGGACAAGACCTTCGCCCCGTTTGGCGACGCCCGCTGGAAGATCGAGAACGGCGTCATCAATCTGGGCCGGGAGATGTACTTCGCCATCTACCAGGCCATTGCCAAGGACGAACGCCGTCCCGGCCTCTACCGCGAGTTCGCCGCGGACTTCTTCGACTTCATCGTGGTGGACGAGTGCCATCGCGGCAGCGCCCGGGACGAGAGTAACTGGCGCGAGATCCTCGAGTACTTCCAGCCGGCCTACCAGTTGGGCATGACGGCTACCCCGCTGCGCGACGACAACCGGGACACCTACCGCTATTTCGGGAACCCCATCTACACCTACAGCCTCCGCCAGGGCATCGACGACGGCTTCCTCGCCCCGTACCGCGTCCACCGGGTGGTGAGCGATTGGGACGCCGCCGGCTGGCGCCCAAGCCAGGGCGAGCTGGACCGCTACGGCCGGGAGATCCCCGACGAACTCTACGGCACCCCGGATTTCGAGCGGGTGATCGCCCTGCGCGCCCGCACGGAGGCGATTGCCCAGCACCTGACCCACTTTCTCCGGGAATCGGACCGCTTCGGCAAGACCATCGTCTTTTGCGTCGATCAGGAGCACGCGGACGAGATGCGCCGTGTCCTTGGCAACCTCAACGCCGATCTCGTTCAGAAGAACCCGTACTACGTCTGCCGGGTCACCTCGGACGAAGGGGACATTGGCCGCGGCCATCTGGGCCGGTTCCAAGACGTGGAGACCACCACGCCGACGATCCTCACCACCTCGCAACTGCTGACGACGGGCGTGGATGCTCCCACCTGCAAGAACGTGGTGCTGGCCCGCCTGGTGGGCTCGATGACGGAGTTCAAGCAGATGATCGGCCGCGGAACCCGGGTGCGGGACGACTACGGCAAGCTCTGGTTCTCCATCCTGGACTACACCGGCAGCGCCACCCGGCTCTTTGCCGATCCGGATTTCGACGGCGATCCGGTAAGCGCCATCGTCCAGCAAGTCGACAAGGACGGCAAGGTAACCGATACCGAAGTGGAGACGCCCGAGGAGCCGGAAGATCGGGATGGTGAAGGGAAGGAGAGACCGATCATCGACTACGGGCCACCGGCCGAGCGCCGCAAGTTCTACTTCGATGGCGGCCAGGTGGCCATTGCGGCGCATCTGGTCTATGAACTGGACCCGGACGGCAAGCAGCTCCGGGTGGTCAAGTTCACCGACTACGTGGGCGAGAAGGTCCGCACGCTCTACGCCTCCGCCCCGGCCTTGCGCGCGCAATGGGCGGACCCGGAGAAACGCTCCGAGATCATCCAGAAGCTGGCCGAGCGCGGCATCAGCTTCGATGAGCTGGCCGAGTGCGCCCGGCAGCCCGAGGCCGATCCCTTCGACCTGCTTTGCCATGTGGCTTTCAATGCCCCGGTGCGTACCCGCCGGGAGCGGGCCGAGCGGCTCAAGAAGGAGCGCAAGGACTTCTTCGAGAAGTTCGGCCCCGAGGCGCGCGCGCTCCTGAACGAGCTGCTGGAGAAGTACGCCGAGCACGGGACCGCCCAATTCGTCATTCCCGATGTCCTGAAAGTGCCGCCCATCTCGGAGCGCGGAAACGTGTTGGAAATCGCCAACCTGTTTGGCGGGCCAGCCCGACTCCGAGAAGCGGTTAACCAACTCCAAACGCTGCTCTACGCGGCGTGATACCCACTCCTATGCTGAAGTGTGAGTTTTCGGAAGACGCTTATGAACAGAACCTCGTATGCGATCTGAGGTCGACGTATGGTCCTTGGATACCCCACTTCAAGCCATCAAGGTCTCTAGAAGCATATGTTGCCGTCGATTTCGGGATTAATAGTTACTATCCACCTTTCAGTGCCTATTCAGGCATGTGGATAGCTAAACTGCTCGATCTTATTGATGTACCATCCACCTATCACTCTCAACTCGATGATTGCTTTGTGACTGCACTCGTGCAGTGTAAGGTGCCTGGACGCGCTCAAAGGGCTAAGGCCAAATATCCCTTTCGCTTCAAGATCGACCAGGATCAGTGTAACACGCTGTGTGATGTTGAAGTCCTTGTGCGCAATCGAGTCGTTGTGCGTTACGGAACACCGTGTTTTCACACGATGAATGAACTACGCCTGTGCGTTGTCCAACGAGAAATGGCCACCAGGAGTCACTTCGTAAGTCCGGCAGACCTCAGAGACCACTCAACATACCATTACTCCACTCCTGATCAGGCTGGCGTTGCTCGCTCTGAGCCGACTCCCGTCACGCCCGCACCTTTGCTTGCAGGCATCGAGGCGGCGCTTCAGGAAGCCACCCCCGAGAGATTCACACATCATCTCTTTCAACTCTGGAGTACTCTGTCGCTGGTAGCAGAGCGGCATCGCTTCAGGGTTGATCTCGAACACTACGTTGCGATCGCCGATTTACTGATCCGTGAACGCCGTTTGGATGGCGACGAGCCGATCCCGACCAGCAAACCTGCGGAGAAGGCGAAATGGCCCGACGGTGCAGAAATACCCACCTTGAGATCATATCTCTCTGGCAGCATCGGAGTTAGCGCCCTTGCACGCGACTTTCTGAACGCCAGGGCCCTTACCTTCGGAATCCCTCGGAAGAAGTGAGTAGTATGCCTCCCTCCCCCACCACGGCCCAGTCGCTTGGGGCCATCGTCAAGTCCGCGCGGGACATCATGCGCAAGGACAAGGGCCTCAACGGCGACTTGGACCGCCTGCCCATGCTCACCTGGGTCATGTTCCTGAAGTTCCTGGACGACATGGAGCAGCTCCGGGAGCAGGAAGCCCTGCTGGCCGGCCGCAAGTTCCGGCCCGCCATCGAGGCCCCTTACCGCTGGCGCGACTGGGCCGCCAAGGCCGACGGCATCACCGGCCCCGAGCTGATTTCCTTCGTCAACAACGAGGAGGCGGTGCTGCCGAGCGGCAAGAAAGGCCCGGGCCTGTTCGCCTACCTGCGCGGCCTCCAGGGCGCCAACGGCGGGGACCGCCGGGACGTGGTCGCCACCGTGTTCAAGGGCGTGGTCAACCGGATGATCAACGGCTACCTGCTCCGGGACATCGTCAACAAGGTCCACGGCATCCATTTCACCTCCTCGGACGAGATCCACACCCTGGGCCATCTCTACGAGAGCCTCCTGCGCGAGATGCGCGACGCCGCGGGCGACTCGGGCGAGTTCTACACGCCCCGGGCCGTGGTGCGGTTCATGGTGGAGGTGGTCAACCCCCGCCTGGGCGAGACCGTGCTGGACCCGGCCTGCGGCACGGGCGGCTTCCTGGTGGAGGCCTTCGCCCATCTGGAGAAGCAGTGCAAGACCGTGCAAGACCGCCAGGTGGTGCAGACCAAGAGCATCCTCGGGGGCGAGGCGAAGTCTCTCCCGTACCTGCTGGCCCAGATGAACCTGCTGCTGCACGGGCTGGAATCGCCCCAGATTGGCCCGGGCAACTCCCTCACGGTGAAGGTGACCGAGATCGGCGAGCGGGACCGCGTGGACGTGATCCTTACCAACCCGCCCTTCGGCGGCGAGGAAGAGCGCGGCATCCTCTCCAACTTCCCCGAGGACAAGCAGACCGCAGAGACGGCCCTCCTGTTCCTGCAGCTCATCATGCGCAAGCTCCGCCGGCAGCCGCGGTCGGAGCCCGGCTTCGGCGCCAGCCGGGCTGCCGTGGTGGTGCCCAATGGCACGCTCTTTGGCGATGGCGTGTGCGCCCGCATCAAGGAGGAACTGCTCAAGGAATTCAACCTCCACACCATCGTCCGCATGCCCAACGGCGTGTTTGCCCCTTACACGAGCATCCCCACGAACCTCCTTTTCTTCGAGCGTTCCGGCCCCACCAAGGACGTGTGGTACTACGAGCAGCCGCTGCCCGAGGGGCGCAAGAACTACACCAAGACGGCCCCGATCCAGTTCGAGGAGTTTGCCGATTGCCTGGCTTGGTGGAAGAAGCGGAAGGAGAACGACCGCGCCTGGAAGGTGCCCGCCGCCGAGCTGCTGGCCAACGGTTGCAACCTGGACCGCAAGAACCCCCGGGCCAAGGAGGACATCGCCCACCTGCCGCCCGAGCAGCTCGCCGCCAGCATCCTGGAGAAGGAAAAGCGGATCGCCGAGATCATGGGGAAGGTTCAGAAGCTGCTGGCGAAGTAGCGCGGACACGCCATGAACTTCCACTCCCTCGTCGAGGCTATTGCGGCCATCCACCAGCAGACCCAAGCCGCCGCGACCAAGGCCGTCAACGCCAGCCTGACCCTCCGCAACTGGCTGATCGGAGCGTACCTGGTCGAATTCGAGCAACGGGGCGAAGACCGCGCGGCCTACGGCGAGCAACTGCTCGCCCGGTTGGCTCAGCGCCTGCGGCAGGCCAACCTGCCCCGCACGGACGAACGGGAATTGCGCCGCTACCGCCAGTTCTATCTGGCTTACCCGCAGATCCGGGAGACGGTGTCTCCCGAATGGCAGTTGCCCGGCCCCGGCCTCCAAAAGCGGGAGACGCCGTCTCCCGAAAGTCCCGCCGGTCCGGAGATTCTCCGGTCGGCGACCGGAGAATTGCCGGTCACGTCCGCCTCCCGGTTGCTGGAAACGCTTTCGTACAGCCATTTTGACCTGCTGGCCGCGCTGGAGCCTCCGCTCAAGCGCGCCTTCTACGAACTCGAGTGCCTCAAGGGCGGGTGGTCCGTGCGCGAGCTCAAGCGCCAGATCGCCAGCCTCTACTTCGAGCGCTCCGGCCTGTCCGAGGACAAGGCCGCCCTCGCCCGCCTGGCCCACGCCCGCGCCGAGGGGCAAAGCCCCGCCCTGGTGCTGCGCGATCCCTACGTGTTCGAGTTCCTGGGGCTCCGTTCCCGGGAGGTGCTCCCGGAATCCGACCTCGAGGCGGCCTTGCTGCAAGGGCTCGAGGCCTTCCTCCTGGAACTGGGTCACGGCTTCTGCTTCGAGGCCCGCCAAAAGCGCCTGACCATCGGCGGGGAGCACTTCTTCGTGGACCTGGTGTTCTACCACCGCGTCCTCAAGTGCCATGTGCTGGTGGAACTGAAGGTGGACGAGTTCCGGCACGAGCACATGGGCCAGCTCAACACCTACGTCTCCTACTACCGCGCGCACGAAATGACCCCGGGAGACGAGCCGCCCGTGGGCCTGTTGCTCTGCACCGGCAAGAACCACGCCCTGGTGGAATACGCCCTGGCCGGCCTGGATAACCGCCTCTTTGTCTCCAAGTACCAGCTCGAATTGCCCCAGCCCGCTGACCTCCAACAATACCTCGACCAGCAACGCCGCGAACTCGAGGGAGGTGCCGCGTGAACAAGCCGTGGCCAACCGTCCGGCTGGGCGAGGTCCTTGTCGCAACCGAGCGAGGGGAGCCTGTGGACCCCGCAAAGGAATATCGCCTGCTGGGAATTCGGCTTGATGGGCAGGGGCCGTTCCTTCGTGAGACGGTCACGGGCACTCAAACCTCGGCAGTGAAACTCTTCCGAGTGGCTAAGGGTGACTTCATCTACAGCCGGCTCTTCGCTTGTCGTGGCGCGTTCGGCGTTATTGGGGAAGAACTGGATGGCTGCTACGTCTCCGGCGAGTTTCCAAGCTACACGCCGGTTACTGATCGCTTGGACGTAGCGTTCTTGAGGTACTGGTTTAGACTGCCGGGTACAATTGCCAGGGTGGATGAGGATTGCACCGGCAGCACACCCTTGACGCGCAACCGATTCAAGGAACAGTACTTCCTCAAACTCGAAATCCCGCTGCCCCCCTTGGCCGAGCAGCGGCGGGTGGTGGCGCGGATCGAGGAACTGGCCGCCCAAATCCAGGAGGCCCGCACCCTCCGCCAGCAGGCCGTGGAGGAGGCCGAGGCGCTGTCGTATGCTGGCGCGGATGGAAGGTATCACCTGCTTCGTGAGTCAGTGGGGACACACCCCCTCGGCGCGGCGTGTAGCACAATCACTGATGGGGATCACAACACTCCGGCATTTTGCGGAAGCGGAGTCCGCTTCATCTTCGTGGGCAACGTCTCCAGCGGGCGATTGCATTTTCTGGATTCCAAGTTTGTCACCCATGAGTACTTCAAAGCCCTCAAGCCGCATCGAGTGCCACAATGGGGCGACGTTCTTTACAGCGCCGTGGGGGCGACGCTTGGGGTTCCAGCCGTGGTAGACACTGACGAAGGCTTCTGCTTTCAGCGTCATGTGGCGATCATTAAACCCGACCGGGAGCGACTCGACAGCCGATTCGCGTGGCACATGCTGCGATCACGAACCGTATTTGAGAAAGCTTGGAGCGCAACAACGGGGTCGGCCCAGCCAACAGTGCCGCTTCGTGCGATCCGTGAGCTTCCCATTCCTGTCCCGACGCTTTCAGAGCAACGGCGGATCGTGGCCGAACTTGACGCACTGCAGGCCCAAGTGGACGCGTTGAAACGCCTGCAAGCCGAGACGGCGGCGGAGCTGGACGCCCTGCTGCCCTCCATCCTCGACCGCGCCTTCAAGGGAGAACTCTGATGCTCTCGAAAGTCACCGCCGTTCGCTTTGACCGTCCCATGAGCGCGGGAAAGACCAAACCGTGCCTCATGGGTTGCAGGCTCGAGGATGGTTCCGAAACGGATCTTGTGGTCAAGTTCGCCGCCCGGTGCGAGATGAAATATCGCTCGCTGACCACCGAGGCCGTTGCAGCGCTGCTGGCGGCGGATTTGGGTCTGCCCGTGCCGGAGCCATTCCTCGTCCAGGTTGAAGCGGAGTTGGCCGACACGATTCCCGATTCAGCGCATCGTGCTTTGGTGCAGACGGGGTTGGGTTGGAATTTCGGGTCCAGGCTTGTGTCTGGCGGCTTCAGGCTCTATGCGTCGGGCAGTCCGATTCCGGACGAATCCCTCACAGTGGCAGGGGAGATTATGGCGTTCGACCATTTTGTTGCCAATCCTGACCGCTCAGTCCGGAACCCGAACCTCTTGTTCAACGGCCGCGAGTTTGCCATGTATGATCACGAACTGGCCTTTTTCGGGGAAGCAACGATCGGTTGGCGTCCGCCGTGGGATCCGGCCGGAGCCCCCAGTTGGCGACTTCAAGGCCCCCAGATGCGGCATGTTCTTTGGGCGAAGATGCAGGGGGAGGCTCCTGCTTTGAGCCGGCTGGAATCGGCTTTCGATTCCATTACACCGCAACGGCTTAACGAGTACCGAGCCGCGCTGCCATGGGTTTGGATTGGGGACGGAGTGGCCCTTGAGGGGATGTTGGACTACATTGTGAAGTTGAAAGAAAACGTTTCCGTGGCGATAAACCAAGCCAGCAGGGCGCTGCTATGAAAAGCTCTTACACGTACACGGTTCTGAGGTACGTTCACGACACGGCAACGGGCGAGTTCGTGAACGTCGGCGTGGCGCTTTATGCGCCGGAGGCGCGCTTCCTACGAGCGCAATGCCGGACCACGTATGGGCGGCTGGCCAAGACCTTTCCCGGCATGGACGGCAAGGCGTTTCAAGCCACGATGCGCTTCATCTGCGGGGCATTCGACCGCCTGAGCTTGGAGTCGCTCGGCGATAGCCAGCAGCGGTTGCCTCTTGAGGGGCTGCCCAAGAGCGTCGCGGAGTTCGCCCACCAAGTGTTGCCGGCTGACGATAGCTCGCTGCAGTGGTCTGCGACCGGGTCCGGATTGACGGAAGATGCCGCCAGCACGCTGGAGAGGCTCTACGCTAAGCTGGTGATGGGGTACGAAGAGAAGCAACACGGCGAGCGACGGTCGGACGATGACGTGTGGCGCAAGTACAAGACCAGCTTGGAGCCGTTTCAGGTCGGCAAGCACCTTACCCCGAAGAAGATCTCGGCCCAAGACGACGAAGTGGAATTCCGCTACGCGTGGAAGAACGGCGTCTGGCATTGCCTGGAGCCGGTATCCCTCGACCTGAGCACCGCCGACGGGATTCGGGAGAAGGCTCATCGATGGCTCGGGCAGGTACTCAGTGTGAAGGACTCGGAGGAGAAGTTTAAGGTCTACCTGCTGCTGGGCGAACCGCAAGGCGACGCACTGCGATCTGCAGTGGAGAAGGCGGTACGCATTCTAGGCAAACTGCCGGTGGATCATCAAGTGGTTCGCGAGGCCGAGGCAGACCAGTTTGCGGCGCGGGTAGCCAAGATGGTGGAGAGGATATGAGGTGAATTAGCCGGGCGCTCAACGGGCGCGTTTGACCCTGGCCAGGGAAATATGACCATAAATGTCCTACCCCATGTGCTAGGGTGCGGGCATGCAAACTGAATCGGTGCAGGGGGAATTTGTCCGCAGGGTGCAACGATTGGTGGCCGACTGGCCCGCAGCCAAGGCGCAGCAGGCGGTGAGCCTGGCCTTGAGCGTGCGGGCCGAGTGCCCGGTCGGTCCCATGGGCTCCGTCTCTCTGTGGCATGGAATGGGGAGCCAGAGGCTAACGCTTACGTTGCTGGGGGTACGGCGACTACGTGGGCGAGGTGGTGAGCCGGTTGGAGCGGAAGTTCGGCACCGGTTGACCCGACGGCAACGGGCCTTGGGGCCGGCTACGGCAGAGGTTGCCGGTAACCCTGCCAACCGGTCGAGCGCGCGGTCCGTGCGGCGCGTTGCCGTCCGCGCCGGACCCATTCCACGTTGCTATTGTGCAGTGAGATCGGTTTTGTCACCGCCTCAGGGTTAATAAACCTCGCGCCCAATCCGTTCGGAATCCCTCGTCCGAACCGATCGAGCGCCAGCCGCTTAAACCATGACGGCTTCAGCCCGGCACGTGAGCATCTTCGCCATCACCGGCGGGGGCAGGACCAACGCCGCCCAAGTCCTGCTGCTGGGCCTGTTCCAAGCCCGACTGCCCTTCCTGGTGGTGGACTGGAAGCGTTCCCACCGTTCCCGGCTGACCCTGCCCCTGCCGGAGGTGCGGACCCTCCGGTTCTACTCGGTGGGGCGCAAGACCAGTTCCCCGTTCAACGGGAACCCGCTGCGACCGCCCCCCGGGCGTCCATCCCAAGACCTGGATCAGCGTGGTGGTCGAAGCGCTGGCGCGCAGCCACATCTTCGGTCTCGGCTCTGTCTGACCGAGAGCCTCCTGCGCTGTAGTCGACGGTGGTTTGTTGCTCGCGGCGGTCATCCTGAATAGTCCTGTGCTCCAGGTCGTCCATTGGCACAACAACGCACCTGCGGACGACGGCCGCCTCACGGCGGTTGCCCGGGGCAACCATGAGTGTACCCAGATGACACGCGCGACCTTGTTCATCGCCCGTGAGATCATGGCCCTGCGCGGGGATCGCGCGTTGGCTTTGCCGTTTGCCGCCGTCGCCGACAATCCCTCGCTGCCGAACCGGGCCGGCCCGAACCTGGTCCAGAATCCCTCCTTCGAAGAGCCGGCGCGAGCCGACGGATCGCCCCCCGGCCAGTACCTGCTGGGATACCCGGAGCCAAAGGACCAGCCACGCGGGGCCTTGACGGTCAGCGACGAGGCGACTCACTCGGGCCGGTTCTCCTTGAAGTGGGACCTGAGCAAGGTGGCCGAAACGGGTCCGGTTCGCCGGGACCCTCGGTGGTTGGTAGTGAACGTGCCCTTTTCCGGTGACCCCGCCAGGGGGGTGCGGGGCAAGCGGGTCAAGCTCGGTTATTGGGTGCGCATGGGTGGGGGGACAACGGTACCAGGCCTCCAGTTGCGGCAGAACCTCTCCGGCGGCCCAGGAGAGGGGTTCCGCTACGATGGCGGGCTTGAAGATCCAGCGGCGTGGAACCACTTCGAAACCGAAGGCCGCCTGAGCGAGACCCTCGAGAGCATGGATATCCATACGTGGGTCGCCGTGCCTGAAGCCGAATTGGCCCGCAAGTCTTCGTTCTACATGGATGATTTCACTCTCCAAGTGGTTGAGGACCCCCCGTTGTCTGTCACCACCGCGTTGGACGAGTACTTTCTCGGCGAGGCGGTTCCTTGGATCGTGCAGGGGAACCAGGAGACGGAGCCTGTTACGGTTGCGCTGCGCAAGAGCAATCGCAAAATCGCGCAACAAGCCGGACGCATCGTCAATCGACGTTGGCAGGGCGAGTTTCAAACCCGCGGCCTGCAGCCGGGCCTCTATCAGATCGAGGTGACCCTCGACCGCTCTTCGGCCTCGCCCCTCGTCGCCCGATGGCAGTTCCTGCTCACCCCCGACCCGTTTGCATGGCCGCGGCGGCGCCCCTAAAACCGCGAAGGTGCCAGATTCCATTCTCACCCGAGCATGAGTGTTGTCAGCCCCCACCAGAGCCCGTGAACTCCCAAACATTTTATGGACACCACCGGATTTCGGCCTCCCGGTCCCGTCGGCTCCGGGGAGGTTTTGTGAGTATGGTCTGCCGAGTCTGCCTAACGGCGAGGATGAGTTGGTTACTCCTCGGGGCCGTCTTGTTCGCTGCCACGGGATTGGCCGTGCCGCCTCAAATCCCGGCGCTCCGCTGGGAGGAGCGGTCCGACTGGATCAACGTCCAGACGGACATTGCCCCGCCGGCGGTCGGGGACGGACAGGCCGACGATTCCGTTGCCATTCAGAAGGCCCTGGCCGCAGTTCACGATGGTTCGGTGCTCTACTTTCCTCCGGGCACCTACCGGATTACCGCTTCGCTCCGGCTCCGCAACCCAACCGGGGCGAGGTGGATTGGTGGGCTCATCGTGGGGAGCGGGCGTGACACGAAGTTGGTTTGGGACGGGCCTGGGGGCGGAACCATGGTGCGGTTGGACGGCATGGCCTATACGAGGTTGGTCGGTTTTGAGGTCGATGGTCGTGGCAAGGCTGCCGTAGGATTCCATTATCAGGCTACGCAGGGGTTTCAAACCGAGGTCACTCACCGGCACTTGGCGTTTCGAGGCTTCACCCATGCCGGGGTCTTGGAGGACCATTCCGACGCGGGCCAGGCGCTCGCGGAGACCACCTTCGAGAACTGCCTGTTCGAGGACTGCGAACGGGGCGCGGCCTTCTTGCGGTTCAACGACTACGATTACACGTTCGATGGCTGCGATTTCCGGCGATGCGGTGTCGCGATCGATTGCGATCATAGCAACTTCTACGTGCGCAACTGTCATTTCGAGGGGAGCCGGGTAGTGGACATCCGCGACGGCTCTGAACATTGCAGCTCCATCCGACGCTCGACCTCGACCGGCGCGCAGGCCTTCGTCATGAGGACCTGCTCCGTCGCTCCGCTCACGATTCAGGACTGCCACATCGAGGGCTGGAGAGACCCGAATGGGGCCATCCAGCTTTCGCGTCCGCCGGCGCTGGTCTTTGACTGCGTGTTCACCAAGCCGCCGCAGGACCGGCATTCGACCAGCATGCCGCCCATTCGGGTGTCTGGCGAAAGCCAGCGTCTGCTCGTCTCCGGCAATGAGGTTCGGGGTGCGCCCGCACTCCTTCAAGGAGCCCGGCCCATGTTGGTCACGATCCCACCAGGACAGCGCAAAGGGGTGCTCCGCTCGGCCGGTCAGAGCTTTCTCGACCAGCGAACGCCACTGCCTGGGCGGGTGTTCGACGCGCGACGAGATTTTGGCGCCCGAGGCAACGGAAGCGCCGACGATACCGTCGCGATCCAGCGGGCGATTGACGCCGCCGCACTGGCCTCAGAAAGGGCGATTGCCTATCTGCCCATGGGCCGCTACGTCATCACGAGCACCTTGCGAATCGCAGGCAGCAACTTCTCGGTGGGTGGCAGCGGGTGGTGTACGCAGCTCATCTGGAAAGGCGCTGAAGGGGGCGTCATGATCGAGGTAAGCGATCCGCAACGGGTCACGTTGGAAGATCTGATGATCGGCGCGCACGACGCCGGGACGATGAACAACGCCATCGATATCCACCAGCGGGGTTCGGCCCTGGGCTCCCACATGACCTACGACGGCGTTTACGTCTTCGGCATGTATCAGAAGGCGCCGTTGCGGAAGGGGCTCCGGTTCACCGGCCTCACCGACAAGGATGTGGTGGTCATGCCCCACGTGCAGGGGAATCTGCGGTTTGTCGATTCGGGACAAGCCACGATTCTGGCCAACTGCAGCTACGAGGGCTCCGTGGTCGTCGAAGGCAGAAGCCAGGCGCGCAGCGGCCTGCTCGGTTTCCAGACCCGTCTGGCCACCCTCGTGACGCACGGCCTCTATCTCCGCGACAACCACAGCATCGTGATGAGCGACTTCTACGTGGAACAGGCGGACAACGGCTACTGGTTCGAGGGCAACGCCGATGACCCGCCCGGTCGTGCGACAATCACCGGGGCCAAGTTCCAATCGTTCTCCTCGGACGATCCCGCCAAGAACACCCTGCTCGACATCCGCAACTACCACGGACAGATAGCGATCGGGCCTTACCAGTTCTACCAGGAACCGAAACGCATGCGCATGAAGCAACAAGGGGCCAACCCCGTAGACCTCGTGCTGTGGGGCTCGAGTTGGTACGGCGCCAAGCCAGACCCACAACTCAGCCCGACGGCTCGTTTGTCGGCCACTGGCAACGATTTCTACGGCACCGCCCCCGACGCCGAGCCGGGCATGGAACGGGTGTTCTTTCAGGCGCCCCCAAACGAGACCACGCTCGCCGAACTCAGCCGCGCGCTTGACGACCTGCGCCGCCTGGGCGAGACGGATCTGCGGCTGAATCATCCGGAGCAGCCAAGATAACGCTGCAACCCGTCCGGCGCTGCCGACCGCAGGCTGCATCCTCCCCACAGCGGCGGCGAGACCGACTTCCGATTCACCCCCCTTGGCCCAACCTTCCGCTGGATTCCTCGATCGCGGCAGCGGCTCACTGCCTGTGGCTTGTAGCTGAAAGTCTGGGGCGTCCCGCCCTCGCCAGCCAGGCGCTCCATCCACACGGCGAAGTTGGCGGGCAGGCCGTTCTTCATGCTGGTAAAGTGCTTGCATCTGCAAACGGGGCGCGGTAGACCATCGCCTCGTTACCTTCGCACTGTGATCCCGTCAATCGCAGCGAAGGCACGCCGCCTGTCGCCAAGCCGTGCGCTGCCACGGGCGATGAGGACGGAAACCCGATTCAGTCAGCATCGCCAGGACTTCCTGGCCTGATCGACATATGGAAGTAAAAGACGTTTCGCTGGGCTCAATCGGCATGTCGATTTGGTTGGTCGGAGCGCTGCTCGGACTGCTCCCCCAGCCAGCCACCGGGCAGGAGCGCGACAGTAGCCGGGTCTCCTACGAGCTTCTGGAGGCCATCGCGACGAAGCAGACCGCAACCGCCTCCCGGCTGTTGGAGGCCAACACGAACGTGGTACGCGCGGATGCCTCTGCCAGCCGGAAACTCCTGCACCAAGCGACCGAAGCGGGGAATGTGGCCCTGATGAAACGCCTGCTGGAACTCGGCGCCAAGATCGACGCGCAAGGCGAAACGCTTTCCACCGGTAACAGTCAGTCCACCGCGCTGCATGTGGCGGTGAGGCACCGCCAGCGGGAGGCGCTGATGTTGCTGTTGGAGGCGGGCGCAAACCCTAATCTCATGGCGTTTGGGTTCGTGACACCTCTGCATCAGGCCATTACCCAGCGATCCGAAGATCTGGCGGACGAACTCCTGGATTACGGCGCCAATCCGTTCCAAGCCAAGCGCTTCACCAACGACAAGACTACTCCCTTGGAACTGGCGATCACCCATGGCAGGGGCCGACTGGCAGCCCGGATGCTGGGCCTGGACCCACAGCGTCCGGTCGGGGGCAAGGCATGCAGCCCGGCGCTTCCCAAGGATCGCGAGGCGGTGTACCGATCCGCGGCCGTCACGCTCCTCACCGAACACGGCGGACGCCTGCTGTGCCGCGCTGCCCAGCAAGGTGCGATCGAGGCAGTCGAGGCCCTGCTCAACGCGGGAGTCCCCGCCACCAACGAGCCGCCGGTGCTGCGTGAGCTCGCTGTCGCACAAGCCGGGCGGGACCGGACCCCGGGCTTCGATGTCAGCCGCTGGTCCCAACTTCGTGCCCGCCTGATCAAGGCTGGCGCAACGGACGACGTCTTCGCCGCGACAGCCCGAGGCGAGGCCGATCGCGTGCGGACCCTCCTGGCCGCCGGAACGAATCTGGCTGCCGCCACCGACCATGAAGGCGGCACGCCGCTGCACTGGGCAGTTCGAACGGAGCGTCCAGCCCTCGTGTCCCTATGGATCGAGATGGGGGTGCCCTTGGAGGCCACGAACTCCGCCGGACAGACCGCGCTCCACCTTGCGGCGGAGGCCGGTCTCGCCGAGTCAGCGGCTTTGCTGCTCGCGGCCAGGGCTCCGATCAGCACGCGCGATACCAACGGCTCGACGCCGATGGACGTGGCGGTTCGAGAGCAACAGACGGAAGTCATCCGCCTCCTGTTGGGAAGCCAGCCCGCTGGGACTCCCTCCGAGCGCGGCATTGCGACTCCGCTGCATGCGGCTGCCGAAAACGGTGACACCAACGCGGTGGACAAGTTGCTCGGCGCGGGAACCGCCCTGGAGGCGCGCGACGAACTGGGGCGCACGCCGCTGCATCTGGCCGTGCGAAGCGGCCACCTGGACGCCGCGCTCCTGCTGTTACAGGCAGGGGCGGACCTGAGGGCCACCGACCCGGAGGGCAACACGCTTCTCCATCAGATCATCCTGGACCGTCCGCGCATGGTGGCCGAGGCAGCCATGCCCTCGGAGTGGCTGGCCGAGGTGCGCTCCAAGTCCGACAAACGGGCCTATCTCAAGTACCTGTCGTCCCGCCCGGACGGCGTTCCGTCCGATCCAGTGCTTCAGGTCGCGGCTTTCCTCTTGGCCAGCGGGCTGAGTCCGCAGCTGACCAACCGCGCGGGTTTCACCCCCGCGCAGTTGGCCGCCGATGAAGAGGCCATGCAACATGCGTACATGGACCCCGAGGAAAAGACCGTCCTGCTTCAATTGCTGCGCCTGGGCGGCGGGCGCCTCGACCAAGGGGACGCCAACGGCGACACTCCCCTCCATCGTGCCGCCCAAACCTACTCTCCCGAGCACGTCACCAGCCTGATTGCCGCCGGAGCGAACGTCAACGCCACCAATCTCCAAGGCCGAACCCCGCTGCACAAGTTCGCGGAAGAAATTCACATGTGGTCCGCCGATGACGGCACAAACAGCCCGTTTCAGGTGTTGCTTCAAGCCAAGCCCAACGTGAACGTCCAGGACCGGGATGGGCTGACGCCGTTGCACGTGCTCGCGCTGGCAGAAACCTCTTTCAAGCAAGAGGCCACCAAGGCGTTGTTGGAGGCGGGCGCGAACCCCAACCTCAGGGACAAGTTGGGCCGGACCCCGGCGCAGTGCCTCCTCTCCGGCGCGTGGCCTTGGGCGGAGGCAGGCGAATGCCTCGCTCTGCTGCGCAAGGCCGGCGCCGATCTTGCCCTCAAGGATCAACAGGACCGGACCGCGTTGCACCAACTCGCCGCCATCGGCGATGACAAGCCTCTGAGCTTCATCCACGGGCTTGATCAGTGGCTCGACCAGACCAAGCTCGACCCCAACGCCCGCGACGCGGAGGGGAACACCCCACTGCATCTCGCGGCCAAGACAGGGGCCGGCGATGTCTTCAAGTGGTTAGTCGCTCACGGTGCGAAGCTGGACGCCACCAACCACGATGGCAAGACGCCGCGCCAGCTTGCGGCGCGCTCCACGAACGAGTTTGCCGATTTCAGGCACAGTCCCGACACGGATCCCTGGCAGGCCGCGCGCATGGGCAATGTCGAGTCCTTGAAGGCCCTGCTCGACGGCGACCCCGCCCTCCTGAACGGAACAGAACGGGGCGATCAGACCCCGCTTCGGGCGGCAGTTACCGCCCGCCGCACCAACGTGATCGAGTACCTGGACCGCAAGGGGGTGAAGTGGGACGCGGTATCGGCCGTTTTGGCCGGACGTCCGGACAAGCTGCTGGGAGTTTTGACGGCCGAACCAACGGCAATCACCAACACGTTGCGGGGCAGCGGACTGATTCATTTGGCGGTGGCGGGCGGACACCTGGACTTGATCCGTGTGCTCCTGGAGCGCAAGTGCGATGTCAGTGCCAGGGACTCACGTGGACTCTCTCCCTTGGGCTTGGCGGAGCTGCTGGGCCGCCCGAACGGCGGAGCGGACCTTCTGCGCCAGCACGGTGCGAAGCTCAACATCTTCGACGCGGTGTTCCGTGGCGACCGGCCCGCAGCCGAACGACTCCTCGCCGAGGACAGGTCGCTCGCGCAGACCGCGAACAGCGCCGGCATGACTGTCATCGAGGTCGCCGCGGGGATGGATCGCGCGGGACTGATCCCCCTCCTGCTCAGCCACGGGGCTTCCGTGACCGCCACCAATCGGTCCAACGGGCGCACTCCGCTGCATGCCGCCGCAACCTTCGAATGCACGAATGCCGCCTCCCTGCTGTTGGCGCAGCAGGCAGACGTCAATGCGAGGGACATCTACGGCTTCACTCCGCTGCACCTGGCTGGCATTCGGGGATCACGAGCGGTTGCCGCGCGCCTGCTCGCGGCCAGGGCGGATCCAGACGCGCACACCGCACCGGGCCGGCCGGGACTGCTCGGCAGCCTCATGGACGAGAGCGACCTGGGTGGTGCGACGGCGCTGCACTGGGCCGTCCTGTGCGGTCACACGAACATTGTCCAACTGCTCTTGGACTCCGGGGCGGCGATCAACGCCTCCACCACGCACGGCAGGACTCCGCTGGACCTTGCCACGGCGGCGATCAGCCACTGGAGTCAGAACAGCGCAACCGAGTATTACCGCCTCGACGGACTCTCCGATCCGAACCTCATGCGGACCTTCGACTCTGCCAACGAACTGCTTTCCCTTCGCTCCCGCGTGAGATCGGCCGCCGAGATCCTGAAGAGCCGCGGGGCGGAGCGTGGCTCCCCCAGGCGGTGGTAACGGAGTAGCTTAAGGTATCCGCCCGCCAATTTCGTCCGCTGGCCGAGGCAATAGAGGTTGGTGAAGCCGCGGAGGAACACCTGCCCGTCGCTGATGGCCGGGGTGGCGTAGCAGGGCTCGCCCAACTCGTATTGCGCCACCCGCTCGAAGGTGGGCCCGGGCTTGACGACATTGATCTGCCCGTCGTCGTTGATGTAATACGCCAGGCCGT
>CAYYMW010000083.1:0-20127 GCA_964472515.1 uncultured Verrucomicrobiota bacterium | reverse complement strand
GTCATTGGTTTCTCGCTCTTGCTCGCCCTGACCGGCGGCCTCTTGGTGGCAACAGGGCTGTTCGCGGCCGCGCCCTGGCTGGCCGCCCGCACACTCGCTGCTCCCCAACTGGCTGGGATGCTGCAGGTCGGATCCGCGCTCGTCCTCTCAGGCACCCTGCAGGGCGCCTACCTTGGTGTGCTGGCGGGCTTTGAGGCCTTTCGTCAGACCGCCCGGGTCAACTGGGCGGCCAGCCTCCTGGGGTTGCCGTTGATGGTCGGTGGCGCCCTGACTGCCGGCCTGACCGGCGCTGTCTGGGGTTTGGTCGCTCAGAACCTCGCTGGCTGCGCGATGGCCCACCTCGCCCTGCGCCGGGAACTCCAGCAAAACGGGGTACGACTCGCCTTCCGGCCCGGCGTCGCCGAGTGGAGCATGCTGGCGCGATTCACGTTGCCCGCGTTCCTGTCGACCATTCTCGCCACTCCGGCCGGGTGGGCGGCGCGCGCGCTGCTGGTAAACACCCCGGGCGGCTATGGGGAGATGGCCGTGGTGAGCGCGGCCTTTCAGTGGCTCAATGTGGTCAGTTTCCTGCCCTTCCTGATGGGGGGAGTCCTGGTGCCCATGCTCTCGGATCTGCACGCCTCAGGCCGGCTTGCCGAATTCCGCGCTTTGCTCCGGAGCAACCTCGTGCTCGCAATCGGAGTGGGTGGAGTGCTGAGCCTGCCCTTGCTAGCGTTTCCCTCGGCCGTGCTGGCGCTGTATGGTCCCGGATTTCAGGACGGGGCGATCATCTTCACCCTGACGGTGCTTGCCGGGCTGTTGCTGAGTTTCAGCGGACTCGTGTCCAAGGCGATGCAGGCAGCCGGAATGACTTGGGGCGATCTGACTGCCAATACGGTGCAGGCGGTCACCTTGGTGGCCGCGACTCTGCCTTTGGCCCGGCTTTACCGGGGCAATGGTTTTGCCGCCGCTTACGTGCTGTCCATCCTGGCCATGATCGCCTGCCAAATGGTCCTTGCCCGCCGGTTCCGTGCGTGCGGCACCGCCGCCCCGGCCCGCGGTCCCTCCATGGTCTGACCCGGTTCCCCAACAGGATCTCCTTGCGCATCGCAACCATGAATCCGCTCCAACTGCCCGCCACGCTCAGAGCCATCGTCCGGCACCCGCTCAATCGCGGGAACCAGACCGGGGCCTTGCGGAGGTTTCTTGGCTGGCAACTTGCGGTTCGACTCCTGGACCGGCCGGTTCTCGTCCCGTTCGTCAACGGCACCCGGTTGGTGGTCCGCAAAGGCATGGCGGGCGCCACGCAGGCCGTTTACTGTGGACTTCCGGAGTTCGAATCCATGGGCTTCTTGCTCCACTTCCTCCGGCCGGAGGATACGTTTCTGGACATTGGTGCCAATGTGGGGGTGTACACAGTCCTTGCGGCCGGAGGTTGCGGCTGCCGCGCCCTCGCCTTCGAACCCATTGAAGCGAGCGTATGCTGCCTCCGCGACAATCTGGCGTTGAACCGCCTTGAATCGAGGGTCGAAGTCAAACAGGCCGCGCTCGGGGCAAAACCGGGCGAGCTCGCGTTCACCTGCTCGCTCGACACCATGAATCATGTGCTGGCTCATGGCGAGCGGGCCGACACAACCCGGGTCCCCGTCACCCCGCTCGATGCCGTGCCCTCTGCCTCGGGCGCGGCCGCCCTCAAGCTTGATGTCGAGGGCTTTGAACACGAAGTGCTGCAGGGGGCGGCTCGAACCCTGGCGCACCCCGCTCTGAAAGCCATGGTGGTCGAAATGAATGGCAGTGGCGCCCGTTACGGCTGCACGGATGAGGCCATCGCCACTCATTTGCTGGCCTTCGGCTTCGCCTTCGCATCCTATTCGCCGCAGACCCGGACCCTCCGGTGGCTCAATGAACGGCCCGTCGGCGGGGGCGACAACGTCCTGTTCGTGCGGCGCGAGGAGGGCGTACGTGAGCGTCTGCGTCTGGCGCCCCGGTTCCAAGTCCTAGACTGCGCGTTGTAGGGGCGCGATCCCCCCGCTCGCAACCGCTCGATTGCTTCGTCCCGGATCCCGCATGAAACAACCCATCTGCCCCCATTCCCTCAGGTGGATTGTAGCGCAGGAGGGCTCCCGGCAGAGCTACGGGATTCCGCTCGGATTTCACAAGCTCGAAGCCCTGCGCTTGCTCTATGTGGACATCTGGTGCCGCTGGGGCCGCGGGCTGCTTCGACACGGCCCGACGGGAGCGCGGGCGTTAGCCAGTCGTTACCACGAGGGCATTCCCAGTCGCAAGGTCGTTTCGTTCAGCCCGTCCGCGATCCTGTCGCGAACCCTTTTGCACCGTCATCGAGCCACGAACACCCCCGCGCAACTCGCCGACGCCTATTGCCGCTTTGGTCGCTGGTACGCGACGCGTGTTCGGGACCACCTTGCCCGCCAGGCGCTGGAGCCCGGGCAGGACTGCTACTTCGGCTTCAACACCAATTGCCTGGAAACGTTGGAGTTGCTGCAAACCCGGGGCGTGCTCACTGTTGTCGACCAAGTCGATCCGGCGCGGGTGGAGGAGGACTTGGTGCAGGAGGAGGCTGAGCGTTGGCCGGATTGGGAGCGCGTGCCTGGCCGTTATCCAGGCTTCTACTGGGACCGCCTAGCTGAGGAGTGGAAACTGGCCGATGTAGTGCTGGTCAACTCCGAATGGTCATGTGAGGCCCTAACACAACAAGGGGTGCCGCGCCACAAGATCATCGTCGTGCCGCTGGCTCTCGATCTGTCCATGACCACTCCGCCCGAACCAATCGCATCCTGGGGCCCTCTCAAGGTCCTGTGGCTGGGAAGCGTGATTCTGCGGAAGGGCATCCAGTACTTGGTTGAGGCCGCCCGACAGCTGCTGGCGACAAACATCGAGTTCCTGATTGCGGGCCCGGTTTATCTCTCGAAGCATGCGCTGGCGGCTTTCCCTCCCAACATGCGTTTGCTGGGGCGGGTGACTCGCGATCAACTGGGCGAGATCTATCGCCAGGCGCATGTGTTTGTGTTGCCCACAGTGTCAGACGGCTTCGCCATCACGCAATTGGAAGCGATGGCCCACGGCCTGCCGGTGGTCACCACTCCCAACTGCGGCCGTGTCGTCACAGACGGTGTGGATGGGTTCGTGGTGCCCGCCCGCGACAGCGAGGCACTGGCATCCGCGCTGGCCCACCTGGATGCCGATCGCGCGCTGCTGAAGGACCTGTCGGAAGCGGCCCTGCGCACCATCCACCGCTACGACGTGCCGTCGAATGCCGAGATGATCAACCGGTTGGTGCTTCAGCAACGGGTAGACCACAAGTTCCCGGCACCGCCGACCATGCTGGACTTGCGTGGTGGCGCCGCCAGGGCGGACTCGCTTCACCACCCCCCCTTGGATAGACGGCCATGATTGGGGCGGCATTGACAGCGCAGTTCCTGCTTTGGATGGCGGTGTCCTTGGCCTGTCTGACCACCCATCGGCCATCGGTCTTTCACCCCGCCGTTTGGTATCTTGGTTTCCACGGCCTGGTCTTTGTCTTACGGCCGATCTTCGTTCACATGTTCGGTTTCGACACCATATGGGCGTACATGCTCTACCGCCCGGCCGAGACGGTGTTCTTGCGAACGCTGGCGATCAGTTCGGTTGGCATGCTCGTGTTCGTCGCCGCTTGCCTGGCCTTCTCCTGGAAGCGTCTGGCCCAACCTCAGCGGCCGACTCCGGGCTTCACCGCCACCCAGAGAGGCGCGTTGGCCCTGACCACCTTTCTGTTGGCGCCGCTCGTTGCCTATTCCATCTATGCCACTCGGGAAGGCATCCTGGGTGAGCGAGTTGCTGGCGTGTACATCATGACGCAGTCGGTAGGCTACATCAACGACGCCCAATTCCTTGCCACCCCACTCCTCTGCGCCTGGCTGGTGGTAACGCGCTTCCACTGGTTGAACCTGCTGCCCGTTGGGACCTACCTCGGATACCGCATCTGGTTCGGTTGGTCGCGGTGGTCCATCTTGCTCTTCATGGCCATGGTGGTGGTCGCGTTCTGCTGGCAGCGGCAACGCCGCTGGCCCCCCGCGTGGTGGTTGATCGCAGCCCTGCCGTTCCTGATACTGTTCAACACCCTCGGACACAACCGCGACTACCTGAAAGCCCTGATCGAAGGGCGACCGGCCGTGGCGGTGGAGCAACTCCCGGGCGAAACCCGTAGCGAGCGCATCAGGAGGCGGTTCGACACCCAGGACTTCGCGAACTTCGACTACCTCAGCTATGTCGTGGGAGTTGTCCCGGAACGGACGGGGGCTTTCACTCTCGGCACGCAATACCTCCAACTCCTCACCGAACCTGTACCGCGCCGCCTCTGGAAACAGAAGCCCATTGGCCCGCCCGTGAAGCGCTTCGATCTCGGCGCCTATGGGAACTTTACCGGCTTGACGGTGAGCTTGGTGGGAGATGGTTGGATGAGCGCCGGCTGGGGCGGTGTAATCCTCACCTTGGGCTTGGCAGGCGGCTTCCTGGGTTGGGCCTATGACTACTTCCGCCGCCACAGCCATCGCCCGCTCCCCGCCTTGCTCTTCATCTCCGGTTTGGCGATGTCCCCGCAATGGTTCCGCGACGGGGGTATTTCCATTGCCAAATTCATGTTCTGGACGTGGTTGCCGTTGCTGTTGTGGTGGGGCCTGGCTTGGTGGCTTGGAAGACGGCTCCACCCGGTCAGAAGCGTCACCTTGCCCGCCCGCACCCGGTTGAAGCTGCTTGAGGCGCCGCTGGCCCCGCTCCCATGAGCACGGTGGCCATCCTCTGGGCACAATACGGGCCCTATCACCTCGCAAGGGTGCGCGCCTTGCGTCGCCACGCCTGCGGCATCCGGGTGCAGGCCTTGGAACTGGCCGACGGGACCCGCGACTACCTCTGGCGCCGCCAGATGGAACCCGGCGAGGTTGTTACCTTGTGTCCTGGCGGCATCGCCGAAGACCTCCCCGGCGGGACGGTCTTTCGCCGAGTGCGCCGGGCGCTGGCGACCGCTGGCGCGCAGGTCTGCCTGCTACCCAGCTACTGGCCTAAGCAATCCTTCGCCGCCCTGCTGGCGGCCAAGTCGCTGGGGGTGCGGACGGTTATGATGAACGAGAGTCACGCCGGAACTGCGCGCGCCTCCGGCTGGCGTGGCTTGGTGAAGCACGGCTTGGTGGGTCTCTTCGACGCAGCGCTGGTCGGGGGCAGACCTCATCGGCGATACTTCGAGCGCCTCGGTATGCCGCGCCAGGGCGTGTTTACGGGGTATGACTGCGTGGACAACGAGCACTTCGCGGGCGCGGCAGAGCGGGCGCGGCTCGAAGCCGAAAAGCACCGCGCCCGGCTGGGTCTGCCCGGGCGCTACTTCTTGAGTCTTGGCCGGTTTGTTCCGAAGAAGAACCTCACCACCCTGGTGCAGGCGTATGGCGAGTTCCTTTCTCGCCGCCCTGTGTCCGAGGTCCATTTGGTTCTGGTTGGTGCAGGGGAGGAAGAAACGGCGCTACGAGCGGCTTGTCGAGCACTTCGACTCATTGTGTACGACCACCCCGAGGGGGGCGCGGCGGCTGGGGCCAACGGGGCCGCCCCGGCCGGAGTTCACTTCTTCGGCTTTCGCCAACAGGACGAAACCCCGATCTTCTACGCGCTGGCTGACGCGTTCATCCTGCCGAGCCTGTGCGAGGAATGGGGCCTGGTTGTGAACGAAGCCATGGCGTGTGGCCTGCCGGTGGTGGTGAGCGAAACAGCCGGCTGCGCCGAGGACCTGCTGCCGCTTCCAGCGACAACGGCAACGGGATTCGCGGTGAGCCACGGCTTGGGTCATCGCGTGCGCCAGAACGGCTTTGTGTTCGATCCGCGCTCCGTCGAGGAGTTGGGACATGTGCTGGCCGCACTGGTGCGCGTGCCCAACTCGCGAGAGATCATGGGCCGCGCCAGCAGGGAGATCGTGGCCCAGTACTCCTGCGAGAACTTCGCCCACAACGCCCTGCAGGCGGCGCAAGCGGCCATGGGCGCCCGGGCGGCGGCTTTGGATTCGCCCCAGTGGGGCCGGTCGAGGTAGCCCCATGCGTCACCTGCATTTCACCCAGTCGCTCGAACCGCTGCAGGGTGGCGGGCTTGGGACCAGTGCCTTGGCGCTGCACGCACAGTTTCTTGCGCTGGGCGTGGCTTCGGAGCTTTGTGCCACTCATGGCGGGATGCCTCAGTCCCCCGGCACAGGCGCCCGCGAGTTCAAGCGGATCAAGCCCGATCCCTTGTACCTGGCGCCCGCGCTCGCCCAGGAGGCTCCGGCGCTGGTTCAGGCCGCCGAGGTGCTCCACGGTCATGGCCTCTACGTGGGAACGAACTACCTCCTCGGCCGGGAGGCGCGGCGGCAAGGCAAACCCCTCGTCTATCATGCGCATGGCTTCTTCGAACCTTGGATTCTCAACCGTTCGCGGTGGAAGAAGCGGCTGGCCCACTGGCTCTTCGAAGACGCGAACTTCCGGCATGCCTGTCTTTGGCGGGCGCTCTCGGAAAAGGAGGCGGAGCAGATCCGGAGCTGCGGCATCACGGCGCCCATCGTGGTGGCGCCAAATGGAGTGGACCCGTTACCATTGACGACTCCAGCCGGCTCGGGGGCTGTAGTGGAAACACCGTGGGCGGGGCCGTTGACCAAGACCGGGCCTCGCTTGCTTTTTCTGGGTCGGTTGCATCCGAAGAAAGGCTTTGATTTGTTGCTCGCAGCCTGGGCGAGGCTGGCCGCCACGCATCAACCATGGCAACTCGTGCTCGCCGGCCCCGATGAGGGAGGCCATCTCGCGGTACTGAAGCGCCAGGCCGCTTCGCTGGGCTTGCTGGACCGTTTGGTGCTCACCGGACCGATCTCCGGCGCTCCCAAGGCCGCCTTGCTGCACTCGGCGGACCTCTTCGTGCTCCCGTCGTATTCCGAGGGCTTTCCGATGGCGGTGCTCGAAGCGCTGGCCTGCGGCGTGCCGGTGGTGGCCACCCGCGCCTGCAATTTCCCGGATCTCTCGCGGGCTGGGTGCGGCTGGGAATGCGAGCCGACCGTCGAATCGCTCACCACCGCCCTCCGGGCAGCCCTGGATGCGGGGGCCCCAGAGTTGCGGCAACGCGGGTCGCGCGGCTTGGCCCTCGTGCAGGAGCGCTACACCTGGCCGCGCGTCGCGCGGGACCTTTTGGATGCCTGTGCCGCCCACTGCCGCCACTGAAACCCGCGTCCGCCTGGACCTCTTCGACGCGCGAGCCGGTCTCGACCGTGGGCGCTCGCGGTGGGTGGAGGGGCTGTGGTACTTGGTCAAGACCGTGGTCTTCCTGTCCGCGCTGCCGTGGCCATCCCGTTGGAAGGCGGCGCTGCTGCGTGGCTTCGGCGCGCGCGTTGGGCGAGGCGTGGTGTTGAAGCCCCGGGTCAACATTCATTTCCCTTGGAAACTCGAGGTGGGCGATTATGCCTGGATCGGGGAGGAGGTCTTCCTGCTCAACTTCGAGCCGGTGACCATCGGCGCGCAGGCCTGTGTCTCTCAGCGGGCGTTCCTCTGCACCGGCAATCACGACTTCCGGCAACCCGCCATGCCCTATCGCAATGGCCCCATTGCTGTCGGCGCGGGGGCCTGGGTCGGCGCCCAGTGCTTTGTGGGCCCCGGCGTGGTGATTGGCCCGGAGGCTGTCGTCGCTGCAGGCTCCGTGGTGACTCATGATCTCCCAGCGCGGATGGTCTGCCGGGGCAATCCTTGCACGGCCCGCAAGCCGCGCTGGAAGACCATGCCGGATTCCCCTGCCGCCGCCGCACCCAGTTCCCGGATGACGCCAATTCCCCCCGGCGAATCCTCACCTGTCCGGCCAAGTCTGACCTCCGGCCCACCGGACACCTCCCTTCCCACCTGAGCTATGCGCTTCATCGTCTGGGGTATCAATTACGCGCCCGAAGTGACTGGCATCGCGCCTTGCAACACCGCGTTGTGCCGGTTTCTCGACACGCGCGGCCACGACGTTCGGATGGTCACCTCGTTCAGTTACTATCCGGAGTGGACCAAGCGTCCGGAGGACCGGTGGCGGCTGTTCCGCCAGGACCGCCTCGCGGGCGTGGCCGTGGACCGCTGCTGGCATTACGTGCCCGCCAAACCCACCGCGTTCCGGCGGATGCTGCACGAGTTCACCTTCGTCGCCACCTCGTTCCTGCGCCTCCTCACGCTGCCGGCTCCGGACGCCTACGTGGTCGTCTCCCCACCTTTGCTGCTTGGCGCGGCGGCCTGGCTCATCAGCCTTTGGAAACGCACGCCCTTTGTGTTTCATGTTCAGGACCTGCAACCGGATGCGGCGGCCTCCATGGGCATGCTGCGGGGTGGGCCGCTGCTGCGCCTGCTGTATGGTTTGGAAGCGCTGGCCTACCGCCGGGCCGCGCGGGTCTCAGGCATCACCCCGGGCATGGTGGCGGCCTTCCAGAAGAAGCACGTGCCGCCCGTCAAGACGTTGCTCTTTCCCAACGGCATCACCTTGCCCACTTCCGAAGCTATGGTTGCGTCCGGACGGTTCCGCAAACGGCTCGGCCTTTCTTCGGAGAAGCTCCTGGCGGTCTATGCGGGGAACCTGGGGGTCAAGCATGGGGTGGAGGTCTTGCTCGAGGCGGCCGGCCTGGTGCAGGACGAGCCCATCCACTTGGTGATTTGCGGGGACGGCGCCCGCCGCACGGTGCTGGAGCAGTTGGTCGCGCGCCGCAGACTCCGCAATGTCACGCTGCTACCGTTGCAACCGGAGTCCGCCTACCACGAAATGCTCGCGGACATGGACGTCTACCTGGTTACCCAACAGCCGGGCTCGGGCTCGCTCTTCTTTCCCAGCAAATTGCTCACAGGCTTGGCCTTCGCCAAGCCGGCAGTGATCGTCGCGGATGCCGAGAGCGAACTCACCCGCGCCGGGCGCGAGGGCGGGTTCGCGGTGGTGATCGACCCTTCGCGCGTGGACCAGCTCGCCGGAGCGTTGCGCTCGCTCGCTTTGGACGCCGGCCAACGCCGGCGGCTGGGTGCAGCCGGACGCCGCTATGCCTCCCACTTCGAGTGGGACCGCCTCCTGCACGCGTTTGAGGGGACGCTGTGCCAAGTGGCGGGAGACGGCAAGCAGCTGGTCCCGTCGCTCCCGCTGAACTCAGCGCGGACTTCAACCGAAACCCTACCATGAAGGATTGCGGAAGGGGGACCGCTCTCACCGAACCAGGCGCTTCGTCCGAAGCCGCCGTAGCCACCGACACCCACGGCGGCCGGCCGCGTGCACCACTGGCCCGGCTCTTCGAGCCGTGGGGCCTGCTCCTCCTCGCGCTCGGGGGAGGCTGGCTCCTGTTTGTGGACATGGTGCGCGGCGAATGGGCCATCAACCCGCAGTACAACTACGGCTATGCCGTGCCGCTCGTTTGCGCCGTGCTGTTCTGGCGCCGATGGCCGGATCGTCCGCCGGGCCGCCCGGTCGCGTTCGGTTGGGCGGGCGCACTTGCCATCGGCGGGCTGGTTCTCCTCCACCTTCCCCTGCGCGTGGTGCAGGAAGCCAATCCTGAGTGGCGTCTGCTCTACTGGATGGGCGGCCTGCAGATGGTGACCTTGACCCTGGCCGCCCTTTATGCGGCGGGAGGCGGTTGGTGGGTGCGATACTTCCTGGTCCCGGTCCTTTTCGTCCTGCTTGCCGTGCCCTGGCCGATGGGCTTCGAACTGGCGGTCACTCAGAACTTGATGCGGTTGGTCACCAGCCTGACCGTGGAGGTGACCACTTGGCTGGGCATACCCGCCGTGCAACATGGCAACCTCATTGAAGTTGGCCAGGGGGTGGTCGGGGTGGACGAGGCTTGCAGCGGGGTGCGGTCCTTGCAGTCCGCCCTGATGATGTCGTTGCTCCTGGGCGAACTCTACCAACTGACGCGGCTCCGGCGGTTGAGTCTCGTGGCCGGGTCGATCGGGTTTGTCCTGGTGGCGAACCTGACCCGCACGGTCTTTCTAGTCCACGCCGCCGCGCGACGCGGGCTTCATGAAATGGAATCCCTCCACGACACGGCCGGGCTGCTCGTCATGCTCATCGTGTTGCCCGGACTGCTCGCGTTGGCCTTGTTATTGCGGTCCAGGGCGGCGCAGCGCCCGCTCCCTAAGCCGCCAGCGCCCGGATCGGGCCTACCCGCGCTTCCGCGTTGGGTGGGCCTGCTGGCGCTGGCCTGGTTGGGTGCCGTGGAACTGACCACCGCCGCCTGGTACCGGGCGCACGAAGTGGGGCTGCCCGCCTCCGCGCGCTGGAGCGTGGCGTGGCCTGCGCAGAGCCCGGCTTTCAAACGTTCGCCCCTGCCCGCCAACTCCCTGGCCATCCTGCGCTGCTCGAACAGCGAGTCGGCTTCCTGGCAGGACGCCGAAGGCAATCTGTGGAGCGCGTTCTTCCTCCGCTGGGAGCCCGGCAAAAACTCGGCCCAACTCGCCAAGGGCCATCGTCCCGAGATCTGCCTGCCCGCCGCAGGCGCCACGCTCCGCGAGGACTTCGGACAACTGCTATTGCCGGCCCGCGAGCTCCGGCTGCCATTTCGCCACCAGACCTTCGAGAGCGGTTCCCGGCTGTTCCATGTCTTCTACTGCCTCTGGTCGGACCGCGCTTCCTCTCGCGACGCCTCCTCAGCCGAAGATGGCACCCAAGCCAGCCGCCTCAGGGCAACCTTGGCGGGCGAACGCCACCTCGGTCAGCAAGTCCTGGAAATCGTGCTCCAAGGTCCCGATTCCCAGGAGGAGGCCCTCGCCCTCCTGCAGTCTCAGCTCCCTTCCCTGATCCGGCCGGATTAGTCTCGGCCGGGTCGCTTCCTTTCTCCCCCTTCACCACGGGCAGCGCGGTAAGTGCCTCGAACGGCCTCCGGCAGCCCAAAGCAGGCCAGATCGGCCGAGTGGCTCGTGTTGACCTGACCCACAGTGGCAGGAATCCTTGGTGCCTGCGTGCCCGGGCACCCGCCTCCCAAAAACGAAAACCAGCCCGGATAGGCCACCCTGCCATCCGGGCTGGTTCCGCTTCATCCTGCCGGTGATCGTGACCCGACACCGGCAGAACACCTCACGGGAGCTATGGCGTCGTCTTTGTTACACGATAGAAGCGCTGACCCAACCCGGCCGCCGCATCCAGATACGCCCCCCGGCCATCGACTGGGACTACCACCTCCAGCCGTGTCCAAGCAAGGCAGTCACTGGAAACCAGCAGATCATAGGATTCCCCGGTCTGCCCCGTGAATTCGATCTGGAAACCCTGGGCGGTCAGGCGGCATTTCGACGAGTCGAAGCGTGGCGGAAACACGGCCCCGAGCACGGTGATCTTCACGGTCTTGTTGGCAGGATTGTAGTTTGCCGAGTCATTCGGAACGAACGACACGCTCAGCATCTGGTCCGCGCCGGCGGGCAGAACGGTCCCGACCGGCGGATCGTAGGTGAAGGTGCCCGGCGTGTTCGCCATGGCATTGAGCTGAGCTTCGCCCAGCGCGGTCCCTTGGGCGATGTCGGCCGGATTGGCCCACACGATCTCGGGCGTCGCTTTGAGCACATTGACCGTGACCGTCGCGGTGGCGTTCGTGTAGGCCGCCGTGTCCGTCGGGGTAAACAGCACACTCAGCGTCTGTCCGGTTCCGGCCGGCAGCACCGTGCCTGCCGCCGGGGTGTAGGCGAACGTCCCCGCCGCGCTCGCAGTGGCGTTGAGTTGGGCCTCGCCCAGCGCAGCGCCGTAAGTGATGTCGGCGGGGTTGCTCCAAGTGATCACCGGCTTCTGCGGCTCAGTGCCGCCTCCCGCGGCGGTAAAGCTCATGGTCCCGTCCGGCTTCAACTCGAAATAGCCCAGGTAGGTGCCCTTGCCCGACGGGGGGGAGGGCATCACCTCGTACAGATCGGCGCGGGACACGGTGTCCGAGTCGGCAAAGTCAGAAGCCGTCAACTGTTCGACGCTGCCTGGCCAGCTTCCAGCCAAGTCTCCGTTTACCCCCACCTGTGCGGAGTAGCCCAGTCTCAGGGCGTTTCCCACCTCGATGCGAATTGCCGTGTCACTGTTGTATAAGGGATCATACCCCGAGGTCGAGCTGGCGAGCTGTGAGGAGGAACCGATGGAGTCAATCTGTTGCGACGGCATTCCCATGCTGGACGCATTGCGGCGACTCCAGGGGGTGGACTGCAGTTCCGCCTCCGCGCGGGCACGGGTCATCCAAGCGGTCTTCCAGGGCAATTCCGCAGTGGCAGCGGTGAGGTTAACGGTGCCCAGCACGCTCCACTTCAGGTCGCTGGTGTTCTCGAAAAGCGCCGCCACCGCCTCGGCGCTGTAGTCCGTGATTGTCACGGAGGTTCCGGCAGGGATGTGCTTGAATCGGGTTGCCGGTCCCAGGTTCACGACGAGTTCGTAGGTGGCCCCCTCCTTCCGGACGCCGAGGACAAGCTCCGTGCTCGAATAATCGAGCGCCAAGACAGGTATCGAGCCGCACAACGACAAGGCTGCGCAGAAGGCCAGGCCCCGGACTTGTGAGAGGGCGGCTCTCATGGCTCCATGCCCGGAAGGTGGTTGCGGCGGACTCCACTGGTTGAGATGGTTCATGACGGTCATATTTGAACTGGAACCAGTGTGGCCTCTCACCCTCCGATCAACCCCGAGTCCACGGACATGGCATCGCAGGTTCCGGACATCAAGCCAGACGCGGCAAACCCCCTTGACCTCAGCCCCTCACGTCGCCCACCTGGGTTTGCCGGCATCCGCCTGCGCCGTCTTGACGCCGACTTGTCACGCGACGGTGCGGCACCCCGCTGCCTGACCCAGTCAGGCAGCTTTCTCGGACCGTAGCAGCTCTCCGTGCTGGTTACGACCGTCACAGGCGGACCCGATGCCGAGAGCGCCAAGGCGCAACGTTCTGTCATGCACACGGTTCCAACCCAACCGACGAGCGCTGGTTGCAGCCGCAAACAGGTGTCGGCGTCCGTTCTTGGGAAGCCGGCTCCAGTTTGTGAGCGCAGAATGCCCGGCAACAATGAAGGCCGCTTGCGATTGGAAAACGAGTCTGCTGCTGGTGTCACTGGCGGTGAATGCCGACTTGGTTTGGCTCCTGTGGCGACCTGCGCAGGAACCACGGCGCCAACGCGAGACGCCGGCTGCTGCCCACAGTCGGAACTCCACTGGAACGGAAGTGGCCCTCAGCGAACCGGGCTCCGATGCGAGCCTTGCTCAGAGGAGTCTGCCCTGGTCGCAAATCGAGGCGGACAACTACCAAGCCTACGTTGCCAACCTGCGGCGTGTCGGCTGTCCCGAGGCGACCGTTCGTGACATCATCATCGCCGACGTGCGCACGGTGGCGGCCAACCCCTCCCTCTGGGGTGGCGATCCTGTTTGGGTGCAGTGGAAGGACGACCCCGATGGCTTGGTTCAGCGCATCCTTGGCGGAGCGCCCCCAACCACTGTGGCCCCGGCGGATCTGGCCCGAGAGGGTGCGACTTCGAAGTCGACGCTTGCCACTCCGCTCTTCGGTCGGCTGAGAGAGCGTTCTTTCGAGCGCCCTCCCTCGCCTCACCAGCAAACCGTACTGCCGGAAGTAATGGCGGCAACATCCGCCGCCAATCGGGCCACCATGGGCGATGCGGTCACGGCGAGCCAGACGTTGCAGCTCTATCCCCCAGCATCCGGAGTTTCGGATACCGCCTCCTCCGCATTCGGCGTTGAGGAACCGCCGCTGCCTCGGCATCGCGTGCGGCGCACACCACCCACCCGGGCCGAGACGATCAGGGAATACGTTCGATTACACTTCGGCGAGCGGAGTTACGTAGAGTGGGATATTCGCGCCGCCCAAACCGGAGTTACGCTGGAGGAATTGCTGAGCCAGTCAGGAATAGAGGTGCCTGCCCAGCGCTGAGTCACCTTGCTGGTTGCGGCATGTCCTCTGCTTGGACGAGTTCAATCTCCCACACCACGGCCTGTCCCGGCTCGAACAGCCCTGGCAGGCCGCGTGTGCCATACGCGAATCGATCCGAGGCAAACACTCGCCACTTTGAGCCGCAGGTCATCATGGGCAGCACCCTTGCCCAAGCCGGATTTCCGAGGCCTGACATCAGGAATAGCGACTTGGCGTGGGCGTGGTCCTGCACCACCCTGCCGTCCGGCAGCAGGCTGCGGAAGTTGAGATACACCCGTTGCCCGGCTTGGGGCTTGGAGCCCGTTCCCTCGACGAGCACCTGGTACTGAAGCCCGTTGGTGATCACCGTCACGCCCGGAAGGGTGGCGTTGGTCGTCAGGAACGCCTGCCCAGCCTCGCGGTTGCGGGCTGCCGCTTCCTCTCGTCGCTCGTCCGCCTTTCGAGCGAGGAGTTGTCGATGACTGTCGATGACCTCCTTAGCGGGCATCTCCATGCGTATCTGCTCGCGTGCATCCTCGATCTGGTAGCCCTGACGAAAGCCGGCCGCCAACTTGTCGAAGTCAATCTCAAACCCCTCGCGCCTCATTCCGATGCCGAGGATGAGCCCCAGAGCGCGGCTGATATCCGCTTGGTTGGTTGCTGCGGAGGCCACGCCGACCTCAGCGCCCTGGGCACAGTCCGCCCAAACCAACAGCCCCGCGAAGCCCCACAGTGTCCAGCGCCAAAACCTGCTCGCAATACACAACATACGCCGCCCCATCGAAATCGGTGCTCCCGTTTCCACCACCGGTCGCCATCGTTCACCTGGTTAGGTGCGATGCGGCGAGGCTGGCGGTCAGACTTTGTGCCGGACTAGCGGCGGATTCGGCGGAACATGGCAAAACCCGCCAGCGCTCCTCCTGCCACCAGCGCGGTGGTTGTGGGCTCGGGCACCACGATGTTCGATCCGTAGTATCGCGCAGAACCGTCACTGAGGAGATCGAGGCACCCGATATACGTCATCGCATTCGCCTTGGCTTCGTACAAATCCAGGCGCACCAGTCCGGTTTGGCTGAAATCCGCCCCGGTGAAGGCCTCGATTCCCGTAGGCCAGGAACCGCCCAGATTATAGCCGACCCCCATCATGGATTCGTAAGAGCCAGCGTTGCTCGCGGAGATCGTTGCCACGGTGCTCGACAGGTCAGTCCCTTGAGTCTGGAGGTTGTTGCCGATACTGGCGGCCCGACTGACAGGCGTTCCCATGCTGCTGGAGTTCTTCTTAGGATACGGACTGGTCTGGATGCTAAGGTCTGTGCGGGCCTTGGTGATCCAGAGCGTCTTGACCAAGGGGTCAGGATTGGCGCTGACAATCGACACGGCCAGGTTGTTAAGGTCGCCAAATTGGCTCGTCAGCGGCCCGGACGTGAACTGTGTCAAGGGCGTCACGGCGTCAGGCGCGCTCTTATAATCGAGCGCACTTCCCAAGTTGATGCCCACATCCACCGTCGCCACATCCGCTTGCCGGATATTCAGAATGAGATCGTTGGCGCTGTAATTGAAGAGGATCCCTGCGTGAACGCCTGCGGCGCCAACGAGCAGGCTTCCGGTCGCCAAAAGGTTCGCCAGCGTCTTCTTCGAGGGTAGTCCACCTTCGATGGTCGTTTTCATAACGGTATGGGTCAAGTGCATCTGCCAGCTCGTGCGAGCGGCCGTCATGCGTTGACTTTAGACAAACGAGCGTTCGCCATCCCCGCAGAATTGGACACCGACTGTGCATCTGCGGACACGGATGCACGCACTACACCGCATACGGCGTCAATGACTTGCGGGATGCACTCGATTTCACAGACAGGCCGGAATTCCAATGTATCCTGATCTTTCGCTCGGAAGCTGCCGGAGCGTGCGATCGCCGACATGTGCGTATCGTAACATGCCACCTTACGCGCCACACCCAAACGCAAGGTGCGGACCCTTGCGGATCCGCACCTTACACTTGCCTTGTCTTCTGGTGGGGCGGCAGTGGCCGGGCCGCCAAGCGATTGAGGCGGCCTGCCAAGCCGACTCAGTAGAGCGGGAACACGGGGCCGCCGTCTACCAGGCGGTACACATTCATATCGCTCATCTTGATGCCGGCGCTCAGGTTGTTGTTGAGGATGGTCAGGAACAGCGGCTTGAACACACTCAGCTTCGTGCCGGTGGTGGTGGAAGGCCAAGCGAAGTGCTCGTAACCCCAATACGTATAGTTGCCCTCCGTGACCGTGTTGTTGACCAACGAACCGTTCACGTTGAAGAACATGCCATTGTAGCGGATCACAGCCGTGCTCGCATCAAGTCCTTGCGCATCCCCTTGACCGAGGTATCCACAGGCCGGCTGCGCATTGACTCCGAAATCGGAAGCGTCGAAGTTCAAGTCGCTCTTCACGTTGCTGCCCGAATTGTGCCCGTCGTTACTGGCAAACCAGGTCCAAGTCTTGTTGGGGCTGGTGCCAGTCGTTTTGCGTTGCTGTACCGTGGTGAACACGCCATAGCCAGTCTCGGCCAGCAACGTCGTGCGAGTGCCGGAGAGGTTGTTGCGGCCGGTAACGTTGACCATAACCCCCTGGTGAGCGCTATCGCCGGTGAAGAACGCAAGCGGCCATTGTCCGTTGGCCAGGATCTGATTGGCGATCTGGTCGGAGATGTTGTCCACCGGGACCGTGTTCGTGACGCCGCCGAACACGACCGTGTTGATGGTGTTGTAGCCCTTCAGCACGTCGTTGATGCCCCACACAAACGGGATGACGCCGATGCCGGCATATTTCGTGTCGGGATCGTTCTCCGGGTCCGGCACATAATACTCCTCGCTGAACGCCGGCGAGTTGTAGATCGTCGAGCTCTGGAAAACGTCGGAGAAGGTGAAATCCGCTCCTTTGCGCGTGAACAGGTTCGTGCTGTCCGCCGGGCAATAGGTGATGTCGAGGTTGCCGATGATGTCGCGGAAACCCTCAACCGATCCCGAGAAGCCGCAGTACACTACCACGGTGTCACCACCGGTAGTCGTGCCGCTGAAGGTGAACTGGTTTGCCTTGTTGCCTTGATTGGCCGCGCTCTTGATGGTGGCGCTCGGAATCATCGCCGTCAGCGCGCTGTAGACATTCGCGCGGAACGCGGTGGCCCCAGTGATGTAGATGCTGCCGAGATCGGCCGCCGTGGCGGAGGCCATGCCGGCAACGAGGACGGAGGGGAGGAGTAGTCGTGTCATATGATGCAGTATGCGTTTGAGTGTTGATAGTTGTGTGTCAGTCTGCTTACAAGTGCGTTAAGGTGACGGATTCCTATGCCTGGCTGCGGCGCAGTTGCTGGCGCACGCTCACCGCGAGAATGCCCAGGCCGGCAAGCAGCCCGTAGGTCGCGGGTTCGGGGACCGGCGCGTAGAAGACCGCGCTGCCGTCGCCGTTGAAGTCGATGTAGCCCAAGTAGGCGGTGTTAATGCTCGGTTTGGCTTCGTACAGATCCAAACGCACCTTCGCATTCGCGCCGAACGTACCGGTGAACGCCTCAAGCGGGGAGTACCCTGCGCCAAGGTCGTTGCCCGCTCCGATCAGGCTCTTGTAGGAACCGGCGTTGCTCTCGGCGATGGTGGAAACCGTGTCGCTCAAGTCCGACCCTTGGGTTTGCAGGTTGCTTCCAATACTGGTGGCCTTGGTGATCGGCGTCCCCATGCTGCTGGAGTTCTTCTTGGGGTAAGGAGTGGTCTGTGTGTTGAGCTCCGTCCGCGCTTTGGTGACCCACAAGGTCTTGACAAGGGGGTCCGCATTAGCCGAGGCCACCGACAACGCAAGGTTGTTCAGGTTGTCAAAGGTCGCGGTCAACTGACCGACGGTGAATTGATTCAACGGAATCACGGACCCCGGGGTTTTGTAGTCGGCGACGTCGCCCAAGTTCACGCCCATGTCAACGGTCGGCACGTCCGTCTGGCGGAAGTTAAGGATGAGGTCATTCGGGTTGTAGGCAAACTCCGCCACGGCGGCCTGCGTCGTAGCGAGGAAGGCCACCCCGGCGGCGGCCATTAAGGTTCTTGATTTACTCATATGTGGTCGTTCGTTGGTTTCGTTGTTCGTTTGATGACTCATGAGGCCTTCCATGGACCCGCGAATCACAAGCAGGTTAGCTCTTTCCTAAACGTTCTGCGTCTTGAAATGAGACATGCATGCCTTGGAAGTGTACATTGTCGCAAGGAGCCGAAGTGCCCATATGGCAGGCACTTCATGCCACAGGGCAATGGGAAAGCGGGACGAGGACACTCGTTGTGACTCACTGCCTCGTCGTGAAATGCTCGGACCTCACAATGTCCTCCCATGGTTGGCTGGCAGTCGGCACGCGTGACGCGCGGACAAGTACGCGTCTGATCGATGCCAAAACCGCATCCTATGCGCCGTGAGGCTCCGTCGCGTAACCGGCGACTCGGGCCAAGCCGGACGCAAGCACTGTGTTGCATTTCATGGACACGCCCGCAGCCGCCCGGGCTCAACGCGTCTATCCATCCTGGCGGCAACGCGTTGTGATCCATGGGTGGTTAGCCGAAAACGGACAGGTGTAAGCCTGAATCGGTAGGTGCGATCCCGTTGGTGGCTCTAGGCTGTTATCGCTACGTGGAACAGGGCGGGAGTGCGATTCGCCGCCCACACGCCAGCCAGCCTTGCGGACTCGATGGATGAGGCGTTGGGAGCATGCGTGCCACCCTCGCCGGATGCCATCTTGGAGCCGACTTGGAACATCGACACCGACAGAACTCATGATGCCTACTTACGGATTTGAACCGATGCTGGGGAGTGCGTTGCAATTTGCCTTCGAGAAAGCGACCTTGGAGGGCAAAGTCACGATCTGTGCGTTGCTCTTTGTCTCGATGTTCAGTTGGACAGTGATCTTCGCGAAGATCCGGCAGCTCATGCGCGCGTCGCGCATGACCAAGCGCTTCTTCGACACTTATGGGAAGACCCATGATGCCTTGGAGCTGATGAGGGGCGGCGAGACCTTCGACGGGGCGCCTGCGCACGCAGTGTACAAGGTTGGCGTCGAGGCTCTGGAGTACCACCTCAAGGAGAGTGGCACGTTGATCCGCGGCAAGCGCCGCATTACCGCGACCCATTTCGATACCGTCCGGGTGGCCATCGAACGTGCGGTCAGCGACCAGGTGATCGTGCTCGAACGCGGCATGATTGTGCTCTCGACGGCAGTCTCAGGTGGCCCCTTCCTGGGACTGTTGGGAACGGTGTGGGGCGTTATGGAGACCTTCGCCGGCATCGCGCGGGCGAGCGCCGCGAGCCTCACGGCCATGGCCCCCGGCGTGGCCGGCGCGTTGATCGCCACCGTGGTGGGGTTATTCGTCGCAATTCCCGCCATGTTCGCCTACAACTTCATGGTCACCAAGATCCGCACCCTCAGCCAGCAGTTGGACGCCTTTGCCGCCGAGTTGGTTTCCGCCATGGAACTTGGGTACGTGGACAGCACACCCTGGCTGACGCACCCTCAGCAACCTGCTCCGGCGGCGGAGCTTGCGCTCGGAGCCGTGCCTGCGAATGACGACGCAGTGTTAACGGTCGGCGTCTCGCGCCCCTGACCCCCGCGGTCTGCCATGAAGAAGTTCTCCCGCTCATCGCATGAGTCCCTCACGGAGCTGAACATCACTCCGCTGCTGGACCTGTGCTTCGTGCTGTTGGTGATCTTCATCATTACCACGGCACCGGTGGTCAACGACATGGAACTGAACCTGCCCAAGGCCGCCAAGCGGGAGAAGGAGCCCAAGCCGAAGGTCAACTATGTGAGTGTCGATCGGGACGGGAAAGTGTTCCTGAACCGGGCGGAGACGGATCCCGCCGGCTTGCTGGATCAGTTGATTCAGATGCGCCTCAAGGACGCCGACCTGAACGTCGTGGTTCGGGGGGACAGCAAGACCAAGCATAAGCATATCATGCGGATTCTCGATTTGCTGCAGCAGGCCAACGTCGGCAAGGTGAACCTCGCCACCGATCCCAAGACCAACTAATCCCTATGCGCACACCTGAGCCGCCTCCCATGGGGGGCAAAGCCAACATCACCCTTTCGGTCATTTTCCACACCTTTGTGATCGTCGCGCTTACCGTGCTGGCGGCGCGCGAAGGCATGTTGGGGACTACGTTCAAAGAGATCGCGGTGACCATCGTGCCCAAGGAGGAGAAGCCCAAGGAGGAGAAGCCCAAGGAGGAGAAGCCCAAGGAGGAGCCGAAGGAGGAAAAGCCCGCCGAGATCGCCAAAGCCGAGGAGCCCACGCC
>CAYYMW010000082.1:0-20854 GCA_964472515.1 uncultured Verrucomicrobiota bacterium | reverse complement strand
GGATATCTGATTGTCGGGGTGGGCTCGTGCATTTACTCCCCCGCCAAGTACGGGGTGCTGCCGGAAGTCCTGCCGCGGGAGCGGTTGGTGAAAGCCAACGGGACCGTGGAATTCCTGACGCTGGTCGCCATCCTGACCGGGATGATCGGCGGCGCGTTCATCATCGATAAGCTCGATGTGAAGCTCTGCTATGTCATTCTGCTGGCGATTTTCGGGAGCTCCCTGGTGCTCAACTGCTTCATGACCGAAACGCCCACGCATCCGGAGGTGAAACTGAGCGCCAACGTGGGCGAGTTCTTCGGCAATTTCAAAGAGCTGCTCAGCAACCGGCGGTTGCTGCGGGTGCTCTGCGGGACAGGCATCTTTTGGGTTTCGGGCGCGGTGATGAAGATGAACTTCCAACCTTGGGGTTTGGAGGTGCTGGGCTTGAAGACCAACACGCAAATCTCGCTGCTGGGGTTGTGGCTGAGCGTGGGAATCATGGCGGGCAGCGTGCTCGCCGGGCAACTCTACCGGGTGGGCGACCTGCGCGCGACCCGGCAACACGGGTGGACGTTGGCGGGCTTGGTGGCCTCGGTCGGGCTGGTCGAGGCCTTCCGGTTGGCGGGTTGGTGGCCTCCCGGACCGTGGCTGGTCATTCTGCAACTGATGCTGACCGGCATGGCAGCGGGACTCTTTCTGATCCCTCTCAACGCGGCGCTGCAATCCGAGTGCAACCAAAGCAAACTCGGCAAGACCATCGCGACTCAGAACTTCGTCGATAATCTCGGCATGGTGGGCTCGGGCGCTTTTGTGGTTCTGGGCGCCAAGCATGGCATGAGTCCTTCGGGCATCTTTCTGGCGCTCAGCGTGCTGCTGGCGCTGGTGGTGACCGCTCTCAGAGTGCCGCCCAAAACCGGCACCGAAACCGCCGCCTCGGAAGCCCCTGCCGCGTCCGCCAAAACCTAAACCGCCGGCTTCGCGCCGGCCCGTCCGCATGAGCCAAGCGCGTCCGCATCCGTTCGATGAACCGCTGCCGGGCTGGAAACAGCTCCTGCTGGGAACCGTCGCCATCGCCGCCTTCCATATGGCCCACCAACCGGGTCTGGCCTCGGTGATGGTGTTGTTTCTGGCCGCGATGACGATCCTGGCGGTTCGCTGCCAATCTGAGCCACAAGTGGCGTTCTACTTTGGTTTGGTGCTTGGGCTGGCCCTCTATGTGCCGCCGCTGACGTTCTTCTGGAAGATCTTCAACCTGGCCGCCATCGTGCTCTGGCTGATCCTGGCGTTCTACATGGGCTTGTTCTTCCTGCTGGTACGGAACGCCCGGGTCCGGTTCGGCCGGAGAACGGCTTTGGTGCTGGTACCCCTTCTCTGGACCGGCTTGGAGTATTTTCGCAGCGAACTCTACCCTCTCCGTTTCTCCTGGCTCACGCCGGGCTGGGTGCTGGCGGATGACCCCGCGCTTGGCCCCGTGGTCGCCTTGGGGGTGTACGGCGCCACCTTCCTATTGCTGGCGGGCTTGGTCACGCTCTTTCTGGCGTGGAACCGTCCGCGGGTGGCGCTGGCGATCCTCGTCGCGGCCGGTTTGGGGTGGGTGGGGTGGAGATCGCTGCCGCTCCGGCACACGAACCCTGAAGCGGTTCGGGAGGTACGGGTGGCGGGCGTGCAATTGGAAGTGCCGCAGGCGGGCACCCTGATCCTGGCCCTGGACGATGTCATGACCCGGCATCCCAAAACGCAACTGGTGGTCCTCAGCGAGTACACCCTCCCCGGGATCGTCACCGGACGCTTGAAAGCCTGGTGCCGGGAGCACCGGGTGCATTTGATCATTTGCGGCAAGGAGCAGGTTGGCCACAAGGACCGCGAGTTCTACAACACGGCGTTTGTGGTGGACCCCGAGGGCCGAATCGTCTTCCGCCAAGCCAAGAGCGTGCCGATCCAGTTCTTCAATGATGGCATGCCGGCGCCCGAGCAGAAGGTGTGGGAGTCTCCCTGGGGCAAGCTGGGCATCGGCATCTGCTATGATCTGAGCTACGGGCGGGTGATGGACCGCCTCGTCCGGCAAGGAGCGGAAGCCCTCATCATCCCCGCCATGGACGCCACCGACTGGGGCCTGACCCAGCACGAGCTGAACGCCCGGCTCGCGACCGTGCGGGCGCGAGAGTATGGGGTGCCGGTGTTTCGCGTGGCCAGTTCGGGCATTTCCCAAGTGGTGAATGCGCGCGGCCAGATCGAGGCGTCCGCCCCTTTCCCCGGGCAGGGAGACCAGCTTGCCGGGACACTCCAACTGGCAGGCCCGGGCCGGCGGGTGTGGGATCGTTACCTGGGCCTGGCCTGCGTGGTCGTCACCGTGTTGGTGGGCATCTGGCTCTTGCTGCTCAGCAACGACGATAACCTGCAAAACACGCTCCTGGTGCAGACGCCCGGATATCTGCGCTGATTTGAATTCCGCCCGACTCGTTTTCGCCCTATGAAGACCATCCTTTACTGGCTTGTTCGGCTGCTGTTTCGGTTTCGCGGTTTCAACACCGAGGCGCTGCGCGCCCCCGGCCCGGTGCTGTTGATCCCCAACCACGTTTCCTGGATCGACTGGCTATTCCTGGCCGTGCTGCTGGAAGATGACTGGAAGTTCGTCGTGTCGAGCCGGGTAGCGGAGACCAGTTGGCTGCACCGTTTGATCATGCGCAACGCGCGGACTTTTCCAGTGGACGTCGCATCCGCCTACGCGGTGAAGCGCATCGCGGAGTACCTGCATGGCAACGGCCGCCTGGTGCTCTTTGCCGAGGGCCAGATCACCCGCACCGGGTCCCTGATGAAGCTCTATGATGGCACCGGCTTTCTCCTCACCAAGACCCACGCCAAAGTCATCACCTGCTACCTCCGGGGCGCGAACCGCATCCAATGGTCGCGGCAGCCGGGGTGGCGTCGTTGGTTCCCTCGCGTGACGGCTCATTTTAGCGATCCAACCGCCCCGATCAAACCGGAGGTCGAACGCGCCCCCATCGCCAGGGCCAGGGTCACCGCCTGGCTCAGAGACCGGATGATCCAGCAGCAATTCGACGTCGATATGGAGTTTGGGGAGGACAACCTGGTCAGTGCCATCGCCGCCGCCGCCCACCTCGAACCGAACAAGGTGGTGCTGGAAGACGCCACCCTGCAGGCGCTCAGCTACCGGCGCTTGCTGGCCGGATCATGGCTGCTCGCCGAAAGGCTGGCAGGTCGCCTCGACGCCGGGTCCCGCCGTGTCGGCGTGCTGCTCCCCAACGTCAACGCCACCCCAGTGACCCTCATGGCGCTGTGGCTCACCGGGCGGGTCCCCGCCGTGCTGAACTTCTCCACTGGTGTGCCCACCATGCTGGTCTGCGCGCAATTGGCCGGGTTGCGGGAGTTGGTGACCTCAAGGGCCTTTCTGACCCGTGCGAAGATCCCCGTTGAGCCGTTCGAGCAGGCGGGCATCCGGGTAATCTATCTGGAGGACCTGCGGGCGGGCATCTCGGGGGCCAAGCGGCTGCTCGGGTTGGTGCGCGCCATAGTCTGGCGATGGACGCCGCCGCCGGTCATGCCCAAGCCGGACGATACCGCCGTCATCCTCTTCACCAGCGGATCGGAGGGCACGCCCAAGGGGGTGGAATTGACGCATCGCAACATCCTCGCCAACACCCGGCAAGTGCTGGCCACGACCGACCTCCTCGATCAGGACCGTCTCTTCAATGCCCTGCCGTTGTTCCACAGCTTCGGGCTGGTGGTGGGCACCTTGCTCCCCTTGGTGCGGGGGCTCTATGTGTTCCTTTATCCCTCACCGCTGCATTACCGGTTGATCCCGGCCATTCTCTATGACCGGTACTGCACCATCTTCATCGCCACCAATACGTTCCTAAACGGTTATGCCCGCCGCGCGCAGCCCTATGATTTTCGCAGCCTGCGATACCTGTTCGCGGCAGCGGAGAAGCTGCAGGATGCCACCGCCACCACTTGGGCGCGGCGCTTCGGCATCCGGGTGCTCGAAGGTTACGGCGCCACGGAATGCAGTCCCTGCGTCAGCCTGAACACGCCTGTGACGCCGTTGTACGGCTCGGCGGGACGCTTGCTCCCCGGGATGGAATACCGCGTCGAAGAGGTGGAAGGCGTCAGCGAAGGGGGGCGTCTGCATGTGCGCGGCCCGAACGTCATGAAGGGCTACCTGAACCCCGAGGCCAACGCCAAGTTCCTCGCGTTGCAGGGCTGGTACGACACCGGTGACATCGTCCGCGTGGACGAGGACGGCTTCCTGCACGTGCTGGGGCGGCTGAAGCGGTTCGCGAAGGTCAGTGGCGAGATGGTGAGCCTCACGGCGGTGGAGGACGCTCTGGCAGGCGCGTTCCCGCAATACGGACTGCGTTGCCAGATCGCCGTGGTGGCCCGCCCCGACGCCGACAAAGGCGAGGTGCTGGTAGCGGTCACCAACGAGCCGAAACTCTCGCTGGAAGAAATCCGCGCGGCCATCAAGGCCAAGGGCCTGACCAACCTCTGCGTGCCGCGCGAAGTCAAAGCGGTGCGGGAGATCCCGAAACTGGGCACCGGCAAGATCAACCACCGCGAGCTGGCGCGAGTGATCCTCCAAGAGACTAGCGCCCCTTGACGATGGCGAAACGGTCACGTTCGCGGCTCTTGTCGTCCAGGAAGAATGCCTCCAGGCGCGGGCCGTCCACCTCGATCACCATCGAGCCAAGCACATTCAGCGACACCGCCATGGCGGGATGCTTCAACTTGCCACCGCTGGTCTGGCCCGAACTGCCCACCACCGCGTAGACGGTGCCCTCATGCGGAGCGGCACCCAGGGTCGGCTTCCGGTAGGCCTGTCCCTGCGCGGGATTGCCGGTGCCGGCGTTCATCTTGTCCACGTCGCCCAATTCACCGCGCTTCCCGTAGAAGCCGTCCAGCAAGAACGATCGCTCGTAGGAGTGGCTGTGGCCGCAGAGGACCAGATCGACGCCGGCTTCCTCGAGAATGGGAAGGAGATCTTCTCGCATGTCCACCATCCGGCCACCGCTGTTCTTCTCGTCGTCGGCATCGTGGGAACCGTCGCTGTAAGGGGGGTGGTGCCAGAAGGCGATGGTCCAGTCGGCCCGGCGCGCGGACAGGTCCCGGCGGAGCCAGTTGGCCATGAGGCCGTTGGTGGAACGCGGGACATCGCAGGAGTTGAGGCAGATGAGGTGCAGGTTCGCGTAGTCGAACGAATAGTAGGCCTCCGTGCCGGAGGGGACACCACCAGCCTGCCCCAGGGTGGGCAGGGTGAAGAGGTCGTAGTAGACGCCTGACTGCGTGGCCGACTTGGCATGGCGGGCATCGTGATTGCCCAACGTGGGCCAAAGGACCGCGCTGCGGAGCATTTCCGGATACACGTCGAAGACCGCCTTCTGGTAATTGCGCTCGCTGCCGTAGTCGTAGGCGTTGTCGCCCAACATGAGCCAGAGGTCGGTGCGCTTGCCCAGAGCGTAGCGCGCGTAGGCATCCCGGACAGCGCGTTGCTTGGCGTCTTTGGTGCCGGGATCGCCCAGCACCCAGATACGAACCGGTTTGCGGCTGCCGATGGGAGGCGCGGTCATGAAACTGTTCGTGGCGGTCCATTGGCGCTGGCCGTGGTTGGTGACCGCGAACGTGTAGAAGTACCGCGTGTCGTTGCGCAACCCTTCCAGCAAAACCACATGCTCGGTCATGGTCCCGGGGCTTTCCTCCGTGTGGTTCAGGTTGGTGATGGCACGGCCGTAGCGGACCACGCTGGCATCGGGCTCCTCCGTCCGCCAGCGTACGACCATGCTGTCGGGTGTGCCGGATTGCAGATAAGGCCCGCGCGTCACGGGCTGATCGCTCGCCGCACGCGCGATGAGCGTCGAGACCACCAGAGCCACGGCAAAGCCGGAAATGCGTTGCAGCATGGCTCCATGCTGGCGCAGCCAGGCGGGGAGTAGCAAGCGGTTTGACCTACGCGGCCGACAACCGGTAGGCGCGCCGGGCGTTACCGGCCAGACACGCCTGCCGGGCGGTGGCTTCCTTGTCGGCAAGCAGGGCTTGGGCGAGGCCTTGTACGGCCCCATAGCTGGCAATCCGCTCACTGACCGGCCAATTGCTGCCGTAGATCAAACGGTCAGGGCCAAAGGCCCGCCAGACCTCGTCGAAGACAGGGCGATAGTGCCCCGGGTCGGTTGGAGCGGGTTGCCGTCCGGTCCCTTCCACCAGCCCCGACAGTTTGCAGAAGACCTGCGGCAGGCCCGCTAGTTCACGAATGCCCTGAAGCCACTCTGCCGGCGGCGCAGTGCCGTCGACGCGCACATTGGCCACGTGGTTCACCACGATTCGGAGCCCCGGCACTGCTCGAGCCAGACGGGCCACTTGCGGCAGCCGCTCCGCGCCCCCGTTGGTGTCCAGGGCCAGGTTGGCGTCGGCCAATCGGCGGTAGTCGTCCAGCACCCGAGGCTGATCCAAGGCTGGCAAGCCACCCCACGTGCCCACGCGGATGCCTTTGAACTTCGGATGGCGGGTAAACCTGTCTAGATGCCGGGCAAAGTCCTCCGCTCCCGGTTCCAACCGTCCCACGATACCGAGGATGAACGGCTCGCGGTCAGCAAGGTCTAGGAGCCACTGGTTATCCTCCACCCAGGCGCTGGCCTCGACCACGACCGTGCCGATCACCCCTGCCGGCTTCGCCAGCGGCTTCAGGTCCTCGGGCATGACCCGGCGGTAGAGCAACTTCTCCTGTTTGGGTGGCCAGGGCACCCCCTCCTTGCGAGTGGGATCGTAGAAATGCGTGTGCGTGTCGATCACCCCCTCGGACGCTGGCCGTTGGCCCGCCGCGAATGCATGGGGCAACACGGATAGCCCAGCGCCTGCCGCTGCAAGGAAACCGCGCCGAGACCACCGGCCAGCCGTGGCCCGGGTTTGGACCTTTCCCGCCATGGCCTTCATTTGGCGGGTTTGGATTGAACCACGCACCTGAAGGCAGCCACTGGACGGCCCGCCTTGCCAAACTCGCCACGCAGGCGCAGCCACACGTCTCCTGCCGTCGCCCCGGAACCAGGGGCGGTCAGGCGAACTTCCCGTTCAACCCGCCCACCGGGTTCAACTGCAACGGGATCGGAGGGCACTTCCAGCTGCCAGCCGTCAGGCAGGGCTTCGGGGGTCACGCGTCCTTGCACCGCCTTGGCCCCAAAGTTGTAGGCGCACAATCTGAAGGAAAGAGACTCGCCGGGTTTGACGGAGTACGCATAGCTCTCGGACCAGGGGCGATCCTCCATCCGCTGTTTGCGGTCTTCCGGCCAGATCACCTGCAAGACCACCGGACTGGGCGTGCCGGGAACCCAAGTTGACTTGGGCGGAGGGGTCAGGGGCAGTTGCCGCGCCGCGCCCTTGGGCAACACGATATAGACCGGCGCGGAGGTGAGTTCCGCCGGCAGGGTTGTGCCCAGAGGGCGCCCGAAATGATCCGCCACCGCGAGCGGCTTCAGCGCCGCGGGAGGGTTCCATGCGAGCCGCAGCTTGCCCCGCTCGGGCCAGTCCACATCCCGCTCCGCCCAAGCCACCAGCACGTCGCGGCGTTCTCCGTCCGGTTCGGCGGCAAAGGCATAGACATGGGCGTTCGTGGCGGGCTGCCAGCGGCCGAGGATTCGCGCGCCAGCGAGCAAGCGTCCCGCCGCCGCCAAGGCCACATAGGCCGGACGCGGGGTCTGATCCAGCCGCAGCAGGCCAAACTGCACGCCGTTCGGCTCGTGGTAATGGCCGAGGATGAAATGGAAGTGCCGCGCCGCGCCCGCGAAGAGGCTCGAGGCGTAGGCTTGGGGCAGCCATTGAGCCTTGAGTTGCTCGTCGCGCGGGGTCAGATCGAACCATGGCGCTTGCTTCTGATGCTGGAGCCCGCGATCCGCCTCGGTGATCCAGAGGGGCCGGCCGCAGGCTGCCGTGCGGGCGGGAGCCCAGTAATCGAAGTAGCCGTGATGCCAGTCGTAGGTGTGGATGTTGTAGGTGTCGTAGTAGGGCCAGGTCTCGTTCGCCAGGACGCTTTCGGTCTGCTGCGGCGTGGGGATCGCAGCCAGGGCACAGAAGCCCACCGTGAGCTTCGGATCCCCGGCCTTGAAGCCGAGAAACGCCGCCTTTTGCCACGCGCAGATTTCGTCCATGGTGGCGCTGCCGAAGCTGGCCACGTTGGGTTCGTTCCATGGCTCCCACGCCTGCACCTTGCCGGGGAATCGCCGGGCCATGTTCTGGGCGAAATGATGAACGTGGCGCAGATCGCCACTGAGCCCGCCGCGCCCGGCTTCCTCACGCGCCCATTTCGGCGTGTCATGAAAGACCTGCAGGACTTGCAGCCCCTCGGCGGCTTGCGCTTCCGCCGCCGTATCGTAGGTAGTGCTGCCAGCGTACTTGCCCTCGGCAGGCTCGAGTTGACCCCACCGGGCACGATCGCGCACCCAGCGCACCCCCGCCAGCGCGGCCAGGTTGGCCAACCGTGCCTGGTTGGTCGGATCGTTCGGCGCGAACCACGCGGTGGCCGAATCGACTGCCACGGGCGAATCCTGAGGCGGACGCCGGCGCAAAGGCGCGAGCACGGCGGCGCTGGTCCAGTCCACTACCTTGGTCTGGGTGTCGAGGAACTCGAGGCGGTGCCAGCCAAGGCCAGGCTTGGCTCCCTGCAGGATGCGCACGACCGCCCCGGAGCCCGCCGCCAAGCGGCCCTGCGCCTCGACTTGTCCGGTGTCTCCTGCCATACGCCAAGCCACGGCGTTGGGGGGCAGGTTGGTTGGCAGCAACACCGAGAAGGGTTCTCCTTCCAGGTAGATGTTGCCGGGGTGGTTGGGAAGGGGGCTCACCGCCGGACGCCGTTCGCCCGCCAGGGTGTTCGAAATGGTCAATGTGATTCCCAGTACACTGGCCATCAAGTAGTTATGCGAGTGCGAGGTCATTCGTCAATATCAACTTGCCGAGCAGCCTGAGGACTTCCCCCGGGAACGTCAACCCCGGCTTGACAAGCGGCGGCAGGGGAGGGATTACTATCCGCCATGCGGCCCAAGCAAATCTTACATGGCGGTCATCGGTTGATAAAATCTCTAATCTTAGGCTCACTAATGAGCAGCATCACGGGGGTTGCCGACACCGCGCCGGCCGCGCCCATCAACACCGGGGACAACGCCTGGCTCCTGGCCAGCAGCGCCCTGGTCCTGATGATGACCGCCCCCGGCCTGATCCTCTTTTACGGCGGCCTGGTGCGGAGCAAGAACGTGCTGGCCACCATGATGCACAGTCTGGTCCTGATGGCGGTGGTGAGTGTGCTTTGGGCGGTCTACGGATACAGCATGGCGTTCGGCGAAGGGAATGCCTTCGTGGGCAATCCGTTCCAGTACTTCCTGCTGCGCGGGGTGGGCGGCGCTCCTAATCCCGACTATGCCGCCACCATCCCCCAACAGACCTTCATGCTGTTTCAGATGATGTTCGCCATCATCACGCCGGCCTTGATCAGCGGTGCGGTGGCGGAGCGTATCCGTTTCAATGCCTACCTCCTGTTCACCGTGCTTTGGGTCACCGTGGTTTACTTCCCCTTGGCGCACATGGTCTGGGGCAAAGGCGGCCTGTTCAACTGGGCGCTGGGCGGCAGGATTCCCGTGCTCGACTTCGCCGGGGGCACCGTGGTCCACATCAGTTCGGGCGTCTCCGCCCTGGTCTGCGCCGTGGTCTTGGGTAAACGCCGGGGTTACCCCGCCGAACCGATGCCCCCGCACAACGTCGTGCTCAGCCTGATTGGGACCGGTTTGCTGTGGTTCGGTTGGTTCGGTTTCAACGCCGGCAGCGCGCTGAACGCGGGCGAGTTGGCCACCAGCGCCTTCGCCGCCACGCACTTCTCCGCCGCTGCCGCCGCGCTTAGTTGGGCCGGCATGGAATGGCTCCTCAAGGGCAAGCCGAGCGTCCTGGGCGCCGCCTCCGGCATGGTCGCCGGGTTGGCCACCATCACTCCGGCCTCGGGCTTTGTGGACGTGCGCGGCGCCCTGTTGATCGGCCTGGTGGCTGGCATTGTCTGCTATCTGGCCGTCACCAAGCTCAAGCACGCGTGGGGCTACGACGATTCGTTGGATGTGTTCGGCGTTCACGGGATGGGCAGTACCATCGGCATGCTGTTGTTGGGCTTCCTCGCCTGCGAGCAGGTCAACCCCCTGATCGCCTCCACGTTCAAGCTGGGGGACAAGACCATCTCGCTGGCGGGGGGGAGTGCCCAGTTTCTGAACCAGGCCAAAGGCGTCCTGTTCACCGCCGTCTGGGCGGCTCTGGCCACCTTCCTCCTGCTCAAGCTCGTCCAGGCTCTGGGCGGGCTGCGGGTGGACGAAGAGGAGGAAAGCCTCGGCTTGGATTTGACGCAACACGGCGAACGCGCGTACAACGAATAGACGATTGGACCAGAGTCTATGAAGCGAATCGAAGCCGTCATCAAACCGTTCAAGCTCAACGACGTGAAACAGGCCTTGCACGACGCCGGGGTCCTCGGGCTGACGGTAACCGAAGTCAAGGGCTGCGGCCGCCAGAAGGGCCACACGGAAATCTACCGTGGCAGTGAGTACACGGTGGATTTCCTGCCCAAGATCAAGATCGAGACGGTGGTGCCGGACGAACTGGCCTCAGCCGCCGTGGAAGCGATTGCCGCCGCGGCGGTTACCGGCAAGATCGGCGACGGCAAGATCTTCGTCTGGCCCATTGAAGAGGCCGTCCGCATCCGGACGCGCGAGCGCGGGAATCAAGCGATCTAAACGAGGCGAACCGCCAAGACCGACCGGATTGCCGGACAGTGGTTTGAAGGTCTCCCGCCCGGCTTCGAGCGCGGCTCGGAGCTGAAATCGGCGCTGAAGAACCCTGCAGGCTCGAACTGCGGGGAACGCCGGGTATCGCCGTTTCCGGCCCGGAGGTACCACCTCCCCGAGTTCGTCAGCGCCCTCCTTGACCGGTTGATGGGCGGGGCCTATGGTTCGCCATCGTGAGCGGCTGCCTATGCGATACCCTCCTGTGTGCTTCTTCGGCCAAATCCTCTTGATGGTCAGTCTGTGCGTTGCGGGCGCGCCGCGGCTCCGAGGCGCGGACTACGCCGGCACCTACCGGGGTGAGGACTTGGAACTCAAGGCCACCGCCGCGGAAGGCGGGTACCGGGGCACCATCATGCGCGGGGAACAGAAGTTCGAGTTCACGGGGCGGGAAGAGGCGGACGCGCTCAAGGGGACGTTCAAAGCCGGGGAGGCGTCGTTCGAATTCACCGCGCGACGACAGGAGGGGCAGTTGCTCTTCACGACCGGCAATACTCAGTACACCTTGAAGCGCGTGGAGGAAACCAACCCTCTGGCAAAACCAGCACCGGCGAATCTGCTGGCCGCCCCCTCCGATGCGGTGGCGGCGGCCACTCGCCCGACGGCAGAGGCAACTGCCCCCGTCCTGAAGAACGTCTATCGCCACCCCAACGGAGTGTCTTTTCGCTATCCCGAGCCTTGGCGGATCAACACCGACCAGGCTGAAACCGCCGGCATGGTCGTGTTGCTGCCGCCAGGGGCCGACACTGGTCCGGCGGGCAAGGAAGCCTATCTGGTCATCGGCAGCGGCAGCGAAGGGGTCGCTTCGGCGGACGATCCGCGGGTGGCCCAGCAGATTGAGGTGACGCTCGGCCAATTCGCCCCCTTCCTGAAACGCGCGGGCGCCACGCGCACCCTCAAGGCCGGACAACGGACCGGCGCGGTGAACAGCTTCGAGGGTCGCAACGAACAGGGCTTGGAGGTGGTTGCGAAGGTGTACACGATGATCCTGGATCAGTACGCCGTGAGTCTGGTCGGGATCGGGGTGAAGACGCTGGTGGAACCGCGCGATCCCGAGTTGCGCCAAGTGTTCCTCAGCTTCGATTTCAACACGGCCGCGCCGGCCGCGGACGGCGCAGGCCTCCCCGCACAACTGGTCGGCGTCTGGAAGAACTGGGTGTACAAATCTGTGGGCGGCTCGTCTTGGGAGAAGACCACCTACGCCGTGCTGCGGGCCGATGGCACCTATTTGCTGACCGAGAATTCGGAGAGCATCAGCAGCTTCAACTTCAAGGACGCCGGCGGCAATCCCACCGGCAACGCCGGGGTGGCCAGCACCGGCAGCAGCGGCAACCGGGGCAAATGGAGCGTGAGCGGCGACCGGCTCAAGTTCGTGGATAACGCGGGCGGCGTCACCGAAAGCCGCTTTGTCATCAAGCCCAACTCGAGCGGTTGGCCCATCCTCAACGTCTACGAAGCCGGGGCGCAGAAGCCCACGGAGTGGACGAAGGAGAAATAGGTTCAGGCGACCGTTGTTTATGAAGGAGACCAGTGCGGGTGCATTTGACGCGGACGTCCTCCAGTCGCAGGGTTTGGTGTTGGTGGATTTCTACACTGATGAATGCAGGACATGCCGGCAGTTGACACCCGTGATTGAGGAGGTGGAGCGCGCTGCCAAGGGGCGATTGCGAGCGGTGTCGGTGAACGCCACCAAGGAAGCCACGCTGACGGGTCTGTATCGGGTGCAGACCGTGCCCACCCTGCTGCTGTTTCGTGGCAAGCGCCTCTTGGGACAGCGTTGGGGCGCCAGGTCGGTCACCGACCTGCAGCGCTGGATCGCCGAGACGGCAGGCAACTGAGGTGGGCAGGCGCCTTTTCGGTTGCGGTCAGGGACGGTTGACCTACCCTGTGGCCCATGTTCAAAGCGAGCGACCTGTTCGACCTGAGCCAAACGGAGCACGCGGCCCTTTTCGAGGGCGGTGAATACGCTTGGGACGCCCTGAAGAAACTGGCGGAGTACCTGAACGCGCACCTGAAGCCGGGGCTCAACAACCACTGTGACGGCGTGGCGTGGATCGGCGACCAGGTTTACATCGGACCGGGGACGGAGGTGGAAGACGGGGCGATGATCAAGGGACCGGCGATCATCGGACGAGACTGTGTGATCCGCCACAACGCCTACATCCGGGAGAACGTGATCATCGGTGACCGCTGCATTGTCGGGAACGCCAGCGAGTTGAAATCGTCGGTGCTGTTCAATGGCGCGCAGGTGCCGCATTTCAACTACGTGGGGGATTCGATTCTCGGGCACAAAGCACATCTGGGCGCCGGGGTGAAGATCTCCAACGTGCGGTTGGTGAAGGGCAATGTGAGCGTGGATTGGGAAGGGCAGCGGATCGAGACCGGCCTGCGTAAGTTCGGCGCGATGGTCGGCGATGAGGCGGAGGTCGGCTGCAACGCGGTGCTTAACCCCGGCAGCGTGGTGGGCCGCCGCTCGGTGATCTACGGCTGTGTCAACTGGCGCGGGGTGCTCCCGCCGGATTCGGTGGCCAAGAACCGCGCCACGGTCGAGGTGACCCCCCGCCGGCCCTCCGCGTGATCAGTTCCGTCGATACCGCTCCGTCCGGCGATCCCGGGCTGATCGAGCAGGTCCGCGAGTTCTTCTCGCCGACCGGCGTGCTCGCACGGGCGAAGAACTTCGAGTACCGGCCCCAGCAACAACAGATGGCGGAAGCGGTGGCGCGGGCGTTGTCCGACGGCGGCCACCTGGCCGTCGAGGCCGGCACCGGGGTGGGCAAGAGCCTGGCCTACCTGGTGCCGTCGATTCTCTACGCGGTCAAAGAGCACAAGAAGGCGATCATCTCGACGCATACCATCAACCTCCAGGAACAGTTGACCGAGAAGGACCTGCCGCTGCTGGAGAAGGTACTGCCGGTGCGGTTCAGTTTCACCATGCTGAAGGGGCGGGCCAACTACCTCTGCACCCGGCGGCTCCACAAGGCGCTGCAACTCTCCGATTCGCTCTTCACCTCGCCGGAGATCGAGGAACTCAAGCGCGTGGCCGAGTGGGCCCACACCACCACCGACGGCAGCCTCTCCGATTTCGACCACGAACCCGATCCGCGTGTATGGGCGCAGGTCTGCTCCGAGCGCGGGCTCTGCTCCCCGAAGATCTGCGGGCCGGGCTCCGATTTTGCCGAGGCGCACGGCCATCCCTGCTTCTTCCAGAAGGTCCGCAGCCGCATCCTCTCGGCGGACGTGCTGGTGGTGAACCACACCCTCTTCTTCACCCTGCTGGGCGGAGTGGACGAAGAGGTCGACGGCGGGGTGCTGTTCAAGAACGACTTTGTGGTGTTCGACGAGGCGCACACCGTCGAGCACGTGGCCTCGCGGCACATCGGGTTGAGCGTTTCGAGCGCGCAATTGCGCTTCTCGCTCCAGCGGTTGTGGCATCCCCGCACCCAAAAGGGCCTGCTGGCCACGCTCATGCAAAGCCAGGCGGTGCCGGTGGTCGCGGATGTGTATGAGCAGAGCGACAGCTTCTTCGCGGCGGTCGAGCAGGCCTGCGACGAATTGAACCGCGCGGCGCGGAGCACAGCGCCCAAGCGGGGAGAGAGTGAAGTCGGCGCCAGGCGCCGCTCGTGGAGCGAGATGCGCGTCCGCCGGCCCGATTTGGTCCAGGATAACCTGACCCTGCCGCTCCAGCGGGTGGTGGAACGGGTCCGCGAACTCGTCGACAGCGTCGATGACAAGGAGACGGCGTCCGAGTTGCAGGAGTGCAACCGCCGGTTGGTGGAGTTGCGGCAGGCGGTGGCGGAGTTCCTAAGCCAGCGCGAGGACGACCATGTCTATTGGGTCGAGCGCGGCGGCCGGGCCCACCAGAACCTCACCCTCAACGCCGCGCCGGTGGATGTGGCGGAGTTCCTGCGCCGCCGGCTCTTCGGGGCGGACACCTCGGTGGTCATGACCAGCGCCACGCTCTCGATGGACAATCGGAACCTCGGCAAACCGGTCAAGCCGCAGCCCGGCCGGCGGGACGGGATGAACTACTTCGCCGGCCGCGTCGGGGCCAACGAGGCCACGCTGCTGCAAACCGGTTCGCCGTTCGATTTCGAGCGCCAGATGCGCCTGTACGTCGTGGGCAAGATGCCCGACCCACGCGACGAAGCGTACCGCGACGCCCTCATCCACTGGATCGAGCATTTCATCCGCCAGACGCACGGCAAGGCCTTCGTGCTCTTTACCAATACCAAGCTGATGCAGGAAATCGGCGAGGCCATGGAACCGTTCTTCACGGAACTGGGGCTGGAGTGCTTCGTGCAGGGCACCGGCATGCCGCGCTCGCTGATGCTCGAGAAGTTCAAGGAGGACGTCGATTCGGTGCTCTTCGGGACCGACAGCTTTTGGCAGGGAGTGGACGTTCCGGGAGAGTCCCTCTCGAACGTCATCATTACCCGGCTGCCCTTCGCGGTGCCGGACCATCCGTTGATCGAGGCCCGCCTGGAGCGTCTGGAAGCCGAGGGGCGCAATCCTTTCATGGAGTTCTCGCTGCCGGAGGCGGTACTCAAGTTCCGCCAGGGGGCCGGACGGCTCATCCGCACCAAGACGGACACCGGCATCGTAGTGGTACTCGACAACCGCGTCCTCACCAAGCGCTACGGCCAGGCGTTTCTGGACGCTCTGCCCAAGTGCCCGGTGGAGGTGGTCTGAGGCGAGCGCTGGAGCGCGAGCCGGCAGGGACTCCGGCATCCTCGTCGGTGCCACCTGTCGCGAGACCTCAGCAACTCGGGAGCAAGCCGTCGTTGCTCTGCGACCGAATCTGTGGCACGAAAGAGGGCATCTGAACGACATGCGGCAGCGCTGGATCACTTGGGCTCTGTTCCTTGGCTTCTGGACGATCATCGGATTGTCCTTCGCGAGCCAGTTCTACCTTTCCAGCGCGCTCTACGGTTATTACTACGTCACGTGGGGGCAGGCCATCGCCATTACCCTGGGAGATTGGTACGTGTGGGCGGTGCTCTCGCTGGGGATTGTGTGGTTCGCGCGGCGCTTCCCGCTGCACCGGCGGCATTGGGGCCAGTTGGTGGTCATCCACACGGCGGCCAGTGCCGTGGTCTGCGTGTTGTACATCGTGGTGCGGGCGCTGGTTGGCCAGTTGCAGGGTCCGGTGCTGGGCATGCCGTCGAGCTTCGGCGACACCCTGCAGCGGCTGTTCCTCAAGAACTCCTTCTTCAACCTGATGATCTACTGGATCATCGTGAGCGTCAGCCATGCCTTCGACTACTACCGCAAGTTCCACGAGCGCGAATTGCGCACAGCCGAACTGGAGCGCCGCCTGGTCCAGGCCAAGCTGATGGCGCTCCAGATGCAGCTCAACCCCCACTTTCTGTTCAACACCCTCCACACCATCTCCGCCCTGATGCACAAGGATGTCGAGGCCGCCGACCGCATGATCGCCCGCCTTAGCGAACTGCTGCGATTGGCGTTGGAGAATACCGACGCCAACGAGGTGCCGCTCCGGCAGGAGTTGGATTTCCTCCGCCGCTACCTGGAGATCGAGCAGACCCGCTTCGGACCGCGCCTGACCGTTAAGATGGACATCGCCCCCGAAACACTGGAGGCCATGGTGCCCAACCTTGTGCTCCAACCGCTGGTCGAGAACGCCATCCGGCACGGCATCGAGCCCCATGCCCGGCCAGGGGTGATCGAGTTGCGGGCGTGGCGGGAAGAGCACCGCCTGCGGTTGCAGGTGCGCGACAATGGCGGGGGAATTGCCCCCGGACGCAAGTTCGGCACCGGGGTGGGCATCGGCAACACTCGCGCCCGCCTCGCCCATCTCTACGGCACCGCTCAATCGTTGGAATACGGTCCCGGTGAGCAGGGGGGGCTGGCGGTCACCGTGGTCCTGCCCTGGCGTGCCGGCCAAGCCTCGTCCGTCGGGCCAAGACAGGCTGCTATCGCCGGGCCGGACTGAAGCCCGCCGGACCACCGCTCAGCGTTGCCGTGGCTCGGTGGCCGCCGACGCTGGACGGGTCGTTTGTGTCACTGTCCCGAGCGCGCCTTCCGAGGAAACGATGTGGGCCGAACCGGCCTCCCGCGAGTTCGACTCCGCACGCACGAAGAGCCGGTCTTGGGGGTAAGGCGATGGCATCGAATCCGGCGTGGCCGCCACGTCGCCTGATCCACCGAGCACGGAGAACCGCTTCTCTAGGCAAGTCGGGCACAGGGCGTGGGAGAAGCGCGCCTCGGAGCGCGATTCGATATAGGTCTCGACCTTGTGCCAATAGCCGCTGTTATCGCGGACATCCTTGCACCAGGCGCAAATGGGCACCATCCCTTGGAGCTTCCAAATCTCTTCCCGCGCGGATTGCAGATCGCGGATGAGCAGTTCCTTCCGTGCGTCCGCCTCGCGAAGGCGCTGGAGCCCCCGGCACAACGGCAGGTAAGTCAGGTAGTACAGCACGGGTGAAGCGATGGTCGTGATCATTACCGCATCGATCACCGCCTCAATCCACCAGGGAAAGCGGTCGAAGCGGCTCAGTCCGAGCATGACGAACAACTCGGTGACGAAGAGAGTCGCCAAGGTTGCTAATACCAGGCGCACGGGACTCTGGGAAGTCACGCGCAAAGCCTGGTCACTGCGGTCGTCCGAAGGAGACTCAGTGGCCGGGGTCGTCTGCGCTGTCGAGAGGGGGGCGTCCACGCCGTTCGCGTGACACGGGTCGGTCACGCGTCTGAATTGTTGCAGAACCGTCCGCCAGGGCGAGGTGAAAAAGGCGTACAGCAAGAGTAAGGTTTTGGCGCTGGGTTCGTTCCGCACTTGTAAGGGAGAACCTGACACCCCTCGGCGCTAATGGACACCCCTCCGGGTTGCCAGAACCGCCAGAAACCCCTATGCTCAGACCTATGGAAGTTATCATTCAGCCGACCGCTGAAGCAGCCGCCCAGATGGTGGCGCGGATCATCGCCCGGGACCTGCGGGCCAACCCGCACCTTGTGCTCGGCCTGGCCACTGGCCGCACGATGGAATCCGTGTACATGAAGCTCGTGCGTATGCACCGCGAGGAGAACCTGGACTTCTCCCTGTGCCGGACGTTCAACCTGGACGAGTACGTCGGCCTGCCCCCGAGCGACCGTCATTCCTACCGGCACTACATGAACCACTACCTGTTCCTGCTGGTGAACATCGACCTGCGGAACACGTACCTCCCGGATGGCATGGCGGCGGACCTCGACGCCGAGTGCGCCCGTTATGAGCAGACCATCGCCCGGATGGGCGGCATCGATCTGCAGTTGCTCGGCATTGGGCGGACGGGCCACCTGGGGTTCAACGAACCGCTCTCGGCGCTGCGCTCGCGAACCCGCGTGAAAGCTCTCTCCCCTGTCACGCTCGAACAGAACGCTCCCCTGTTCGAGCAGCCCGATCTCATGCCCCGACGGGCCATCACCATGGGTGTGGGCACCATCCAGGACTCCCGTCGTTGCCTCCTGCTGGCCACCGGCACGGAGAAGGCCGAGATCGTCGCCAAGGCGGTGGAAGGGCCGGTGACCTCCATGATCTCCGCCACGAGCCTGCAGTTGCACCGTCGCTGCACGGTCATCGTCGACGAGGCCGCCGCCGCCCACCTCCAAGGCCGCGAGTACTACGAGTGGATCTTCGCCAACGAACCTGAGTGGGAGGCGTTCCGTTAGCCTGGCGGACACCGCCGGCATTCACCCCGGTAGTCTCCCGACCGCACTGCATGCGAATCACCTTGTGCTGAATTGAGTTGTGCAAACCCGTTGTTTCTCCCGTCTAGCCATTATGGCCTTAACGTTCTTCGCCACCCTTTTCCATTGGGGAACCGCCCGAGCGGCCGAACCGGTGCGTCTGACTCTCTGGCCTGACGACCAAGCCCCGCTCGGCGACGACCGCTTCGAGAAAGCGGCCGTGCCCATCACGGTGCATCTGCCCGACGCGGCCAAGGCCACCGGGGCGTCGGTGGTCATCTGCCCCGGCGGAGGCTACGGTGGACGCGTGGTGGAGGGGGAGGGCCACGGCATCGCCCGCTGGCTGACCACCAACGGCATTGCGGGAGTCGTGCTCGAATACCGCCTGCCTCAAGGCGACTACCACCGCCCCTTGCTGGACGCCCAACGCGCGATTCGCTTGGTGCGGGCGCACGCGGCGGAGTGGAAATTGGATCCCGGCCGGGTTGGGATCATAGGCTTCTCGGCTGGCGGGCATCTGGCCTCGACCGCAGGGACCCACTGCGACTCCGGACGTCCTTCGGCCACCGACCCAGTCGAGCGGCTGAGCTGCCGGCCCGACTTCCTGGTCCTCGTCTACCCCGTGATCACCATGGGGGAGAACACGCACGGCGGCACCCGGAATAACCTGCTCGGGCCATCGCCATCCGCCGAACTCATCGAGTTGTTCTCCAACGAGAAGCAGGTCACCGCGCAGACGCCGCCGACCTTCCTGACCCATGCCCGGACCGACGCCGTTGTCCCCGTGGCGCACAGCCGGATGTTCTTGGAGGCGCTGAAGGTCCATCAGGTCCCGGCGGAACTGCTGGAGTTCGCTGAGGGAAACCACGGCTACAACGGCTACCAGGGCAAGGAGTGGGATGCCTGGCAGAAGCGCTGCCTGGAATGGCTGGCCGAGCGCGGGTTGCTGAAGCCGGCACCGTGACCGCCGCCAGGCGGCACCGCGCTGTGCAATCGTAGCCTACTTCTTGTAGGCCAGGACCATTCCTTCGTTGTTCATCGTAAAGGTATTGCCTGAAACGGTGCCAACGGTGGTGCCCGCACCCTTCCACTGCATGGTCAACTTGTCGCCCTCACGCGTGTAGGTGGCGCTTACCTCGCGGTTGGCCAGCGTGCCGGAGGGCGGCACGAAGCTGGTCTTGGTACTGCACGTGCCGTCGCTGTTGATGGTAAACGTTCCCTCGCGCACCTCAAGCGAGACGCCGTCATGCTTGATGGTGGTCGGCACGGGCTTGCCGTCCACGCTGGCCAGGGTGTAGACGCCGGCGAAGTCCTTGCTTCCGGTCGCCTTAGCCTCCTGTTTGCCACACCCCGAAAGACACAGCCCCAAGGCCACCAGCAAGCCAAGACCGATGGCGCATGCATGGGAGTTGTTGGTTTCGTTCGACATGGTACTACGGTTTGTCGTCATGTCTCCGATCCTAACCCCTCCTGCCGCCTCCGTCATATTGATAAACTCAACGGTGGGATACACCCAGACGATTCCCCTCACCCCGGCGGGCCTGGAGGCCCGGCCGGTCAAAGCTGCGACTTCGTCGAAGCGCCCTGCGCGAGGAGGCCGCTCTACTTGAGTTCCTTCACCTTCAGGTTGCGGAACTCAATGCGGTAGCCCTCACCTTCCAGGCCCACCAGACCCTTGGGCTGGCCGCAATCCTCGAACTGGCAGGTGACCGCGCCGTTCACCCAGAGCGTCAGCGTCTTGCCGCGGGCGGTGATTTCGAACGTGTTCCATTCGCCCGCGGGTTTCACCCGTTTCTCCGTGATCGCCTTGTCCAGGCTGAAGAACTTCTTCTTCCCATCCGCCGTCGGCGTTTCCCCGAACAGGTAGCCCGCGCTGGCGTCGCCAAACTGGGATTGATGCCAGATGCCGCCGTCCTTCGAGTTGCGAACATAGGCGCCGCTGTTGTAGCCGGTCTTGCCCTCGACCCGGGTGTAGCAGAACTCGAAATGAAAAACCGCGTCACCGAACTCGCGATCGCACAGGAGCATGTCATGCCCGCCATCGCCGTCGCAGACGAGGATCTTGCCGGTGTCGTCCAGATGCCACTGCGCGCGGCCCAAGGGCGCGCCCGGCGGCACGGGCACACGCGACCAGCCCTTGAGGTCGGCCAGGGGGAGGATGTTTACCCAACCTTCGGGCTGGCTTTGGAGCTGGCTGGGCGTCTCCGCCCCAAAGGTCGAAAAAGCGCAGACCAACGTGGCGGTAAGGAGGGTGGTGAACCCGGTGGCGCGGAGAGTGTTTGGCAGCATCGTGAGCATGACCGACGCTAGAAGGGCGGGGTGTCTAAGTCAAGCCGCACCCATATCCAATGCCCGGTGGATTCCCTCTCAAT
>CAYYMW010000081.1:0-20968 GCA_964472515.1 uncultured Verrucomicrobiota bacterium | reverse complement strand
CCATGAGACAAGACTCCCCCAACACCAGCGCCAGCACCTGCCCGTTCGTAAACCCCAGCGCCTTCAGCACCCCCAGCTCTTCCGTCCGCTCCCGGACGGACTGCGCCATGGTATTGCCCGCCACCAACAGGATGGTGAAGAACACCGCCGAGAGGATTCCCGTGACCATCAAGCCGATGTCGCCAATCTGCTTGGCCCAGCCTTGGAGAAAGGCCTTCTCGGTCTCCGCCTTGGTTTCCGGCGAGGCGTTGGTAAAGGTCTCGTCGATGGTCGCAGCCACCTCCGCCGCCTCGTTCGAGTCCCGCACCCGGACGATGTACCATCCCACCAAACCCGTGCCAAAGGACCGGTTCTCGTCGAAGTAGTCGTACCGGAAATAGAAACCGGAGGTGTCCGTTCCCTTCTCGGCGCCGTCGAAGATGCCCACCACCTCGAATTCCCAGGTTCGGCCGCCGTCCTTGGCCGTCCAGATGGTGGACTGGATCGGGATCAAGTCGCCCACCCGCCAGTTGAACCGTTTGGCCAGCGAACGCCCCACGATCACGCCGTTGCGGGTGCGCTGCCAGGCCAACTTCTGCTCCTCGGGGAGAATGAACTCCGGGTACATGGCCAGGAACGACTCCGGCTCGGTGGGAATCTGCGCAAAAAAGTTCTTCGGATCCTGGTAGATCCCCCCAAACCAGCTCTGATGGTTCACGGAGGCCACGCCGGGGACTTGGGCGATCTTCTGCTGATAGGCAATCGGCAGCATCTGGGTCAAGGAAACCCGGTGCCGGACAATCAGGCGGTCCGCTCCCGCCATGTCCACCCCGCCACTGAGCCCCACCCGGATCGCCGCCAGATACCCGAACAACACGAAGGCCACCGTCACCGAGAGAATCGTGAGCAGGGTGCGCAACTTGCGCCGCCGCAAGTTGGCCAGCAGCAGGTGCAGGTACCTCATTGCGGCATCTCGGTCGAAAGCTGCCCCTTGTTGAGATACACGATCCGCGAAGCCCGCGCCGACGCGTGCGGATCGTGCGTGACCATGATGATGGTCTTGCCGTGCTCGCGATTGAGCGATTGGAGGAGATCGAGCGTCTCATCGCCCGACTTCCGGTCCAAGTCGCCGGTCGGTTCGTCGCACAAAAGCAGCGTGGGGTCGGTGACAATCGCCCGGGCAATCCCCACCCGCTGTTGCTCGCCGCCGGAGAGTTGGCGCGGGTAGTGCTTAAGCCGGTGGGACAGGCCCACGATCTCCAGTGCCAGCGCCGCGCGACGCAGGCGTTGCCGGCGCGAAAGCGCGGTCAGCAGCAGGGGCAGTTCCACGTTCCGCTCCGCATTCAGCACCGGCAGGAGGTTGTAGAACTGGAAGATAAAGCCCACGTGGCGCGCCCGCCACGCTGCCAACTTGTGGTCGGATAGCCCGTTGATCATCTCCCCACTGATGGCCACCGTACCCCGGCTCGGGCGGTCCAGTCCACCCAGCAGATTCAGCAGAGTGCTCTTGCCGGAGCCGGAAGGCCCCATCAGCGCCAGAAACTCCCCTGCCCTGACGTTCAGGTCCAGTCCGGACAGGACATGGATCTCCTCCGCCCCGCGCCGAAAGAACTTCTCCACTCCCTCGACGCGCACCAGGACCCCGTCATCGTCCACCTGAGCACCCGGGTTCACGGCTTGGCCTCTTTCACCAGCGCCCCATCCTTCAGGTTCTTGGGGATCGGCAGGATGACCCGGTCCCCCGCCACCAGACCGGAGGTGACCAGAATCTCGTCTCCTTTCACGCCGCCCGAAACCACCGTCGCCCGCTCGGCCTTGCCTTGGCGCACGACCAGCACGGTGTCCTTGGCGCCCAACTTCTGCACCGCCTGGCGTGGGACGAGCATGACCTTCTGGCCCGCCGTGTTCTCCGCGCCTGCCTGGAAGGCCACCTTGATGCTCATCTGCGGCAGGATGCGCGGATCCAGCTTCTCGAAACCAATGCGGACCCGGACGGTGGACTTCTGCCGGTCCGCCGTGGGAATGACCGCGATGACCTTGGCCGGAATATGCCAGTCGGGATAGGCGTCCAAGTTCGCCTCGACGGGCTGCCCCGCCGTCACGCGGTTGATGTAGCTCTCGTTGACGTCCACCTCGATCTCCAGCGAGGTCATGTCCACCAGGGTGCAGATGCCCGTCCGCGTGAAGCCGCCGCCCGCCGACACCGGCGAGATCATCTCGCCGGGTTGCGCATTCTTGACCGTCACCACACCCGCGAACGGAGCGCGGATCAAGGTATCCTCCATCTGCTGCTGCCATACGGCCACTTCTCGCTCACCCACCGCAATTTCGGCTTTGAGCCGCTCCAAACGCGCGCGCAGGGAAGCCTCCTGCGACTGGACCTGATCCAATTCCGAAGCCGAGGCGATCTTCTCCTGGGCCAGGCGCTGAATGCGACCGGCTTCCCGTTCCGCCTGCGCCAGGAGGACCGTGGTCTCACCCAAGGCCGAGCGAACCGAATCCAACTGGGCTTGCGCCAGTTGCAGCGAGGTCTTGACGTTGATGTCGTCCAACCGGGCCAGGATCTGCCCGGCTTCGACCTTCATCCCTTCCTCGATCAGCACCTCCACCACCTTGCCCGTAATCTTCGAGGAAACGGTCGCCTCGCGCCGGGCCACCACGTATCCCGAGGCATTGAGCACGGTGCGGGGACCGCTCACTTCCGTCTCCTTGACCGGCAAGGTCGAAACCGCCTGCACCCGTCCAGGCGCAAATCTCCAGCCCAAGCCGGCCAAGACCAGCAGGACGGCAAGCACGACAAAAACGACCCAGGCACGGGAGCGAGGCTCCTCGCCGTTGGTACGGTCGATTCGGAGTTGATCGAGAGCAGGCTTTTCCGCAGGCATAACGCAGGGGCAATTGCTAACGCGCGAACCGTCCGCCGTCAAGCTGCGCCCGTTACACTTTCATCCAGTCAAAGGCGGTGTCGAACCACAATCCGTTGAAATCGAACTGAATGGTGGGTGGATCAAAGAGGCCCGCCACCCAGAACACCTCGTTGCGAGTCTGGAGCAACCCTGCCACTTCCTCGAAGAAGGCGGCGTCCAACCCGATGAGGTTGTACCGGTCCTTGCGCAGTTCCGCCTTCAACATGGCTTGCCGCAAATGGTCCGCCTCGGTCCATGAGCGCTTGACCACCCAGATCTCCGCCTCGGGCACCTTGACCGCCAGCTTGTCGAGTTTCACCACTCCACAATCGCCGCATTCGACCCACAAGGCCGGTCGCAACGCGTAATCGACCTGCAACAGGTCCGGTGTGAACGGGATGCTCTCGTTGTCCACCCTCGGCTCGATCTGCAGGCGTTCCCGGAAGAAGAGCAGATAGGCCAGCAGCTTCAGCAGGACATGGGCGGGCGACTCGTTCTCCCGCTGCCCGATGACAATCTTATGGGGCAGCGCACGACGCTTGTCCTCGCTGCGCAGGTTGAAGATGTACTTGCCCGACACGACCACGCCAGCTTGGCGCGAATCCGCCGGGGCGAAAAGCAACAAATGGGGGAGCCGCTGGCTTCCCGCTTCAAGCCGGACCAGACGACCTGCCGCGCGTCGCGCTTCCCCCCGGAGCTTCTCGGGCCGGGAATCAGGCCGAAGCCGCCGCAGCTTTGGAGGCCGCCAGGTCGTCGCGGCGCTGTGCCATGGTGCGGAAGAACTCGTAGCCCTCGCGCAGACGGCGCACGCACACGTCCTTGTCTTCGAGCATGGTCTTGATGATGCGCAGGATCGGCTTGGGACGAAGGTAATAGCGGCGGTAGAAGACCTCCACCGCCTCGAAGATCTCATCCTTGCTCAAGCCGGGGTACTCCAACGTGGACTGTTGGATCCCGTCGCCGTGGACGATGTCCGTCTTGTCGCGCTTGGAGAACCAGCCATTCTGCTTCGCCATCTCGTAGAGTTCAGTGCCGGGATAAGGAGCCGCCAGCGACACTTGGATGCTGAACACGTCCAACTCCTGCGCAAAGCGGATCGTCTCCTCGATCGTCTCCTTGGTCTCGATGGGCAGACCGAGCACAAACGTCCCGTGGATCACCACGCCCAGCTCGCGGCAGGCCTTGGTGAACGCGCGCATCTCCTCGACCGTCACGCCCTTCTTGACGCGGTCCAGAATCGTTTGGCTGCCGGATTCGTACCCGACCAGGAACAGCCGCAGCCCGCAGTCTTTCATCAACTTGATGGTCTCGTAGTTGACGTTGGCGCGGCTGTTGCAGGACCACGGCACCCCCAAGGACTTCAGGAGCTTGGCCGTTTCACGGGCGCGCGGCAGGTTCGCAGTGAAAGTGTCGTCGTCGAAGAAGAACTCGCGCGCCTGCGGGAAGAGCTTCTTGGCATGCCGCAGCTCGGCGGCCACGTTCTCGGCGGAGCGCACGCGGTATTTGTGCCCGCCAATGGTCTGGGGCCAGAGGCAGAAAGTACACTGCGCCGGGCAGCCGCGCCCGGTGTAGAGGCTCACGTACGGGTGCTGCAAGTAGCCGATGAAGTACTTCTCGATCTCCAGATCGCGCTTGTAGACGTCCACCACCCACGGCATCGCATCCATGTCCGCGATCAACTCGCGTTCCGGATTGTGGACGATCTTCCCCTCCTTCCGATAGCTCAGTCCCTTCACTTCGGCCAGTGGCCGCCCTTCGGCGACTTCCTTGCAGGTATAGTCAAACTCCTTGCGCCCCACCCAATCGATGGCCGGCGAAGCCTTGAGCGTCTCGGTGGGCAGGACCGCCGCGTGCGCCCCGACGAAACCGATCAGCGCGTTTGGCTTCTGCTCCTTGATGGCCTCCGCCACCTTGCAGTCGTTGCGCAGCGAAGGTGTGGAGGTGTGGATGACCACGTGGTCGTACTCTTTCGCGATGCGCAGGCACTCCTCTACGCCGATCTCGTGCGGCGGACAGTCCAGCAACCGGCTGTTGGGCACCAGCGCGGCGGGTTGCGCCAGCCAGGTCGGATACCAATAGGAGGTCACCTCACGCTTGGCTTGGTACCGGGAACCGGCGCCGCCATCGAAGCCATCGAAGGAGGGAGGTGAGAGAAACAGGGTCTTGCTCATGCGCTAAATTGATCGGGTGCCGTCATCATCCTCGCTTGGCCCTGGCCGTGCGCCCCGGAGGGCTTGGTCAGGGGCCAGGTGGCTCACTTCGCTGGCTTTGACGCCAGCTTTGCCACTAGTTCATCCCGTTGGGATGTATCCCCGCCGCAACCGCCGTTCGCGGTTGGTGCAGCCTTGCCCCCGGCCAGATGTCCCTTGCCGACTGAACAGCCGTTGAAGACTTCCACCTTGAGGCCCTGCGGCGAGGGAGCGGGACGTTTGCCAAAATTGTACCGGATGTTCTTCCAGTTGTCGCCTGCCTGGTAGTTGGTTCCCAAAGCCCCGCTCGGGTCGTAGCCGCAATGCACCATGCAGTTCTCGCACCGCGGATCGCGAACCACGCCGTTTACCACGCCATATTGGTCCCAGTTGACCTTGTCCAACATCTCGCGGTAAGTCGCGTAGTGCCCATCCGTGATCAGATAGCACGGCGCCTTCCAACCTTGGACGTTCCGGGTCGGAATCGCCCAGGCAGTGCAGGTCAATTCCCGAAGCCCGGCCAGAAACTCCTGGTAAACCGGGGTCCCGAAGATCGTGAACCGCTTGCCCCACTCCAGGATGCGGGCGAACTTCTGCCGCGTCATCTCCTTGGTCAGGAAGAAATCCTCGGGCTTCTTGCCCAACCGCTTGGCCATGTCTTTCTTGGCCGCGTCGTAATCGTAGCCCGGCGAAATCGTATGCCCGTCCACCCCGAGCGCGGAGAAATACTCGAACATGCGTTCGATCTCGCTCATGTCGGTCTCTTTGTAGACCGTGGAGTTCGTAGCCACCTGATAACCAAGCAGTTTGGCCATACGGATGGCCTCGACACACTCCTTGAACACCCCTTCCCGCTCGACAATCAGGTCGTGGGTATACTCCAACCCGTCGACATGCACGTTCCAGTACAGCCACTTTGAGGGGGCGATCACCGGCCGGTCGGTGGTCTTGCCTTTCCGGATCGTCTCGGCGTCCTTCTCGGTGATAAGATTCTGTTCAAGAAGGGCTTGCAGCTTGGGTTCCCAAGCCGGGGAGTATACGGAAGCAAGGTATTCCTTGAGCTTGCGCCGCATGAACACCCCGTTGGTGCAGATGTACACAATGCGCCCTTGGTCCAACAACCCTTTCACCAACTCGTCGATCTTGGGGTAAATCAGCGGTTCGCCCCCGCAGATCGAGACCATGGGCGCCTCACACTCCCGGGCCGAATCAAGGCAATCCTCCAAGGACATCATGTCCTTGAGGCTGGTGGAATACTCGCGGATGCGCCCGCAACCGGTGCAGGTAAGGTTGCAGGTGTGCAACGGCTCCAACTGCAACACCATCGCGAAACGCGGGGTCCTAAGAATCTTGTGTTTGACGATGTGACGCGCAATCTTAAGCGTCAACGCGAGCGGAAAACGCATATGCTAATCCCTGAGCGACGCCAACTCGGTGGGTTGGTTCGGAGGAACAACCTTCTCTGTCGGAGGTTTTTGTGGCGGAGTGGCGCGCCCTATCCCGGGGAGGAAGAACATCAGCGGCGAGACGCTCTGGCTGGCTGTGACCCCACCGCAGCCGGTCAGCATCAGGATTGCGCTGACGGCTGCCAGCAAAGGAGCGCACCGCTTCACGTTCATCGGTGCAATATAGCCCCCATGCAAGGCTTGGCAACCCTCAATTCGCCCGCCCGGCGTCCGGCAGCAGCCCAGCGCTCCGCGCCGGGTCGTCCTGCGGTTCGAATCCTCGCCTGGGCGGGATTGCTGCTCCTGTCGGTCTTCTCCTGCCTCGCCTCAACCAATTGGGCTCAGCTTACTTACACAGACTACCTCGCCCATCAGGCCGCCTATCGACTGACCCCTACCAACGCCGAGACAGCCTGGCAGTTCCTTCGCGCGAGTTTTGACTGGGCCGAGTATGCCACCAACGACGCCCAACGGGCGGAGATTGCCGAAATCGGCATCGCTGCCGGGCGGCGCTTGGTCAGCCAGAACACGAATCTCGCCGCTTCCCACTACTATCTGGCCATGAATCTCGGCCAACTCGCTCGCACCAAAACCCTTGGCGCGCTGAGGATTGTGGATGAGATGGAAGTCCTTTTCCTGCGTGCCCGGGCGCTTGACGAAAAGTTCGATTATGCGGGTTCCGATCGCTGCCTGGGCCTCCTCTACCTCGACGCCCCCGGTTGGCCAGCCAGCGTGGGAAGCCGGTCCCGGGCCAGACGGCACCTCAAACGCGCAGTCGAACTCGCCCCCACCTATCCCGAGAACCGCATCAACCTCCTCGAAGCCCTGCTCCGCTGGAACGACCGGGAAGCCATCGCCGAGGAACTGCCCCCCGCGATCAAGGTTCTGGAGGAGGGTCGCCGCAACTTCACGGGCAGTGCTTGGGCGCCGAGTTGGCTCGACTGGTCCCCCCGCTGGAAAACCGTGCTCGAGAAAGCCCGGAAGCTCGGTCTTTCCCTTCCCCCGCCAACCCCTGGCGCTCCGTAAGGCGTTGCCGTCCGGGGAGACGCGGCGGCGGGGTTCTGGAACCGTTCGCCAAATGCACAACCGGCCTGCCCATGAGCCCGAGGCGCCGTCCACCGCCCCCCAGACCTCCCCATCCGTCCCTGACGCTTTGCGGCACGGGTGATTATTTTAGTGACGCTGGGCCGCCCGGTTGCGACAATCCAATGCCATGTTCTCGCTGCAACAGTTGTTCAGCAAAGCTGATCGTTTCCAGAGCCTGCTGGAAGCCAGCGCGGCCGACGCGCTGGAGAGCGCGCGCATCCTCCTGCGCATGCTGAAAGCCCCGGTACAACCGAAAGACTTGGAGGACCTGGTCCTCGTCCGGCGTCGCCAGAAGAAGACGGTGGAGGAGATTGGCCAGGAGTTGGTCAACACGTTCGTCACCGGCTTGGAGCGCGAGGACATCGAAGCGATCTCCCGCTCGCTCTACAAGATCACCAAGGCCGTCGAGAAGTTCGCCGAACGCTACGCCCTGGTTGCCTCCAATCTGAAGAATGTCGATTTCTCGCAGCAGGCGGAGCTGATGGACCGCAGTATGGAAGTGGTGGTCGAAATGATCGCCCAACTGCGCAATCCCCAGCACCTCCAGGAGGTCAAGCAGCGGAACGACCGCCTCCAGTACTTGGAAGGCGAGGCCGACAAGCTCATGGTCTCGCTCCTGAACGAGCTCTATCAAGGCCGCTTCGAACCGCTCCAAGCCTTGATCGTGAAAGACCTGTACGAGCTGATCGAGAAGGTGATCGACCGCTGCCGGGACACCGGCAACGCCGTCGTCCAAGTGGTGCTGAAGAACTCCTGACCGGCTTCGCCCACCGAGCCCCCCTCCGGCATGCTGCTCGTCCTGCTGGTCATCGTTGCGGCCCTGGCCTTTGAATTCATCAATGGCTTCCATGACACCGCCAACGCCATTGCCACCTCGGTCGCGACGAAGGTCCTGACCCCCCGGCAGGCGATCCTGCTGTCGGCCTGCTTCAATCTGCTGGGGGCGCTGGCGGGGACCGCGGTGGCCGCCACCATTGGGACGGGCTTGGTGGATGTCTCGGTGGTCAGCACCACCGTGATTCTCTTCGCGCTGCTGGCGGCGATCTTCTGGAACTTGCTCACCTGGTGGTGGGGCTTGCCCTCCAGCTCAAGCCACGCGTTGATCGGCGGGCTCTGCGGCGCCGCCCTGGCCGCCGCTGGGGGAGACTGGGCCGTCATCCACTGGTCCGTGCCGGCGGCCAACGGTCACGGGCAGGCTGGCCTTTGGCCAAAGGTGATCTTGCCGATGATCGTTTCGCCGGCGCTGGGCTTGCTCCTGGGCTTTGGCCTGATGGGACTGCTGCTGGCGGCAGTGCATCGCTGCCGGCCTGCCCTGCTGCGCGGGCTCTTCGCCAAGTGCCAGCTCGTCAGCGCCGCCTGGATGAGCTTCAGCCATGGCACCAACGACGCCCAGAAGACCATGGGCATCGTCACGCTCACCCTCATCGCCGCCACCAAAGCCGGGTTGTTTGCCGGACTGCCCGCCGCGCTCGGCTTTCTCGCCACCCAACCGCCCGCCCCAGGCACCCCGATGCACGTGGCCTCATGGATCAAAGTAGTCTGTGCCGTCACCATGGCCGCCGGCACCGCCGCCGGGGGATGGCGCATCATCCGCACGATGGGTAACCGTGTCGTCAAACTCCATGCCATTCACGGTTTCGCCGCCCAGACCACCGCCGCCGCCGTGATCTCGGTGGCCACCTCGCTCGGCATGCCCCTCTCCACGACCCACATCATCTCGACCTCCATCATGGGCGTGGGGGCGACCAAACGCCTCAACGCCGTTCGCTGGAGCATGGTCGAGCGCATGGTCTGGGCTTGGGTAATGACGATCCCGATCACGGCCTTCCTGGGTTACGCCCTGCTGCGGCTCTACCGGCTCTTCGCGCCGCCCAATTAAACTCCGCCGACCTCCCCGACCTCCCCGGCCAACCCGCCACCCGGCCCTGGCTCCGGCGCCGCGGGCGGCTTTGAGATTGCTTTTGGGGCTGCACCGCGCGAGCTTCGATGGCGCATGACCGCGACACAGGCACGGCTTCTGCACGCAGTACTTCTGTTCGGAATCGGGGCGGTGGGTGCGGTGGCCGCAACCACGCCGGCGGGCACCGTCAGTGCTTGGGGGATCAACTCGAACAGCCAGACCAACGTCCCACAGGCTCTGATCGAGGTGGCCAGCGTGGCGGGCGGGGAATTCCACAGCCTGGCGCTCAAGACCGATGGCGGATTGGTGAGCTGGGGCAGCACAGTCGCCACCAACGTACCGCCCTCCCTCACCAACGTGGTTTCGATTGCCTGCGGCCGGTGGCACAGCCTGGCATTGCGGGCCGACGGCACGGTGACGGTTTGGGGTAACAACAACAACGGCCAGACCAACGTCCCCGCCGGATTGAAAGAGGTCATGGCCATCGCGGGCGGCGGGCTGCACAGCCTGGCGCTGCGGAGCAACGGCACCGTGGTAGCGTGGGGCGCCAGTGGAGCGCCGCAATCCACCGTGCCGGCGGGATTGTCGGGAGTCACCGCCATTGCGGCGGGTTACTTTCACAGTCTGGCTCTCAAGGACGATTCCACCGTCGTGGTGTGGGGCAAGAACACCGCCGGAGCCACAAACCTGCCAGCGGGGCTTACCAACGTCATCGCCATCGCGGCGGGCTACGGCCACAGCCTGGCCCTGACACGGGAGGGACGCGTCGTGGCGTGGGGAGACAACACCTCCGGCCAGACCAACGTTCCGGCGGACCTGACCAACGTCATTGCCATTGCCGCCGGCTACAGCCACAGCCTCGCTCTCCAGGGCGATGGCACGATCGCTGGATGGGGCGACGACACTTGGGCTCAACGCAGCATTCCCGCTGGCGTGGGCCATACCGTGAAGATCGCGTGCGGGTACTACCACAGCCTGGCCCTCACGCTCGCGCCGGTGCTGCTCTCCTCGCTGCCGACCGCCACCACCCTGCGTCCGGGTAATGACACCACGCTGAGCGTCTCTGCCTGGTCGACCGCCCCCCTGACGTACCAGTGGTTCTTCAACGACGCGCGTTTGCCGGACGCCACCAGCACAAACCTCCACCTGGTCCAATTCGGCTCAACCCAGGCTGGTGCCTATCGCGTGTCGATTTCGAACCAGTATGGCGGGCTCACCGCCGCCGGGGTCGTGCGGCTCACCAACAGTCCGGTGGTCCTGGTCGACGGGGCCGATATCGGGGGCGGTGCCATCGAGCGGGTGGATTCGACCCGAGTCACCATGACCAGCACGTTCGGCGCCTCGGCGGCCATTTACTACACCACCGACGGCACTCCTCCCGATTTCACCGCCCTGCCCTACACGGGGGCCACGGTGTTCAAGGACACGGTCACTCTGCGGGCCATCGCCTACAACGCCACCTACACCGAGTCGACCGAGGCCGCGCCGATCACGATCCTGCTCCGGCCCACCTACCGGCTGACCGTGGCCGTGCCGGGCGGCGGCAGCGTCACCGCCGCCCCCGATCCCTACGCCGCCGACAACCGGTATTTGAGTAACACGCTGGTGACGCTCAGTGCGGAAGCCCTCGAGGGCTGGACCTTCGTCAAATGGACCGGCGATCACGACGCCACGACCGCCGTCACCTCCGTGCTCATGGACCGCCCGCGCACGCTGGCCGCTGTCTTTGGCGCCTCGCTGCAACTGATCACCAACGGCCCTGGCCGGATCCTCGCAAATCCCACTAACGACCTCTATGCCTATGGCTCCAGCGTCCAGTTGACCGCCTCACCCCTGGCCAACGCCTACTTCTTCGGCTGGGCCGGCGCCGCCAGCGGGTATGAAAACCCGCTCAACCTCACCGTGACCAATCCCGTCGGGGTCACCGCCTTGTTCGGAGTGCTCCGATCGAACCAAGTGTTGCTCACCCTGCTTTCCGCCACCAACGGAACCATCACCGCCAACCCCTCGCAACGAGTCTACACCAACGGCCAATCCGTCACCCTGACCGCGACGCCCGCCTCGGGCTACGTCTTCAAGCAGTGGAGCGGCGCTCCCGGGGGCGCCACGAACCCGCTGGCCCTCACCCTCCTTGGCAATACCGTGGTGCAGGCAGAGTTCGCACCGTGGGTGCCAACCAATCCGCCCGTCATCACCCAACCGCTCAAGGGCGGCATTCTGCGTCCCGGCGCCAACACGGTGCTTTCCGTCACTGTCAGCGGGGACGGCCCTTTCACCTACTTGTGGCGTCTCAACGGGATCAACCTTGCAAACGCCCTCGGTTCCCAGCTCACGCTCACCGGACTGACCTCTGACTCGGTGGGCCGGTACGACGTGATCGTCACTGGCGCCGCGGGAGTCGTCACCAACGAGGCGGTCACGGTGGCGCTTTTTGACCTGGAACTCGTGCCCAGCGAAGACGACCGCGCCCCACTCCTCATGCTCGACGCGCCTCCGGCCGCGCAGTACCGCTTGGAATGGACGGATAATCCGGCCAAGACAAACTGGACGTTGCTCTGGCCGGTGACCATGGCGGAGCGACGCTTCTACTATACCGATGCCCCGGTCACCAGCCACTCCCGGCGATTCTACCGCGTCATACCCGGACCCTGAGCCTGACCGCCGAACCAGCCTCAGTCCCCTGCCGTCATCGTCCACCTGCCCTTGGGGGCATTGGTGGTGCCTGTGCCCACGGTACTGCTCACCTTGAGCGTCTCCACATGTCCGTCATGGAACAAGTAGTTGAAGCGCTTCGCGTGCAACCCATAGGCCACCCCGCCGTAATTGATCTTGTTGAACGTGCTCACCCCGCTGAGCTGGACGCAATCGGGAGTCACTCCACCCGGGACGTTCGAGCCCGGTCCGGCGCAAAAAGAAGGCCAGTCGTTCCCCGCGGCGTTCCGGCCGTTGGGCAGTTCCACCAATAGGAAGGTGCCCGCCGGATCGACGATGGCGCTCTCCTTGTACCCGCGGGGTTCCCAATCGGGCAAAGCAACGGGCGTGGCTCCGCGAAGTTCGTAGTAGATCCCCACACCGTAGCTGGCGGGTGGCAACGCGCCAGTGGGAGTGTTGACGACGAAATTGGGACCCGCCCAGTTCACTGCGTAGGTCCGCCGGCTGCTGTACGGCGCATACTCAATGCCCGTCTCGATCTTGTCCGCCGGGCACTTCAGGATCTTGGGGATCAGCGACGGGCTCGCCACCGCGCCCGAGATGCCCAGAATCAGGTCCTCGTTGGGGTCCGTACCCCCGATATAACGGTGCACGTAGTCGTCCCAGGAAAGCTGGTACTTGTAGTCGCCGGTAGAGTAGGCGGCGGGGGGATACTGGTCGGCATGCTCGCCCACGAACATCGTGAAGCCCAAACCCAGTTGTTTCAGTTGCGCTGAGCATTTGAGCCGTTGCGCGCGGCTCTTGGCGCCGGCCAGCGCCGGCAAGAGCAGGCTGGCCAGGATCGCAATGATCGCGATGACCACCAGGAGTTCGATCAAGGTGAACGCTGGAACCCGGAGCCCGGATGGGTCAGGGTGCCGCTCGCACTGACGTTTCATACTGGGTGCTCAACGAGGGGTTGCTCTACTGATCCGCCAGTTGCACTTCGAGCTTCTTCGTCAGGACGAACCTCTTGCCCGCCGGCGGCTGGGGGACCTGCTTGAGATATCCCTTGTCCACAAGTTCCTGAAGGTCTTTCGGCGCTTTCTGCTGCTCCATCGCGTACTTCCTGACGGTCTGGGTCAACTCAACCAAGGTCGCCTCGATCGGCGTTTGCGTTGCGGCGGTGGGATTCTGAGCGTCGGGACTTCCCTTCGGCCTGCCACACCCTGCCAGGCACAGAGCGAGCATCAGGACCGCCAATCGACGCGCCGTCATGATGATACAAATACTTCGCCTCGAATAGCTTGTCAATTCAGCGAGCATCCCCACCTCCACTCGAACCCGCCTTCCCCTCGCGTTTGGTTTTGCCGCCCGGCCAGCCCAGGCGTATCGTGCGGCCCGAATGCGACCTTCGCCGCTTGCCCAATGCCATCGCGGAGCCCGGCTCCGCGCGTTCACCCTCATCGAATTGTTGGTGGTCATCGCCATCATCGCCGTCCTTGCCGGCTTGTTGCTCCCCGCCCTGTCCAAAGCCAAGGAAAAGGCCCAGGCGGTCGGCTGCATGAACAACATCCGGCAACTGTCCGTCGGCTGGCTCATGTACGCCAACGATTACTCGGATCGTTTGATCGTCAACCATAACAAGGCCCAGACGACCGAGGAACGCCAAAGCTGGGTCAACGCCATCATGGATTGGGACAACACCCCGGACAACACGAACACCGCCCTGATCCTCAGCGGCAAACTCGCCCCGTTCGTCGCCAACTCCTACGCGGTCTACAAGTGCCCCGCCGACCGTTCCCGGGCGGCCAACGGTTACCGTACCCGCTCCTATTCCCTCAACGCCATGGTCGGTGAACCAGGCAAGGCCCTGGACCAATTCAATCCCAACTACGTCCAGTTCGTGAAGGCCAGCGATATTCAGTCTCCCTCCACCATCTTCGGCTTTCTCGAGGAACATCCGGACTCCATCAACGACGGCTTCTTCGTCAACTCCTACGACGAGATCAAATGGAATAACGTGCCGGCCGCGCATCACCGGGCTTCCGCCAACCTGCAGTTCACCGACGGTCACATCGAAAGCCATCATTGGCTGGCAGACGTCAACCGTTCCCAGACCAAGGGCGCCGCTACTGCCGGCACGGTGCCGACCCCGGCGAAGGACTTTCTCTGGCTCAAGGAACATGCCACCGTGCGCAAGCCGGGCCTGTGAGCCAGGTGACCAGACAACGCCGGTCAGCGCGACCGCCCCGGTTCGCTGGCGTCAAGTCCCCAGCTCCGCCCTCCGGCCGGTTCCGTTCACCGCTTGTCGGAATGGTTTGGCGTGCTAAGCTGCGCCGGTGCGTATGAAAGTCATCAAGCAACCGCAAACGATTACTTTATACAGCCGCCCCCTGTGCGGCTGGTGCCAGGAGGCCAAAGCCTGGCTCGAAGCCCGTCAATGGCCCTTCACCGTCCGCGACACCGGCCGCGATTCCTCGGCCCGCGAACGGGCCATCGCCCTGAGCGGGCAGACCTTGGTGCCGGTCATCGAGGTGGACGGCCTGGTCCTGGGCGACTTCGATGTGGACCAACTCGAGACCTTCCTGCGGAAACACGGCTATCTGGAATAAGGCGCAGCCGCAGTGCTGGCTTTCGGCTTGGGTGAAGCCTGCCGCCCAGACCGGCGGAGCCTCCAAACCCCTTCCAGGTCCCGCCCGCCGGCTCGGTCCGCCAGCCAAAGCAGCTCCGTGTTGAAGCACCATCAAAGCCAAGGTGGCCTCGGAGGCCCTCAAACGTTAGCGGACCCTCGACAAGCTGGCCGGGCAGCTTGAAGTCCATCCCACCCAACTGGTGCAGTGGAAGCAACGGCTGGTGGCCGGCGCCGCCGACCTGTCCGAGGGCATGGCCCAGCGGGATGCGGCGGCAGTGCCGCCTGTTCGGTCTGCCCCGGGCCAGCTACTAAGACGCGCCCACGCCCGAGTCGGCGGGGCACCTGCGGTATCTTCGCCTGCTGCACGAGGAGTACACGCGGCCTTCCGCATTACGCATCTCGCTGGTGCGGCAACGGCTCGTCGCCATCCCCAATCCGGTCAATCGCGTCAATCCGGTCCTCCCTCCACCGCCGAACCTCGCCCTCCCCGCCAACGCCGCCCTTTGTAGCGCAGGCATCTCTGCCTTTTATTTGTGTTGTATTACTGCCTTATCATCAATTATATACGATGTCACATTTGTCGGCTATGCCGTAGTTTATGCCAGTGGTTGCGTCCAGTGAGACGCGCTCCTTGGGCCATCCCACGACGGATTCGACACCAACAAGGGCTTGCCAGTCATCCCGATAGCAGCCGCTGGTCAAGCGGAATGCCGCGGCATCGGATGCCAGACGAACACGGCTGGCGTTCGGCCAGAAACGTCCAAGCGCATTTCGAAAAACCCACCATCCTGGAAGGCGGCGATCCCGGTTAGCGCCGGGCAGAGCAAGGGCAGCGACGGTAATGGAGCCGACGGTTCGGCGGCCTAATCGGTGATGGTGCACCGAAGGATTTTTTTTGCGTGCAACCCCCAACTTCGCGAGTCATTATGCCCTCCGACCTTTGCCATGGCTGACGGAACGCAAGAACTCTTGGTTGGGCGGCAGGTGGGGATAATGGAAGGATTCCCGAACTGCCTTTGTCCTGGCGAACACGGTTTCGGCACCGTGGTTTCCAGATGGCGCCGCCCTGCAACGCGACCTCGCTGACCCCACATGCATCCGCCGACAACCAGCCTCCAGCCAAAGCTCCCCGAAACCGGCCAGGTTGTCCGTGTCCGCACCCGTACCCACCTCGTCGAGTCCGTCCAGCCCAGCCCTGGAACGGGCACGCTGGTTCGCATGGCATGCCTTGACGACGACGCCCAAGGCCAGCCGCTCGAAGTGGTTTGGGAACTCGAACTCGACCCGGAGATTCTGGACCGCGAGACTTGGCAGTCCATCGGCAAGCGCGGGTTCGACAAAGCCCGCCATTTCAGCGCGTTCATCCACACCCTTCGCTGGAATTGCGTCACGGCCACCGATCCGCGTCTTTTCCAAGCGCCGTTCCGCGCCGGTATCCGCCTGGACGCCTACCAACTCGAACCGCTCCGCAAGGCGCTCCTTCTCCCGCGCGTGAACCTCTTCATCGCGGACGATGTTGGTCTGGGCAAGACCATCGAAGCAGCCCTCATCGCCAGCGAACTGCTGCTTCGCCGCCGGGTCCGGGAAATCCTCGTGGCCTGCCCGCCCTCGATGCTCGGACAGTGGAAGGATGAGCTCGAAGCCCGCTTCGGTCTGACGTTCGAGATTCTCGACCGTGCCTACTTGGAGCGTATCCGCCAGGAACGCGGCTACGGGGTCAACCCCTGGACCACCTTTCCGCGCTTTCTCATCTCCCACAAGCTCCTCATCGACGAGACCTACACGGGTCCGCTCCGCGACTGGTTGGACAACCTGCGCCCGGGATCGCTCCTGATCCTCGACGAGGCCCACCACGCCGCCCCATCCAGCGGTGCGAAGTACGCCATCGATTCGCGCATCACCCGTGCTATCCGGGATCTCGCCCCGCGCTTCGAGCACCGGCTCTTCCTGTCTGCCACCCCGCACAACGGGCATTCCAACAGCTTCAGCGCGCTGCTCGAACTGCTTGATCCGCAACGGTTCACTCGCGGCGTTAAGGTCCTCAAGAGCAACCTCGACGGCGTGATGGTTCGCCGCCTCAAGGACGACTTGCGCCAGCTCATCGGCGGCTTCCCCAAGCGCGAGCCGGTGCAAGTGGACATTTCCGGCCTGCCACGGGAGGCTGCCGAGCTGAAGCTCTCCACACTGCTGGACCAATACCGTCAGGTCCGCCAGTTGCGCATGGCCGACGCCACCAAGCGCAAGCAAGCCGAGGCTTCGCTGCTCGTGTCGCACTTGCAGCAACGCCTCTTGTCTTCAGTCGAGGCGTTTGCCCGGACGCTGGCCGTCCATCGTCGCACCATGGAGCGCATTTGGGCGGCGGACTCCCCGGCATCCACGACCACGGCAACCACCTCGCCCCTTGAATTGCTCAAGAACGGCCTCGATGGCGACGATGACCGTTCTCAACTGTCAGAGGAAGATCAAGGCGACCTTTTCGCCCAGGAGGTGGAGGCCGCCACGGCAGCCACCGTCGGCAACTCGCTGGGTGCCGATGTCGCGCGCGAGAAGGCCCTCCTCGCCGAGATGGAGAAGGTCGCCGACCTGGCGCGCGGCCTGCCCGACGCCCGTGTCCGTTACCTGCTGGATTGGATACGGAAGAAGATGTGTCCCGGCGTCGCCATGCCTGGCCAAGCGTCCCCACAACCCGGCGCGAAGTGGAACGAGCTCCGCCTGCTCATCTTCACCGAGTACGACGACACCAAGCGCTACCTCGTGGAAATGCTCCGGGCTGCCATCGCCGAGACCGACCTCGCCGACTACCGCATCGAGGTCTATCACGGTCCCACGCCACCGGAGAAACGCGAGGCCATCAAGCGCGCCTTCAACGAGCACCCGCATAAGCACCCGCTGCGCATCCTGGTGGCCACCGACGCCGCGCGCGAGGGCATCAACCTCCAGGCCCACTGCGACAACCTCTTCCACTTCGACGTGCCGTGGAATCCCAGCCGGCTGGAGCAGCGCAACGGTCGCATTGACCGCAAGCTCCAGCCGTCGCCTGAAGTCTTCTGCCATTACTTCGTCTATACCCAGCGCCCGGAGGACCGCGTCTTGCGCGCCCTCGTCCGGAAAACCGAAACCATCCGCCGGGAACTCGGCAGCTTAGCCCAGGTGCTTGAGGAACGTCTTGCCCAGACGATCCGGGTCGGCATCCGCCACGATGAAGCCGAGCGGATCGCCGCCGAGATTGAAGGTGCCTCCCTCGACGCCGACCAGCGCGCCACGGCGGAGGAGGAACTCGAGGCCGCCCGCGAGCGCCAGAAGTTGCAGCAGCAGATCGACGTTTTACGCAATCGGATCAACGACGCCTCCAAATGGATTGGCCTCGACATGGACCAACTCCGCGAGACGCTTTCCTGCTCCCTCGAATTACTCGGTGCGGACCCGCTACGGCAAACCGCCACGCCGGCCAACACCCCGCCACGCTACGTTTTCCCCAACCTCGACACCCGCCACGGCGCGGACCCGTCCTGGTCCGCCACGCTCGACACCTTGCGTGCCTTGCCGGATGACGGCCAGACCGGCTACCAGTGGCGCAAGGAATCGCCCATCCGCCCGGTCGTTTTCAGCGCCCCGGAGGGCATCGACGACGACATCGTCCAGCTTCACCTCCAGCACCGGGTCGTCCAACGCCTGCTCGGTCGCTTCCTTGCCCAAGGCTTCGTCCACCACGACCTTTCCCGGGCCTGTCTCGCGCACACCTCCGACGCCATTCCGCGCGTTGTCTTGCTCGGGCGGCTGTCGCTGTACGGCGCGGGTGCGGTTCGCCTGCACGAGGAAATTCTGACGGTCACGGCCCGCTGGACCGAGCCGGCCAGCCGGCGAGCCACCCTCACGCCCTATGCGCGCGAGGCGGAATCCAAGACCCTCGAATTGCTCGAAAGTTCACTCCGCCCCGCCGCGCACACCCAGGTTCCAGAAGTCATTGCCAGCCGGCTGCAATCCTCCATGCCCCGCGACATTGAGGAACTGCTTCCCCACTTGGAGAAGCGCGGACAGCAGGCCCAGGCCGACGCCGATGCCAAGCTCAAGCAACGCGGTGACGACGAAGCCGAATCCATCTGCCGCGTCCTCGAAGACCAGAAGCGCCGCGTCCTGGCTGAGCTTGGCCGCTACGATCAGGCCCAATTGCTCCTGAGCCTGGACTTGGAAAAGCGCCAGCTCGAATCCAACCGCCGCTATTGGGACAAGTGGCTGGCCAATGTTGAAGGCGACCTTCAGCGCGAACCGGACCGCGTCCGGCAATTCTACCAGGTCGCCTCGTCTCGCATTGAACCCGTCGGTCTCGCCTACCTCTGGCCGGTAACTGGGTGATAGAACAACACAACTATTCCCAGCATTCACACAAAAGAGAGAACGCTAGAAGCCTCATTTGAAGCATCATGAATTTCTCCGAGGCCATCGGTTCTCACCCCAACGCTCCAAATCCCTTCGGCGTTCACTTAACTGCCGTTGACGAACAGACAGATGACGGCGTGCCCCATCGCCTCCTAAAAGAGGGGGTGAGTCAGCCGACTGGCTTCGCGGCCGTGATGAGACAATGGCTGATTACGCACCATGCGAGTCCGGAAATGCTTGAAAGGGATCGCCTGCGCATAGAAGCGACGATACGCTTGGGCTTCGGAAAGCCACCGAACCAAGTGGGGCGTTTCCCGAAGAATCCGAACACCCAAAAAGGAAATTGGGCTGAGATCCTTCTTGCTGAGTATCTCGGCAGTTCCTGCAATGCGAACCTGCCGGTTTACCGACTTCACTACAATCCCAACGTCGATCAGTCGATGAAGGGTGACGATGTTTTGGCATTCGACCTTGATTCGAAGCCGGTCAGGATTCTGGTGGGAGAAGCCAAGTTCCGCTCTACCCCATCGAAGAAAGCTGTCGAAGACATTGTTGACGCGCTCACCAGGTCTCATCGCGTCGGCATTCCCGTGTCTCTCCAGTTCGTTGCAGACCGATTGTTCGAACGCGGCCACGCGGACCTCGGCAAGAAGGTGGAACGATGCAGTCTGCTTTTCGCTCTGGGCCAGCTCCGGCTGGATTATGTGGGCCTGCTCGTAAGCGACATGGACGCTCCTGTTCACGTCCGCAGGCACGCCAAAGTGAGCATGGACAGGCTGGCCATTTTGTCCTTAGCGTTGGATGACCCTGAGGGGATGGTTTCCACCTGCTACCGAGGGTTGGAAAATCAGCCATGAGTCTTCCGCTTCAACATGCCCGCGACGTGGTGCAATCAATGCGGGTGGAGACTGTCCGCAACCTCATCGCGCAGTCGAAAGCAAAGCAGGTGCTCCGCGAGGTGCATGAACTTCCAGCTAATTTTCCCCAATTCGCGCCTGATCTTGATGAGCGCGTGACGTTTGTTGCGTATGCGCTCCTCGCTTGCGGATGCAGCATGATCGAGCACGCAGAATTGGTTGAGGGCTACGCAGAAGTGCAATCCGCCGCTGATCTACTCGAAAGTGCCCACAGGACTGAGGCCCGGAATGATCGAGGTAGCGGATTCCACTGTTTAATCGGAGCGATGGCATTCTATGCGTGTGGGCAGTATTCGAGGGCCTTTGTTCTGATTCGGGACGTTGAGGCCGTGACTCCTGCGGCGGGGGTAATCGCCTCGTTTCTGCGGAAAGATTCCTCGGAATTGATTGCACGATTGAATGCGGTGTTGCTGTCATCGCCGCCCGAACTTGATGATGCAAGCAGGTTTGATGAGTGGACTTTGACAACCGCCCTGGCGCGAGCAGTATCGCTGGCGTTCGAGTACAGCATTTCTGGTGACCCAAGTCTCCTCGAAGAAGCTGATGCCGTGCTCCGAGACGCGATGATAATCAGTGGAAGTGGGTCGCAGCCGGCGTTTTGGTGGCTGTCCCGATTGTTGAAGTTGATGCTGAGCGACTACGGACTCGCGTCGCTATGGAAAGTCGTTCCTCCGTTCTTCGCTCCAGGCGGGGCGTCTCAGGTGGAGAGTTACGTAAGATTACTCGCGTTGTCCACACCACCTGTGATCGAACTCTGGCAATCACAGCTTGCTTCTCTTCACATCGCACTGAACCGACAGAATCGCGGCGGTGTCATCAATCTGAGAACAAGCGCTGGAAAGACCAGAGGCCTCTATGACGTTTGCTGTGGGTAAAGGGGGATGGGCAGGGGCAGGTCGAACT
>CAYYMW010000080.1:3394-21108 GCA_964472515.1 uncultured Verrucomicrobiota bacterium | reverse complement strand
GTGGCTAATAAATATATACCACATCTATTAGACCCAAGTCCGACAGGCTGCTAGGCCGAGCAGCGCGAAGGTGGACGGCTCGGGGATGGGGTAGAACCCGTAGATGTCGAAGTTGGCGGATGCCCAAACCGGAAAGCTGAGCTCGAGGTTGACTTCCTTTCCTGAGAACATGGAGATGTCAGCTTCATACCGGTAGGGGTCTGTCGGCAGGCCTGCGTAAGCCACCGGCACCGCGTTTCCGTCCAGCGTGACCCGGACCTGTGGGTCCGAGAAAAGCGAGTGAAACCGTAGTTCGGTGGCGTCTTCCGGGACGACGCCACGTTGCGAGAGGGATATCCGGAAAGTGACCTCCTGCCCCGTCTGAAAGTCGACCCTACCCCCGAACACGGTGAGAGAGTATGGACTTTCCGTCCCAGGCCGGCTGAGCGTGATGCCGCTTGGTTGAGGGCCTTCGTACGCCGCACTGGTGTAATACACCTTGTCAACCGGTACCCCATCAAACGCCAACTGCCACCCTGGCAACAACTGGCTCACCGAGCCATATTGTGCCTCGTACGCTCCATGCTCGTAGACAGGCACCACCTCTGTCTGGAGGGACGATATATCCGGGGCATTGAATCCCAAGTTGTAGAAGTCCCGGGCCAACGAACTGAGGCAGAGGCCGCAGCCCATGAGGACGCTGGCAAGGCCGATTGAAATTCTGCTCTTCATAGCGTCGGTTACCTTGTGATTTTCAACCCACTGCTCTTCTGGCTAACTTCGGCAATCACCCTACCCAAACAGCCAGCCGCGGCAAGTGCAAAAGCAAGCGGGAGTTTATTATCTGTTCAGCATATTGTTCACATTGGCTGAGCTTATATCACAAGGCCCAACCAGCCTGTGCCCCTACGCTACCCTCTTCTGTCCCGACGCCACCTCACCTGTACGCCCCCCCCGCTTGGGCGCTCCGCCCTGGCGGCGCACAACCTGTGGCTGGACGCAGGCCGGTCGCCCAGACGCGGTTCAGACCACCCGGCTCAAGCCGGTGCCCTCGACCACCTCGCCCACCAGCCAGGCGTCATGGCCTTGGGCCGTGGCGAAGCGGAGTACCTTGTCCGCCTGGTCGGCGGCGGCGATGATGACCATGCCGATGCCCATGTTGAACACTTGGTACAGCTCTTCCTCGGGCACATTGCCACGGTCGGCCAGCAACTGGAACAGCGGTAACACCGGCCAACTGCCCTTGTAGGTGAGCACGTCGCAGTTCTTGGGCAGAATCCGGGGGATATTGTCGATGAACCCGCCCCCCGTGATGTGGGCCAGACCGCGCACTCCCCACGCCGCCCGCGCGGCCCGCGCGTTCTTGGCGCGGCCCGGATCGGGATTGAAGCGCTGCACGAGCTTCTGGACCAACGGGCCGTAGCTGACATGCACCTTCATCAACTCCGCGCCCAGGGTTCCCTTCAAACCCGGCACGCGTGAGGTAGGTTTGAGCCCGAGTTGCTCGAAGAGGATCTTGCGCGCCAACGAGTAGCCATTCGTGTGCAAGCCGGTGGAAGCGAGCCCGATGACCTGGTCGCCCGGACGGATGTTCTTCCCGTCGAGCATGCGCCCCTTCTCGACCACCCCCACGATGGTGCCGCTCACGTCGTATTCGCCGGCTTGGTAGAAACCAGGCATCTGGGCCGTCTCGCCGCCGATCAGCGCGCAGCGGTTCTCCGCGCAGGCCTTGGCAAAGCCCGCAATAATGTGGCTGAACACCCCCGGCTCCAGCTTGCCGGTGCCGATGTAGTCCAGGAAGAAGAGCGGCTCCGCGCCCAGCACGGCAATGTCGTTGACGCAGTGGTTCACCAGGTCCTGGCCGATGGTGTCGTGCTTGTTGAGCGCGAACGCCAGCTTCAGCTTCGTGCCCACGCCGTCCACGCTCGAGACCAGCACCGGCTCGCGGAACTTGCGGGTGTCGAGGGCGAAGAGGCCGCCGAACCCGCCTACCTTGCCCATGACTTCCCGTCGATGGGTGGAGGCCAACATCTGCGGGAGTTTCGCTTTCACCCGGTTGCCCAGGTCAATGTCCACTCCCGCCGCCGCGTATGCTTTCTGAGACTTCGCTTTCATGCCGTTCAGTGGAGGAGACTATCGGAACGCGCCCGCGCGGTGTCGAGGCGGTTTTTTGGGGGACCCGCCTCCCTCGGCCCGGGCAGGAGGCCGCCGTCCAATCCCCAACCCTCCTCCCGCCGGCTCCCAACCGGCAAAAGTCAGCCCGTGTGCAGCCTGCATTGCGACTGACGGACCCGCCCCCGTACCGCAGGCTTCCAGCCTGCGGCGCGAGCGCACGTTACTCCGCTCCTTCCCCCGCCGCAGGCGGGTGGTTTGCTAAGGCCGAAGCAGCGTCTTCAATCGCGGTCGCTGGCCCGCGCAATCAGGAACCAATGCAGCAGTTCCATCATGCCGGCGACCATGGCGGCCACATAGGTCATCGCGGCGGCATTCAACACCTTGCTCACCGCGCCGCTCTCACGGCCCCCGACCAACCCCAACCGCACCAACTGCTGCTTGGCCCGCCGGCTCGCATCGAATTCCACCGGCAGCGTGATCACTTGAAACAACGAGATTACGGCGAACACGCCCACGGCCACCCAGGCCAGTTTGGCGATGCCAAAGAAGAAACTCGCGATGAAGATGCCGTACACCGCCGTGCTGGCGAACTGCGTCGCTGGCACGAGGGCCATGCGAATCTGCATCGGGGCATATGCGGCTTTGTCCTGCAACGCATGGCCCGCCTCATGAGCGGCCACCCCGAGGGCCGCCAGAGATCGTCCATGGAAGTTCTCGGACGAGAGGAACAACGCCTTCTTGGTGGGATCATAGTGGTCCGTAAGATGACCGCCCACTTCGTGAACCGGCATGTTGTGCAAACCGGCGTCATCCAGGATGGCTCGGGCGGCTTCAGCCCCCGACACGCCCGATTCCGAACCCACCTGCAGGTAGCGCGAGTAGGTGGAACTCAGCTTGATCTGCGCGTAGATCCCCAAGATCAAGCCGGGGATCATCAACCACCAGTAGCTGTCCAGTATCATCATTGCCAGTGTCATAGTCTCGTCATGGCGTCGCCGTCGACGCGCACCGAATCTACCACAAGCCGGAAAGGTGCCAATGCTACAAAAAGTCGGGCCATTTGTACGGCCACCGCTTTTGGAACCGCGTTGAGCCGGACCCTCGAACAGACCCAAAATTCACCGCGTAAATGACTGTTCTCTAAGCCCTTGCCTGTTGTGTGCTGCTCCAAGCAGCAGTGTGACAGCAACCAAGTCGTTGCCCTGCCTTCAACCCGACCTGGCCAGACCACCGCCCTCTTCTCGAGAGAGCGACTGACGGAGAAGCAGTGCGTCACCATGGCGCAGTTTGATGGCATACTGTGCCATTGCGACACATACAAACACCCACCAACTCCGGGTAGCAGTCCCGCTTGAATGCTCGGAAAGGGCTGCGCCGTAGGCCGCCAGCCCGCAATACCCCGGGTCATCCTGCCCCCACGTCCGCGTGGCACGGCCGCTGCTCAGAGGGTCTGGAGCGAGATGCCCTCGCGCAGACGATTGCTATGAATCTCGATCGTTACACGACCAAAGCCCAAGCCGCGTTGCAGGCAGCGCAGCAGCTTGCCCAAGACCGTTCCCATCCGGAACTGGACGGCGAGCATCTGTTGATGGCGCTCATTGACCAGCCGGACGGTTTGGTACCCGCCCTGCTTCAGAAGCTGGGAGCGCCGATGGGCCAGGTCAGAGCCGCCCTGGAACAGGAGCTCAGCCGCAGAGCCAGAGTTCACGGAGCGTCTGAAATCCACGCCTCCTCGACCTTCCGTCGGGTGTTGGCCAAGGCGGAAAAGGAGACCGCCGCGCTCAAGGACGAGTACACCAGCACCGAGCATCTGCTCCTGGCACTGATCGCCGAGAGCGAGGGCGCGCTCAAGAAGCTCCTCACCCAAAACGGCCTGAACCGTGATGCCGTGCTCAAGGCGCTGATGGAACTGCGCGGCAATCAACGGGTGAGCGATCCCAATCCGGAGGACAAGTTCCAGGCCTTGGAGAAGTATGGCCGCGACCTGACCGCCCTGGCCCGGGAAGGCAAGATTGACCCGGTCATCGGCCGGGATAACGAGATTCGCCGCGTGATGCAGGTGCTTACCCGCCGCACGAAGAACAACCCCGTGCTCATTGGCGAGCCTGGCGTGGGGAAGACGGCGATCGTGGAGGGTCTGGCGCGCCGAATTGTCAGCGGGGACGTCCCTGAATCGCTCAAGAACAAGCGACTCGTGGCCATGGACCTTGGGTCCATGGTCGCAGGCGCCAAGTTCCGCGGGGAGTTCGAGGAACGCCTGAAGGCTTTCCTGAAGGAGGTCACGGCGGCCGAGGGCCGGATCATTCTGTTCATCGACGAACTGCACACACTGGTGGGAGCCGGCCGGGCGGAGGGCTCGGCGGACGCCGCCAACCTCCTAAAACCGCAGCTCGCCCGCGGCGAACTGCGCTGCATCGGCGCCACCACCCTCGACGAGTATCGCAAGCACATCGAAAAGGACGCCGCGCTGGAACGACGTTTCCAGCCGTTGCGCGTGGCGGAACCGACCGTCGAGGATACGATCGCGATTTTGCGCGGGCTCAAGGAGCGCTACGAAGTCCACCACGGCATTCGCATCCAGGACAAGGCCCTGGTGGCCGCCGCCACGCTCTCACATCGCTACATCGCGGATCGCTTCCTGCCGGACAAGGCCGTCGACCTGATGGACGAGGCCGCTGCCCGTCTGCGGATGGAGCTCGACTCCATGCCCACCGAGATCGACCAACTCGAGCGCCAGGTCATGCAGTTGGAGATCGAGCAGGCCGCCTTGGGCAAAGAGAAGGACGAGGCCTCCCGCGAGCGGTTGCGTGTGCTCGAAAAGGAGCTGGCGGAGATCAAGGAGAAGGCCAGCGTACTCAAGGCCCAATGGCAGAACGAAAAGGCCGGGATCGACGCGGTGAGTCTAATCAACGGCCAAATCGAGCAGGCCAAGCTCGAAGAGGAGCAGGCACAACGTTCCGGCAAACTGGACCGCGCGGCGGAAATCCGGCACGGTCGTTTGCCTGGCTTGCGTCGCAAACTGGAGGCGGCCCAGAAGGCGCTTCAGGATGCCGCCACCGCCCCGCGCTTGCTCCACGAGGAGGTGACCGAGGAACATATTGCAGAAGTAGTCGCCTCGTGGACGGGTATCCCCGTCACCCGCATGCTTGAGGGCGAACGGCAGAAGCTGGTCAAAATGGAGCAACGTTTGAACCAGCGGGTGGTGGGCCAGTCAGCCGCGTTGCATGCCATCGCCAACGCCGTCCGCCGCGCCCGAAGCGGTCTGCAGGACCCTAACCGCCCGATTGGCTCCTTCCTCTTTCTCGGACCCACCGGCGTCGGCAAGACCGAATTGGCCCGCGCCCTGGCCGAGTTTCTCTTCGATGACGAGCGCGCCATGGTCCGCATCGACATGAGCGAGTACCTCGAGAAGCACGCGGTGGCCCGCTTGATCGGCGCGCCTCCCGGCTACGTAGGCTACGAGGAGGGCGGCCAACTCAGCGAAGCCGTTCGCCGCCGTCCGTACTCGGTCGTGCTGCTGGACGAAATCGAAAAGGCGCACCACGACGTCTTCAATGTCCTGTTGCAGGTGCTCGACGACGGCCGCCTCACCGACGGCCAGGGTCGCACCGTCGATTTCAAAAACACCGTGGTGCTCATGACCAGCAATCTCGGCTCACCCCTGATCCAGGAGTACTTCCAAAACAACCGATCCGGGGACAAGGCCTGGGCCAACCTCGAGAACCAGATGATGGGCGAGCTCAAGCACCACTTCCGGCCGGAGTTTCTGAACCGGATCGACGACGTGGTGTTCTTCCACCCCCTCACGCAGGAACACCTGGCAGCCATCGTGGATATCCAACTTTCGCAGGCGCGCCGGCGGTTGGCCGCGCAGCAAATCGAGTTGGAGGTGTCGGACAAGGTCAGGCAACTGCTGGCCCAGGAGGGTTACGACCCGCAGTTCGGCGCCCGTCCGCTTAAGCGCACCATCCAAGAGCGGTTGCTGGATCCGCTGGCCACGGACTTACTCGAGGGCAAGTGCAAGCCCGGGGACCACCTGACGGCAACCGTTGTGGACGGGGAAATCCGATTTGAACGGAAGGCTAATGCCCAGCGGAAGCCGGAGGCGTGACCTTTGTGCTGGCGACTTGGACGGGTTCCTTGTCCAGTTGCGCCAACGCCCGGCGGGCCTTCTCATTCCCCTGCCCGGCCGAGCACGTCAGCCATTTGCGAGCTTCGGTCAGATCACGGGTAACGCCGGTGGCGTTGAGGTAGCTCATCCCCAACTCGTATTGCGCTCCCGGGCGGCCGGCCTCGGCGCGCTGCCGCTGAAACGCGACCACCCGCTGCTGGATCTCCGCTTGCTCCGCCTCGCTCCTTGCCGGCGCGGGAACCGCGGCGACGACAGCCGTCGACGGCGTGGCTGCAGCAACCACGCCCCCGGCAGCGGAGGTAAGCCCGCCCGGTTGGCCCCAGCCCATCGCCATGCGCGGCGGCGCACCGGGATAGAAGAACAAGTTCATCACCGGCGGGATTTGAATCGTGGGACGGGTCACACTGCGAATCTGTGCCAGCCCTGCCGGCAGGCATAAAAACGCGACGGCCCCCCAGATCAGTGTCCGCATGGCCCTTGCATTCATGTTGTCCTCGCAACATAGGCCTGGCCCGCGGGAATGCAAACCGCAAAACGACGGCGCTCCTCAACGGCGCTTTCGTCAGCCAAGACCGCTACCTGGGCCGGACGGCCTCGACCGCGGAGCGCTTGAGCCAGCCGGTGCCCTTGGCAAACGCATTGACCTCATACCACTCATCTTTCGCCCCCAACACGCGCACCTCCTGGCCGTCCTTCAACGTGTCCACGGGAGCCGACTCTTCCAGCGGTCCGTGGCGAAGCGGGGTTTCCGGAGCGATGACCACGGCGGCGTTCCCTTGCCAGGAGTCGGTATACACGGCGAACGCCCCCAGCCATGCCAGGATGGTCAGGAGGCTCACGCCACCCAGCCAGAGGCGGCCCGGGAAACGCCAGCCCGGTTTGAGCACACGAACGCAGAGGGGCAGGAAGACGAGCCAGAGTCCCGCCGCCCCGATGGCCGACCACTCACCCAGCGTAAGCCGGCGGGCGGCGCGCACCCAGAGCGATTCCACCGGTGCTGCTACTCCCCTGGTGTTCTGACGCAAAAAGCGGAGAGCCGCCGTCACCGCCGCGTCGCGCGGAGCCAGCATGCCGGCCCGACGGAAATGGAGGATCGCACGGCCCGGCTTCCCCGCCTTGAGCCAGGCGTTCCCCAGATTGAAGTGCAGGGCGGCCGAGGTGACGCCCCCGACCAGGATACCTTCGTAGGCGCGCACCGCTTCGTCATACCGCTTCTGTTCGTAGAGGCGGTTCGCCTGGTCGAAGACGGCCGAAGGCCCAGGTGCCGCCTCGGCGGCATGGGCGCGCATCCACCCCGCGACGGTCAAGGCAAGGGCCAGTAGACAGATCGGAATCAGCGCGAAAGGAGGTTGGCAACGCGGTCTCATGACACCTCCAGTTGGCGCACCCGGGTCAAGGCCGCTTCCACCCGCGGGCGAAGTTCTTGTAGATTCTGGCCGGCCGCACCCGGGGCGTAGCGGGCGTGGTCGCAGAGTTCAAACAGCGCGCGAATCTCCTCCACCAAATCGGTCGGGGCGCTCGTCTGCCTCAGACGCTCCTCCGCCTCAGCCTCCGTAATGGCCGCGGCGGGAAGGTCGAGCCGTTCGCCCAATTGCTCCTGCAGCAGCCGAAACACCGTTTCGTAGAAGCCCGCCGTATCTCCCGTGTCCGCCGCCCGCTTCAGCCCGGCCAACCCCTGGCGCAACGCCCGGGCCGCCTGCTGACGCCGCACGAACCGCGGATCACTGGCCCGCCGCGCCCGCCACTTCTCGCCACCCAGCACCCCAAGCCACAACAGCAACGGGAGGGCTTGCGCGGCGAGAAACCATGGACGCGTCACCCATGGGCTCTGGATCGCCAGCCATGGGCCAGGCCGGGCCTTGAGTTGGAGCACCGCCTCGGGGGAGGGCGCAGGCCGTTCTGCAGCCGGAGAGTTGGTGGCGGCCAGCATCAGCCCTGTGCCGGCGCCTGCCGGGCGAACGACCAACGGCGTCGCCGCTTGGCGGAAAGTGCGATAGGCGCCGGCCTCCGGGTCGAAGTAGCTGAGCGTGAAGGCGGGGATCTCCTTCACCTCCGTGCCTTGGGGCACCAGAACCTGCTCGAAGGTCCGCGTCCCCTCCCAGCCCAGGTCATCCGTGGTCTCCAGCTTCGCCGTGGGCGGATAGGCCTTGAAAGTGCTCCAACGGTCGAACGAAGGGAGGCGGGCGGCCTCCAAATTGCCCCGCCCACTCAACTGGACCTTCAGCGTCACCGGGTCGCCGACGGCCACATTGGTGGGGCTGGCGGCGCTTGCGAAAGCAAACTGTCCCACCGCGCCACTGAAGTCCTCGGGTTGCCCCTTCGGCGGCAACGGCAGCACGGTCATTTCCACCGCCTCGCTCTGGAGCCGCACCGGGCGCAACTCCACCCGGTTGCCGAAAGGATCCCCGAAGAGGTCTTCGAAGGGATCGGCGCGGCGTTGGCGGCGCGCCTGGGGAATGCGCAGCGTGACGGAGCATTCCGCGGGGCCGAGGCTCAGCTTGCCCTCTTTGGTGGCAGTCGCGGTGCACTTGAGCCCCGCTACATTGTAGGTGGTGCCCTGAATCTGGGTGCTTGCTCCCGCCGGAAGCACCGTCGCCTTGCCAAACGTGAAACCCTCCGCCGTCAGGGGCTGCATCTGGGGATTCTGCCCACTGACGACATACAATCGCACCTCCACCGGTAACACTTCCCCCACGTAGACCTGCGTCTTGGGCACGACAATCCGGACAAACGCCAGCCGGGGCTGGTTGGGATCATTCTGCTCGGCGGACTTGGTGACCCGCAGCCGGACCGGCTGGCTGCTCACCCGCTTGCCATCAACCACAGCCGTAATCGCCGGGATGCTGTACTCGCCTACCTGGCGGGGCATCACCAGGTACGTGAACGTGGTTGAGGAAGAAAGGCGCCCGTTGATGCTGCGGGTCAAGCGTTGCTGGCTTCCCCCTTGGAACTGTAGGTTCGGCACGTTGGGAAGGCTCGGAGCGGTATCCGGACCGTCACCGTCGAAGGTCAGGGTCAGAGTAGCGCTCTCCCCCAGGGCGACGCTGTCCGGGGAAACCGTCACCGTTAGACCCGCCGCAGCGGCTCCGGGGACCAGCAGCCAGGCGGCCAACAGCAAGACCAGCCACCCTGGCCGCCGCACGGCGGCAGCCCATGATAGCCGTTTCAAAGCCGGTTGAGGAAGGCCCTGAACCATGTCGTCCAAACGATCGACCGCACCCGTGTCCAAGCTCGCTTCAGCGCGAGCTTGCCGCCGTTGGACGGCGTCGTCCCTCCAGTTCATCCGCCAGCGTCCCGGCCCGATACACCTTGCGCAGGGCCTCGGTGATGCCTTGCGAATGCACCGACACGGCGCGGGCCTGCGCCTCGGTATAGTAGAAATCCAGCACCAGGGATTGGATGTTGCCGTCGAAGATGATCCCCACGAACTCCGCATTGCGATTGATTACCGGGCTGCCGGAGTTGCCGCCGATGATATCGGCGGTGCTCACGAAGTTCAGCGGCGTCGCGAGATTCAGCTTCCGTTTGGAATCGAGCCACCGTTTGGGCAGGTCGAAGGGCTCGGCGCCTCCATGGTCCTTCCAGCGGTCATAGAGTCCCTGGTAGGTCGTCTGGAAAGGCACCGCCCGGCCGTTCTCCTCGTAACCCTTGACCAGACCGTACGCCAGGCGCAGCGTGAAAGTGGCGTCAGGGTAGCTGTTGGCGCCCTCCAAGGCAAAGCGCGCCTTGGCAATCTGCGCGTAAGCCTGCTGCCGGGTTTCATCCTGGGTCTCGGCAATCTGCCGCAACCGCCGCGCTTCGCCATCGACCAGGCGGGCCAGCTCGATCATAGGATCCGGGGCCGCCTCCACCGCTGTCTTGCCCCCTTGATAGAGCGACTTCCGAAACGCAACGTCCTTGACCTTGGTGCCGCGCACCAACTGCTCCGCGCGCAGACGAGGCGACTTGCCCGCCAGCACCTGTTTCACCAGGGGATGGTCAAAGCCCAGTTGACTCGCCATCCAACTGAGCGAGTCCGCCAAGAGCAACTGTTCAAGGTCATCGTAGATGGGCTTCGTGGAGAACAAACCCAGTTCGAGCGAGGGGAGGCCGGCTTCGCGGAAGTCGCGAAGCCGCTCGCCATCGGCCTTCGGGCGTTCCTCGGCCGCGCGCATGAGCGTGCGGGCGATGCCGAACAGGTCGCTCTGAAACGCGTGACCGCCCTCCCACAGCCGGTACGGCAGGGCGATTTCGCCCGAGAGGCGACGCGATTCCGCGATGCGGTCCCACGCACCCGCATACTCCTTCAGGTCGTCGCGCGCGGCCACCGCTTCCCGCAGTTTCTGTTCTGCGGCCCGCTTTCGGGTGAAGAAATCTGGATCTTGCAATCCCGCCATGCCCCCCTCTCGCGCCTTGCGGCCGTTCTGCACGCCAAACAGATCGTCCTTGGCCCGGCGGGCGTTTTCCTCGCTTCGGGCGCTGAAGGCGGTCAGCAGGACTTCCTTACGATGCAACCATTGGAGGGTGTAAGGGTAGGCGTGGTCCCGCAGGTACTCGAGGTCAGCCAGGGTCAGTAACCGGTCCGTATGCCCCGGGTGCCCCGAGACGAACACCAACTCGTTCTCCTTGGGACCGGCCGCGCTCCATTTCAGGTAGTGCTGAACATGGGCGGGTTTGCCATTCTCGTAAACGCGGAAGAAGCAGACGTCGAGATCGAAACGCGGGTACTCGAAGTTGTCCGGGTCGCCGCCGAAGAAGGCAATCTGCTGCTCCGGGGCGAACACCAACCGTACATCCGTATAGCGCTTGAACCGGTACAAATGATATTGGCCGCCTTGGTACAGGGTCACCACGTCGCTGCGCAACCCGGTGCGGTCCAGCGACTCCTTCTCAATGCTTGCCATGACCGCGCGACGGGCCTTAAAGGCGTCCTCTGCCCTCATGTCCGGCTTGACCACCGCATTGACGCGAGCGGTCACATCCTCGATCTCTATGAGGACGTTCAACTCCAGGTCGTGGCACCGCTTCTCCTCCGCCAGGCTCCGGGCGTGGAAGCCATCCTTCAGGTAGTTGTGCTGCTCATCCCCGAACTTCTGCAGGGCATCGGCCCCGACATGGTGATTGGAGAGCACCAAACCGTCCTCGGACACGAACGATCCCGAACCGCCGCTGTTGAAGCGGACCGAGGACTTCTGCACGTGCTCCAGCCAGGCGTCGGTGACGTCAAAGCCATGCCGCTCGCGCAGCAACTGCCGGGGAGGCTGGTTGAACAGCCACATTCCCTCGTCCGACCAACTGTTTGGCCCCACCGCTGTGGCCAGCAATGCCGCACTTGCGCTCATGATGCTCTGGAACCGACGCAAACTCAGTTTCTTCATAGGGTTACGCACCATCAACCGGGTACCCGCAAACGTCTTGCGGACACGCACTTGGACCAAGGTGCATGCCCGCGCGTTGAAATTCAAAGCCAAAAGCCCGCTTCCTTCCCGGCCGCCGGGTTTCCGCGCTGCCCGCGTTATCCCCTGTAAGGGCTCCCAGGGGCAGGCTTGGACTGCCCCGTCCCTACTTCTTCATCGGGCCGATCAACTCGAAGAAGGTACCGTCCGGATCCCGCACTACGATGATGTAAGTGCCTCCGCCCAAATCCAATGGAGTTTGACCCTCGAGTGCTACCCCAGCCGTCTTCAATCGCGCCAAGGCTTGGTTGACGTCCTTGACGTAGAGGGTCACGTACCGCATCCCGTAAGTGGAGTGGATGAACTTCTGATCGGGCTGCTGGGTCTTGGCCTCGGGGAACGAGAGCAGTTTGATTCGGGTGGCGTTCTCGCCGTCGTCTAACACGAACATCCTAACCTCCGCCGAGTAGCCATCCACCAACCCGATCTTGCGACCCAAGTCAGGGGTCACCGAAAAGCCCTTGACCTCCTTGAACCCGATGGCGTTGGTGAGGAACTTCGCCGTGCGGTTGGCATCTTTGGCCACGATGCCAATGTCGATGCGCGGATTGGAGAACTCGCTGGCCGATTCGGCGGCAGCGGCGAACTGGGTACCGAGGGCGAAACACGCGGATACGGCCACGGCGTGGAGCCATCGCCGCACCGACACGGAAGCGGTTGCGAATTGGTTTGTCATGGCGACAGGATAGACGGGAGTGCCAGCGGATCAAGGATATTGGGTGCGTAGCCGGCAAGCTCCCGGCCGCCCTCTCCTCGTAGCGCGCCGACTGGCCAGGGAAACCTCAGCGGCCCGGCAGTGCCTGGTAGCGGTTGAAGCCCTCTTCGCCCAGGACTTTCCGAATCGATTCGACCTGGCTCTGGTGCAGTTGCCCCAACTGCTCCGACCGCTGCTCCGGCGTCAGCGTTTGGTCGAGCATGATGCGGCGCCGCTCCTCGTTGGCAGCTTTCTGAATCTGGTAGAGTGGAATGACCACGTCCGCCGGCATCTCCAGCGCCAGGGTGGTGTCGCGCGCCTCACGGAAGGTCTCGTCCTGGTTCAACTGGTAATACTGGTAGCGCTCCTCTGACAGGGAGGCTTTGACCTCTGCCTCGCGCTTCGCCGCCAACTCAGCCCGCTGACGCGCACTGGCGGGGTCGTCCGCCCCGGCCAACGCCTGCAACTGGAGATCGGTGGCATCCGTGGCGCGGAACAGCTTGCGAAACTCGTCCTGCGAGGCATCGAATCCCCGCAGCGACTCCCGCAATCCATTGGCGCTGTCCGAATACCGCAGGAGGTATTCCTCGAGTTCCTCGGGTTTAAGCACCTTGGCCAGCTCGTCCCGGGTCTGGAGACGGAGCTTCGCCAAGTCGCTCGGAGCAACCTTCGCCCCGTCCTGCCGGGCGGCGCGCCGCAACGCCTCCAATTGCTGGCGATTCCTCCGTTCGATATCCCACACCGCCACGCGGGTCTCATCCGAGACCTCGCCCAGCACCGGCCCGTCCAACCGGACGCCCTGCTCCACAATGGAACTCGGCTCGAGCCCGGTCTGCCAATGGGGTCCCAGCAATTCGGTGAGCAGCGCGCGCTTCTCGGCCTCCATCTCCCGGACCTTGTCGGAGGCCTGCTCCAACAGATCCATGTCCGGATCGGATTTCCACCAGTGGTGCTCGGGCATGGTGATTTCGCGGGCGCGCCGCCGCGCGAACAGTTGGTTGACGTCCGCCACGATAATGTCGCGGATCGTCGATTCCGGACAACCGATCGATCGCAGGTTGTGGATATACGTGAAGTAATCCCCCGACTCGATTTCCCGCCAGGAAAACGCCTGCCGAACCGTAACGACATTGGTCCGAACAGTACGGATGATGTTGGTGCTGATGTTCGCCCTGCGGATGGGCGGCACACGGGGATAAACCACCGGGCGGGTCGCAAAATACCACCCGGCGGCGAGGACCACGTTCAGGCCCGCTAACAGCAGCACCAAGGGGCGCGAGCGCATGCCGGGAGTCTGGCTGAAGGCAGGGGGCACCGCCAAGCACTTTTCCTGTCCTGTTGGCCGAACCCAATGCGCGCGGAACGGCTGCGAGGTCTTGGTTGCGAACCATTTCGACTGTAACCTTCGCCCCTCAAAATCGGTCTTAACGACTGAATGGCACCGTGGAAAATGCTGCCTCTGGACCTGAATACCCAGACCCGCCCATGCGTCTGGCTCGACATGCGCCTTTGTTCGGAAGGAGTGTCCCCCGGCGGATCACGCCCATGGGTAAGTTGTACCGACTGCGGTTTTGATGCCGGATCGTTGCCGGCCGGCACCGCTGCCACGGCCGCCGCGCCGCTCCTTCCATGAAGCGCTCTCGCCTCTCCCCGGTCCTGATCCTCGGTTTGGCGACGGCCCTCCTCCTCACGGCGTGCACGTCCTCGCATTACCGCCGTTCCGCCGACAAGGAGGTCTATCGCATCATCCAGAAGGTCGAGAAACACGTTTTCGGCCACACCAACGAGTTCTCCATCGACACCCCGTACTCCAAGCGCAAGCCCACGGAAATCCTCCCCAGCGAACTCATCGAGGACCGCATGGCCACCAACCGCCAGGTGCTCACCCTCGACCAGGCGCTCGACCTCGCCGTGGTCAAGAGCCGGGAGTATCAGACTGAAAAGGAGAAGCTCTATCAGGCGGCGCTCACGCTGACCGAGGCCAAGCACCCGTTCTGGCCCAACCTCACCGGCAGCTCGAGGGGCGATTACCGGCGCGCCTCCGAAGCAGGCAAGATGCAGCAGAAGGGCAGCATCGCCACCGATTTCGGCGTCAAGCAGGCTTTTCAAACCGGCGGCTCCCTGAGCGTGGCGCTGGCCAATGACCTCCTCCGCTATTACACCGGCAACCCGCGGCGCTCGGCGGTCACCACCTTTTCCGCACAACTCACCCAACCCCTGCTCAACGGCTTCGGCCGCAACAGCGCTGTCGTGGAGGACTTCACCCAGAAGGAGCGGAACGTCATCTACGCGGTGCGCAGCTACAGCCACTATCAGCACCAGTTCGCCATCGAGATCGCGCGCGACTATTTCCGGCTGCTGACGCAGAAGGACGTCGTCCGCAACCGGTACACCAACTACCTCGGGCGCGTGCAGGACACCAAGCGGCTGGAGGCCCGCTTGAAGGACCGGGAGATGGTGGCGGATGTCGATCAGGCGCGGCAGGCCGAACTGAGCGCCCGCAACACCTACATCAACACGCTGACCTCCTATTCCACCCGGCTCGACGCCTTCAAGCTCAAGCTGGGCCTGCCCCTGAGCCATCGCCTCTTTCTTGACGACCAAGCCCTGGACGAATTGCGGACCACCGGGCTCCTGCCGATGGCGGTCGACCCGATCGCCGCCTATCGCTGCGCGGTGAACCGCCAACTGCCGGTACTCAACGAGATTGACCGGTTCGAGGATAGCAAACGCAAGGTCCGCATCGCCGCCGACCGCCTCCGGCCCGGCATCAACCTCTTTGCCGACGGCTCCCTCCAATCCGAGGGACCAACCGATTACACCCGCTTCGATCCAGGCAAGTTCCAGGGCGGGGTGGGCCTGCAACTCGATCTGCCCTTGGATCGTCTTTCACAACGTAACTCCTACCGCGCAACCTTGATCTCCTTCGATGCCGAGGTGCGCTCCCTGACCCTCACGCTGGACAACGTCCGCGACAGTGTGGAAAAGGGCCTGCGAAACCTCGAGCAAGCGCGCCAAAACTATGAAATCCAACGCCTGGCGCTGACCCTGGCCAACCGCCGGGTACAGAGTTCCCAAATGCTGCTCAATGCCGGGCGCACCGAAGTCCGCAACCTGGTGGAAGCCCGCGACGCCCAGATCAGCGCCCAGATTGCGGTCAACGAAGCGCTCCTGGCCTACCAGGAGACCCGCCTCCAGTTCCTCCTGGACCTCGGCTTGGCCCAGACGGACGCCGACAAGTTCTGGCTGAAGGACTGCCAGGCTGACCTCGCAAGCCTGCAGCCCGCGCCGGGCGGCGAAAGCGCCGGCGCCGAACTCATCAAACCTGACGACTTTTTCGCCCGCTAACCATGAATGCCCCCAATCTGATGTCCCTTGGCCAACTCCTCCGCCGGCGGCCATGGTGGCTGGTCCTGGGCGGAGTTGCGCTTCTGGGCTTGGCCGCCCTGGCAGTCAACCTCACTTCCAAGCAGAAGAAGGCGGCCACCACGTTCCAGGTCCAGCGCGGCGACTTCCTGATTTCCGTCGTCGAGGCCGGCACCTTGGAGGCGGTCAACGAAGTGGTCATCCGCAACGAAGTCGAGGGAGTCGCGCGCATCATCTACATCGTCCCCGAAGGTTCGCTGGTCAAGAAGGGCGATCTGCTGGTCCGCCTGGACTCCTCGGCGGCGGAGGATCAGGTCAACCAGCAACGGATCAATTACGAGAAGGCCAAGTTCGCCCTGACCCAGGCGGAACAGCAACTCGACATTCAGAAAAGCGTGTTCGACAGCGAAATGTCGGCCGCTAATCTCAAGGTGGAGTTCGCGCAAACCGACCTGAAGAAGTACATGGAAGGCGAGTCGCTGCAAGAGCGGCGGGACGCCCAGATCAAGATTACCAACGTCCTCGAGAACCTGAAAATTGCTGAGGAACGGCTCACTTGGACGGTCAAGCTCGAGGAACTGGGCTTCGAAACCAAGAACAACCTCGACAAAGACCGGCTGACCGTCTCCCAAACCCGGCTGAGCCTCGAACAGGCCCAGAAGGCCCTCGAACTGATCGAGGTCTTCGACTACCCCAAGAAGAAGCGTACTCTCGAATCCGCCCTCGAGGAGGCCAAGGAACAGTTGGGGCGCGTCAAGCTCCAAGGCGAGCGCCGCATCGCCCAATACGAAGCCGACGTCACCACCCAGCGCAACACGCTGGAACTGAGCGCCAAGAAACTGGCCAAGGACGAGCAACAACTCGCCGCGACCAAGATCCTGGCCCCTCAGGATGGCTTGGTCGTCTACGCCAGCGGCGGGGGCGGCGGCCGCTTCAGCAGCGAATCCATGATCGAGGAAGGCGCCACGGTTCGCAATCGGCAGGAGCTCATCAAACTGCCCGACGTCTCCACCATGAAGGTCAACGTCAAAATCCACGAGACCTACATCAACCAGATCGAGCCTGGCCTCCCTGCCTTCGTGGTGCTCGACTCCATGCCGGACAAGCGCTTCCTGGGCGAGGTCGTCAAGGTCGCCCCCCTGCCGGATATGCAGAGCCGTTGGAGCAATCCCAATCTCAAGGTCTATGCCACTGAGATCGTGGTCAACGACAAGCTGCCGGAGGTCAAGCCGGGCGTCTCGGCGCGGGCGGAGGTCGTGATCACCAACTTGAGCAAGGTGCTGACCGTGCCGATTCAATCCGTCACGACGCTCCGGGGCAAGCAAGTCGTGTACGTGGCGCGGGCGGAGGGTTCCACTCCGGTGCCGGTCACGGTGGGGCAGTACAATACCCGGTTCATCGAGGTGACTTCAGGAGTCAAAGAAGGTGACCATGTGCTCTTGGCGCCGCCGGCCGACACCTCGGAAAAGGACCTGGGTGGTTCGATCCTCAGTCAGGGCGAGGAGATGCCCAAAGGCAACACCACCAACACGGTCTCGCGCCGGGTGCGGAACGGCATGAAAACGAATCTGGCGGATACCACGGCGGCGGCGGCGGCTCCCCCGGCCGGCGACCGCCAGACCACCCGCGCTCAGGGTCAGGGCGCCAACCGTCCAGCCGGCATGCCCTCGCGCGAAGAAATGATGAAGCGCTTCGACAAGGACGGCGACGGCCAGCTCGGCGAGGAGGAGCGTACCGCCATGCGGGAAACCATGGCGGCTCAGTTCGGCAACCGCCAGGGGGCGCGGGGCGACGGCCAGCCCGGAGCTGCCGCGAACGAGGGCCAACCGGAAGGCGCGCGTGCGCAGAACCGCCCCAACCGCGAAGAAATGATGAAGCGCTTCGACAAGGACGGCGACGGCCAACTCAGCGAGGAGGAGCGTACCGCCATGCGGGAAGCCATGGCGGCTCAGTTCGGCAACCGCCAGGGGGCGCGGGGCGACGGCCAGCCCGG
>CAYYMW010000080.1:0-3294 GCA_964472515.1 uncultured Verrucomicrobiota bacterium | reverse complement strand
AGCCGCCGCGAACGAGGGTCAACCGGAAGGCGCGCGTTCGCAGAACCGCCCCAACCGCGAGGAGATGATGAAGCGCTTCGACAAAAACGGCGACGGCCAACTCGATGACGAGGAACGCGCCGCCATGCGGGAAACCTTCGGCAATCGCCCCCGCCGGGACCGCGCTAACCAAGGCGAAGGCGGTGCCACCAACGCCGCGCCCGGCCAAGACCTTCGCCAGCCGGCACGCGAGTCCGAAACCTCCGAACGCCGCGCGAACCCCGCCCCACCTGCGCAGAATCCTCCGGCGGAACGCCAGCCCTGACGCATGCCTGCCGTCCCTCCCCCCAGCACCGCCGCCAACGGCTTGATTCGCCTCATCGGGATCAAGAAGTACTACGCCCTGGGTGGTGAGATCGAAGTGCGCGCCTTGGATGGCGTGGATCTCTCCATCTATGGGGGGTCCTACGTTGCCATCATGGGCCCTTCAGGCTCGGGCAAGTCCACCCTGCTCAACCTGCTGGGTTGCCTGGATCGCCCCACCTCCGGTCAGTACTTCCTCGGCGGCGAGGATGTGGCCACCATGCCGGACGACCAACTTTCGGAAGCGCGCGGCAAACGGATCGGGTTCATCTTTCAGTCCTACAACCTCATCGCCCAACTCACCGTCATCGAGAACATCCAGGTGCCCCTGCTCTACCAAGGCAAGGACCTGCGCCAATTCCACGACCACTGCGCCGAATTGGCCCGGTTGGTCGGTCTCGGGGACCGGCTCCATCACCGCCCCAACCAGCTTTCCGGCGGTCAGCAGCAGCGCGTGGCCATTGCCCGCTCGCTGGTCAACGACCCGCTCATGATCCTGGCCGACGAACCCACCGGCAACCTCGATTCCCGGACCGGGGTGGAGGTGCTGGAACTGATCGACCGCCTCAACGCCCACGGCAAGACCATCGTGCTGGTCACCCACGACGAACGGGTGGCCAAGCGCGCCCAGCGGGTCATCCACATGAAAGACGGCCGTGTCGATCGCGAGGTCGTCAACCGCGATGGCCCCGCCGCCGCCCCGGCGGCCTCCTGACCCATGCTCAGCTTCAAGTTCATCACCACGATCCGCCTGGGCATCAAGACCCTGATGCTGCACAAGCTGCGGTCCGCGCTGACCATGCTGGGCATCATCTTCGGCGTGTGCTCCGTCATCGCCATGTTGGCCATTGGCGAGGGCGCCTCCTACGCCGCTCAGGAAGCCATCAAGAAGCTCGGCAGCAACAACATCATCCTGCGCAGCGTCAAACCTTCGGAAGACGCCAAGCAAGCCGGCCTGGGCCGCGGCATGAGCCTCGACTACGGGCTCACCTACCAGGACGGGGCGCGCCTGCAATCCACCATCCCCGGGGTGGTCCGGGTGATGCCGGTCCGGATCATCCGGGAAACCGTCCGGTTCGCCCGCAACAGCGCCCCCTGCCAGGTCCTGGGCACGCTGCCCATCTACGTCGAGATGGTGGGCCTCGACATCGCCCGCGGGCGCTTTCTCACCCACGCCGACGAGATCAACCAGAACAACGTCTGCGTCCTCACGGCCAGCCTGGCCAAACGCCTGTTCCCCTACCAGGACGCCTTGGAGCAGGCCGTCAAGATCGACGCCTTCTACTACCGGGTCATCGGCTTGGTGCGGGAACAAAACCTGCCGGAGCAGCGCACCCAGGCCGGGAAGATGGAGGGTGAACCGTTGGATAACAACGTCTACATCCCCCTGTCGACCTCGCGGTCCCGCTTCGGCGAGGTGCTCATCCGGCGTTCCGCTGGCAGCATGGAGGTCGAGAAGGTCGAACTGCACCAACTCACCGTGCAAATGCAAGACCTGGCTTCGGTGGAAACCGCCGATCCGCAGATTCGTTCCCTGCTCAACCGCTTCCACCCAAAGGTGGATTACGAGATCGTCGTACCGCTCCAACTCCTGCGCCAAGCCGAACAGACCAAGCGGATCTTCAATATCGTCCTGGGTTCCATTGCCGCCATCTCCCTGCTCGTGGGCGGCATTGGCATCATGAACATCATGCTCGCCACCGTCACCGAGCGCACCCGGGAGATCGGCGTGCGCCGGGCCTTGGGCGCGAAGAAACGGGACATCATCAGCCAGTTCCTCGTGGAAACCGTGGTCCTCTCCGTCGGCGGCGGGCTGATCGGCGTGGTCGTCGGAGTGGTGACCCCGTTCATCGTCTCCCGCCTGACCAGCATGCCCACCATCGTGACGGTTTGGTCAGTCCTGCTCGCGTTTGGCATTTCCGGCGCGGTGGGCATCGTTTTCGGCCTCTACCCCGCCCGTGCTGCGGCGGAGCTGGACCCCATCGAAGCCCTCCGTCACGAGTAACCCGCCGCCTTCGTAGCCGCCCCTCCCCTGCCCCATTGCGCTGGACACCCGGTCCCGAAGCCCGTAAACGAAGCGCGTGTCTGACGCAAGTCACATCCTGGTGGCGGTCCTGGGCGCGCTGTTTATCGGCATCTCGAAGGCCGGTTTTGGCGGCGGCCTCGGCATGTTGACCACCCCGCTCTGCGTGCTCGCTTTTGGCGCCAAAGACGCCATCGGCATCCTCTTGCCCCTGCTCTGCGCCGGGGACCTCTTCTCCATCTACCACTACTGGGGCCAGTGGGAACGCAAGAACCTGGGTTACCTCCTGCCGGGCGTGGTGGTCGGAGTGATCATCGGGGTGCAACTCATCGGGCGTTTCAGCCACCGCCAGCTGAACCTGACCATCGGCATCCTGGCCATCTTGTTTGTCACCTTCCAAATGGTGAAAGATCACCTGTTAAAATCGAAGGGGGTCTTTCGGCCCAATCACAAGGTTGGCGTTCCTTGTGGCATCCTGGCGGGCATCACCTCGACCTTCGCCCATGGCGCCGGCCCCGTTGTCAGCATGTTCCTGCTCCCGCAACAACTGACCAAGGTCATCTTCGTCGGCACCAACGTGTTGGTTTTCACCTGGGTGAATTGGATCAAACTGCCCTTCTACTGCCTGGACCGACACCTGATGACCTGGTCCTGGCTTCCGCAGGAAGCCATCATCAACAGCCGCACCCTGACCACCAGTGCCGCCCTCCTGCCCGTGGTGCCCATCGGAGTCTGGCTGGGTGTGTGGATGAATCGCAAGATCCCGGAGGCGGGCTTCGTCAAAGTCATCTACATCCTGACGTTCCTGGCCGGCCTCCAGCTCGTGTTCAACTTCGATCTGACCCGCCTCCTGCCCGCGCTTTAGCCGCCGCCCCCCGTCTTTCCCCCGTGCGCAACCGCTGAGGTGACGACCCCGGCATCGCCAACCG